>JAUIIQ010000264.1 GCA_030431585.1 Gammaproteobacteria bacterium | reverse complement strand
ACGCAGGTAGGTGTTCACTACCGGCGAATCCCTCAGCACCACAAAATGTTGCTCCAGAGGCCTGTGCCAATGCCCGGGAACAGGTGTTGCATCGGGGGCCAGGGCGCGTGCGACCAGGGCCATGTCGGTAGCTCCGGCCAGCCAGAACTGATAGGCCTGGAGCACGTTGGTGCCCCGGACAATGGTTTTCTCCTGGGTAAATTCCGGTCGCGCCAGCACCTCCATGGCGGCCTTTCCGTAGGGAGCGGTAGCGGGGTTGCCGATGGCGAGACTCAGATCCGGCTCAGCCAGGTCATTCAGGTCCCCACCTACCAGCACCAGGTTTCCTACGGCGTAGCACTGGGACATCAGACCGGTTCCACTTTTTACCAGCCGGGCTGGTGTCTCCTGGTCTGCTGCCAGGAACAGGTCAAAGGGTGCGCCGTGAAGCAGCTGGCTGGCCAGTGTGCCGGTGGAGCCGCTCGATAGCAGGATTTTGTGTCCTGTCTGTGCTGTAAAGGCCGCATTGATGCTGTCTGCGGTGACCCTGAAATTTGCTGCAACGGCCAGGCGTAATGGTTCACTGGCAACAACAGGCCAGCAGGTAAACAGCATTAACAGCGCCAGTGTGGTCAGTATCTTCAGCTTTTCAGTCTCCCGGTGGTGGAGTGCGGGCAAGGCACCAGATTTCAACATACGTGGCACCCGCGTCTTTCAGCGTTTGCGCAACCTCCTGCGCTGTGGCGCCCGTGGTCAGCACATCGTCTATGACGGCCAGCCGGAGGTTGGCACAGGCGTTGCCGGCAGTAAAGGCGCCGCGCAGGTTGCGCGAGCGCGCACGTGCAGTCATACCCGATTGTGCCCGGGTGTGCCTGTGCCGGCACAATAGCCGACTGGCAATGGTTAATTGTGGCCTGTGCCGTCGCAGCGCCAGTGCCAGCAGCTCCGCCTGGTTGTAGCCACGACGCCATTGTCGCCACCAGTGCATGGGCACCGGCACCGCGGCGTCAACCGGTGCGACTTCGCTCACCTGTTGCTGCCACATATCCGCAAGTAATCGCGTCAGGCGAGTGTCGCGGTGGAACTTCCAGCGCTGCAGTATATGCGCCAGATACTCCCCGTAGAGCCAGGGGGCGATCACCCGGTCAAACGGGGGAGGGCGCCTCAGGCACGCGCCGCAAAGGCGCGCAGCAGGGCTGGCCAGAGGCAGAGCGCAGCGGTCGCAGGCGCTCTCGTTGAGTGGCATTTCATTGCGGCAGGGTTCGCATAAAGGCAGGTTGCCGGCGCATCGCCACCCGCAAAGACAACAGTGGTTGGGAAACAATCCCTCCAGCAGCAGCGAGGCCTTGTTGTTAACCATGGTGCGCACAATTGGTTGACAGCGTAGGGTCCGGGGTTATCATTGGCGGTCTTTCTTCCACGTCAACCAGGTCTCCTATGCACGCTGCTATCGCTACCCCTTCGCCCCGGGCTGAGGACATTCGCCATGACTGGACTCGAGAGGAAGTGGCTGCCCTGTTTGCCCTGCCCTTCAATGATTTGCTGTTCCGTGCCCACAGTTTGCATCGTGCCTATTTTGACCCGAATCAGGTGCAGGTGAGCACTCTGCTTTCCATCAAAACCGGCGCCTGCCCTGAGGATTGCGCTTATTGCCCCCAGAGCACCCGCTACGACACGGGCCTGGAGGTCGAAAAGTTGATGGAAGTAGAAAAAGTGCTGGAGCAGGCAAGGGCCGCGAAAGCCGCCGGGTCCACGCGATTTTGTATGGGAGCCGCGTGGCGTTCGCCCAAGGCACGCGACATGCCGCACGTGGTGGCGATGGTTAAAGGTGTGCGTGATCTGGGCATGGAAACCTGCATGACGCTGGGTATGCTCACGCCGGAGCAGGCCTCGGAGCTGGCCGAGGCTGGCCTGGATTACTACAACCACAACCTGGATACCTCGCCCGAGTTTTACGGTGACATTATCACCACTCGCACCTACCAGGACCGGCTGGATACGCTGGAACATGTGCGCAACTCCGGCATGAAAGTGTGCAGCGGCGGCATTGTGGGTATGGGCGAGCAGCAAAGTGACCGCGCCGGCATGTTGCAGCAGCTTGCCAACCTGCCTCAGCACCCCGAGAGCGTGCCGGTCAATATGCTGGTGCGGGTTGAGGGGACACCGCTGGAAAATCAGGACGACCTGGACGCCTTTGAGTTTATCCGCACCATTGCCGTGGCTCGCATAATGATGCCCGCGTCGCATGTCCGTCTTTCCGCCGGGCGCGAGGAGATGAACGAGCAGATGCATGCGCTGGCCTACTTTGCCGGCGCCAATTCCATTTTTTATGGTGAGAAGTTGCTGACCACCCCCAACCCTCGCGCCAACGCAGATATGGCCTTGTTTGGCCGCCTTGGGATCAATACAGAGGCCTGTGAACTGCAGCAGCCACCGCAGGACCCCAGCCCCCACTTCTACGACGCAGCGGCACCCAGCAGCTGAGCCGTGACGTGGCCGGCTTTGAGCAGCGACTGGGTGCGGCGCTCCAGCAGCGTCGGGAACAGGACCTCTTCCGCGAACGCCTGACACTGGATTCTGCACAGGGCCCCACGGTGCGCGTGGACGGCAGGGAATTGCTGAACTTCTGCAGCAACGATTACCTGGGCCTGGCTTCACACCCCAGGGTGGTTGAGAGTTTCCGCAGCGCGGCAAACACCTATGGCGTGGGCAGCGGTGCATCCCATCTCGTTTGTGGCCACAGCCGGCCTCACCAGGAGCTGGAGGAGGCGCTGGCCAGGCTCACTGGCCGACCACGAGCGTTGCTGTTCTCATCTGGATTCGCCGCCAATACCGGGACGCTTACAACGTTGCTGGAACCCGGGGACCGCGTGTTCCAGGATCGGCTTAACCATGCTTCCCTGCTTGATGGTGGCTTGCATAGCGGCGCCCGCTTTCGCCGTTTTGCGCACAATGACGTAGCTGACCTCGCCCGCCGGCTGGGTGCCGGCGATGGTCCCAAGCTTGTCGTGGTGGACGGGGTCTTCAGCATGGATGGTGACACCGCGCCCCTGGCAGAGCTGGCCGCTTTGTGTCGGCAGGAGAAGGCCTGGCTGATGGTGGATGATGCACACGGAATTGGCGTGATGGGCGAACAGGGTGCAGGCAGCGTGCAGGCAGCGGGCCTGGATACTGTCGATGTCCCTGTTCTGATGGCCACGCTGGGCAAGGCGCTGGGCACTGCCGGAGCGTTCGTCGCGGGAGATGAGCTGCTTATAGAAGGCCTGATACAGCAAACGCGCAACTACATTTACACAACGGCTACACCGCCCGCTCTCGCGGCAGCGGCACTTGCGGCGGTAGAACTACTGCAAGAGGAATCATGGCGTCGCGAGCACCTGCACCGGCTGATTGCACGATTCCGGCATGGTGCCGCTGACCTGGGTCTTGACCTGATGAGCTCGACCAGCGCGATACAACCGCTGCTAATCGGTGACGCCAGGCAGGCGGTCCTCTTCAGTCAGCAGCTTCGCGAACGGGGTTTGCTGGTTGGCGCAATACGTCCCCCTACTGTACCGGCTGGAACCTCGCGGCTGCGTATCACCCTCAGTGCGGCTCACAGCGAGCAACAGGTTGATCGCCTGCTTGAGGAACTGGGGAAATGCCGGTGCCCATGAGCTCGCAACCCGAGTTTTTACCCGCCACCGCCAGCGCGCAGCAGCATATTGTGCTGCTGCATGGGTGGGGCAGTAACCGTGAAATCTGGCGGCCACTGGTAACGGTGCTGCGGCCCTGGGCCAACATTACCTTGCTCGATATACCCGGGCTTGCACCCGGTGAAGGTGACTCGGCGCCTGTTCTTGAAGAG
>JAUIIQ010000040.1 GCA_030431585.1 Gammaproteobacteria bacterium | reverse complement strand
TGTCGGCCACTTCCGACAGCAGGTTGTCTACCTTGGCCTGGCGCCCGGCACCACTGGCGCCGGAGGCGGCACTCGCGACAAGGTGCTGGGTATCGACCAACTGTCGCCCCAGCAGCGGTATCAGCCCTAATTGCACTGCAGTCGGGTAGCAGCCAGGACATGCCACCAGCCTGGCGCCGGCGATTGCGGAACGATTGACCTCGGGCAGCCCGTATACTGCATGCTCGAGAATGTCCGGGCTGACGTGGGGCTCTCCGTACCAGCGCGACCACAGCTCAGCGTCGCGTATTCGGTAATCTGCCGACAGGTCGATCACGCGTGCACCTGCGTCCAGCAACGCTGGCACCATATTCATGGCTACATTGTGCGGTGTGGCGAAAAACACGATATCGCAGGCCGCCAGTGCTTGCACATCCGGCTCGCCGAACACCAGATCATAGTGTCCACGCAGGTTTGGATACAAATCATCTACACGGCGGCCACTTTCGGCACGCGAAGTGATTGCTACCACCTGTGCCTCTTCATGCAGCGCCAGTATGCGCAGCAGTTCAACACCGGTATATCCAGTGCCCCCAACAATGCCAACCTTGATCATAGTGCTCCCTGTTACTTCTGTGCCCGCAGCTTAGGACCGCGTAGTATAAAAGTATTGTCGCGCCAATTAACTGTTAATATTGGTTTTTTAACCGGCTCCGGGAAACCGTGTGCGCAAGCAGATCCAGAAATACCGTCAGCTGCTGACCAACTACGACTCAGTGCTGGCCTATTCTCTACTGGGCATCATAGGGGGCATTGCCTCTGGCCTGGTGGTGCTCGCCTTCGAGCGCGCGATTTCGCTGGCAGCGTCACTCTGGGGCGTGGGTGGCGGCGGTGAGGACTTCGAATCCCTGCCGCCACAGTTGCATTTCTGGTTGCCGGTGGCCAGCGCCCTGGCGTTAGGCATAGGCTACCGCCTGCTGCGCCCCGAGGACCGGGAAACAGGCATTATCCACGTATTGAGCCGCATGCATTCCCACTACGGCGCATTGCCCGCACGTAACGCACTGGTGCAGTTTTTCGGTGGCACCCTGGCACTCGGTGCGGGTATGTCCGGGGGGCGTGAAGGACCCGGTGTACACCTGGGCGGCGCTGTAAACAGCCTGCTGGGCCAGAGGCTGCAATTACCCAGCAACAGCCTGCGCGTGCTAATCGCCTGCGGCACAGCTGGCGGCATCGCTGCCGCGTTCAACACACCGCTGGCAGGCGTCATTTTTGCCATGGAAGTCATTGTCGCCGAGTACACTGTTGTCGGTTTTATACCGGTGATGCTGGCCGCCGTCTCCGCCTCTGCAGTCAGCCGCACACTGGCGGGCAGTGGTGCCGCGTTCGCCATCCCGGAGCTACAACTCACTTCGCTGGCAGAAATGCCTTACATCATTTTCCTGGGGTTCAGTTGCGGTCTGGCGGTGGTGGCTTTTATCCGCATTGCCAGGGTCACTGCACGCTTCTCCCACATTGATGTGACACTGCGCTTCGCCGCTGTCGGCGTGGTGACCGGTTCACTCTCAATGCTGGTACCGGAGATTATGGGTATAGGCTACGACACCCTGAACCAGGCGCTGAACGGCGAGCTGGTAGTGACTGCGCTGATCGTCATCGCCCTGGCCAAGATACTGGCCACAGCGGTTAGCGCCGGTGCTGGTATGCCCATAGGCATCATTGGGCCCAATTTACTGATAGGCGCCTGCATCGGCGGTGCACTGGGACACTTGGGGCAGCAGTTCATGCCAGAGCTGGCCTCTGACCCAATCCTGTATATCCTGATCGGTATGGGATCCGCAATGGGCGCGGTGCTGAATGCACCCCTGGCGGCTATCCTGGCTGTTATTGAACTTACCCACAGTATCGCGGTAAGCATGCCGGCGATGCTGGCCATCGTCGCAGCCAGCCTTACCTGCAGTGGCTTGTTTGGTGAGCGCGCGCTGCACCAGAGCCTGCTGCGCCAGCTGCAGAGAGTGGTTCCCGATGACCCTCTCAATCAGCTGCTGCACCGGACCCACGTGGGCTCGATCATGGACAGCAGGATAGTGCGTGTACCCACGCAGTTGAATGAAGAGGACAGAGTGCCCCTGCTTGAGTTCAAGCCAACCTGGTGCCTGGTCAGCCGCGAGGGAGAAGACCTGTACCTGGTGCAAGGCGAAACCCTGTTGGCCTGGCTTGATAAACAACCGGCCGGTGAGGAGGTAGACATAACCGATGCCGATATACGACGCTGGACCACGACCAATATCCCCCTGCAGGCAAGCCTGCGCCAGGCGCTGGACAGTATTGGCAAGCAAACCGCAGAAGCGGCATGTGTTTATGAACGCAGTCGCACCGCCAGCAAACCGATACTGCACGGCGTGATCACCAGGGAGGCTATCGAAAAGTTCACCCTGGCCCGACTATGAATACAGGACGTACCGAATGCTGTGGATGAAAGCCCTTCACATTATCTTTGTTGTCTGCTGGTTTGCGGGCTTGTTTTACCTGCCCCGCATCTTCGTCAATTATGCTGGCTGCGAGCACCCGCACACTCGCGAGACGCTGGCGGTGATGGCACGGCGCCTGTATCGCTTCATCACGCCGTTCATGTACATCGTCATTGGCCTCGGCCTGGGGCTGACCAGCTTGAATCCGGATTACTATCTGCAGGCACCGTGGTTCTGGCTGAAGATGGCCGGGATGGCCGCTCTGGTGATCTATCACTTCCAGTGCGGGCGCTACCTGCGCGCTATCATGGAGAACAAGGACAACCACAGCCACACCTTCTACCGGTTCTTTAACGAAGTGCCCGTGCTGTTCCTTTTCGCCATGGTCATCCTGGCCGTAGTCAGGCCTTTTTGACCAAGCTGGATATTCTCCAGCTCAAACCGGATAATTCCTTTCCCGCGGGCATGACGTCCGCCTGAACTGAAGCTGACAGCAGAGACCCTATGAGCACCTCGCAACAACTATTCGATCGCGCCCGCCAACACATCCCCGGTGGAGTGAACTCACCGGTAAGGGCCTTCAAGGCGGTAGGCGGCACGCCGGTGTTCGTCGAGCGCAGCGAAGGCCCCTTCTTCTTCGACAGCGAAGGCAAGCGTTACATTGACTACGTGCTGTCCTGGGGACCCATGCTGATGGGCCACAACCACCCCGCAGTGCGCGAGGCGGTAATCCGCCAGAGCGAGAAGGGACTCAGTTTTGGGGCACCCACAGAGCTGGAGATTCAGCTGGCTGACCGGATCTGCGACATCATGCCGGCAATGGACATGGTGCGCATGGTCAATTCCGGCACCGAGGCAACCATGAGCGCTATACGACTGGCTCGCGGCTATACCGGACGCGATACGATCGTAAAATTCGAAGGCTGTTATCACGGGCACTCGGACTCGCTGCTGGTGAAGGCAGGCTCCGGAGCGCTGACACTGGGAGTGCCAAGCTCCCCGGGCGTACCCGCAGCACTGGCAGATCACACTATGACGCTGACCTACAACGACCCGGAAGGAGTGCGCCGGGCGTTTGCTGAGCACGGCGACAGAATCGCCTGCATTATTGTCGAACCGGTTGCCGGGAACATGAACTGCATTCCACCCGCACCCGGATTCCTGCAAACGCTGCGGGAAGTCTGCTCCGCCAGTGGCGCACTGCTGATTCTGGATGAGGTAATGACCGGATTCCGTTTCGGCCTGCAGGGAGCACAGGGCTTTTACGGTGTCGAGGCAGACCTCACTACGCTGGGAAAAGTCATTGGTGGCGGCATGCCCGTGGGCGCTTTCGGTGGCAAGCGCGAAATCATGGAACACATTGCACCCCTGGGTCCTGTCTACCAGGCCGGCACCCTGTCCGGGAACCCCATTGCCATGGCTGCGGGCCTGGCAACCCTTGAAATCATTTCCGAAGACGGGTTCTACGAACCCTTGTTCCAGCGCACGCGGGACCTGTGCAGCGGGATGGAAGCCGCAGCCCGTGCTGAGGGGATACCGTTCACTACCAACTGTGCAGGCACTATGTTCGGCGGTTTCTTTACGTCCGCCGACCGCATCGAAAACTATGCACAAGTGATGGCCTGCGACACCGAGCGCTTCAACCGCTTCTTCCACTTGATGCTGGATGCCGGAATCTACCTGGCGCCCGCTTCATACGAGGCTGGCTTCATGTCCAGCGCGCATAGCGAGGCTGAAATCGAGGCCACGATAGAAGCGGCCCGTGCGGCATTCGCCGCATTGCCAGTCTAAAGGAGACAGTAATGAGTTTCAGTTCGCAGCGAGGACCTTTTCCTTCCACCCGCATGCGCCGTATACGCGCCCGGTCGTTCTCGCGAAGCCTGGTCAGTGAAAGCCTGCTGACGCCTGCCGACCTTATTTACCCAGTGTTCGTACTCGAAGGCAACGGGCAAAGAGAAGCCATTCCCTCAATGCCGGGTATTGAGCGCCTGAGTATCGACCTGCTGGTGCAGCAGGGCCGAGAGGCACTGCAACTGGGAATTCCGGCAATTGCGCTGTTTCCAGTAGTGGACACCAGTAAAAAGAGCCTGATGGCAGAGGAAGCGTTCCACCCGGACGCTCTGGTGCAACGTGCGGTCAAGGCCCTCAAAGACGCGGTGCCTGAAGTGGGAGTGATTACCGACGTCGCGCTCGACCCGTTCACTACTCACGGGCAGGACGGCATTATCGACGATAATGGTTATGTACTGAATGACGTCACCACCGAGGTGCTGGTCAAACAGGCCTGCTCGCATGCTGAAGCCGGGGCAGACATAGTGGCGCCGTCGGACATGATGGACGGACGTATTGGTGCCATCCGTCAGGCGCTGGAAGCCTCGTCCTGCGTCAACACCCTGATCATGTCATACGCCGCCAAATATGCTTCCAGCTACTATGGGCCGTTTCGAGATGCGATCGGCAGCTCCGGCAACATCAAGGGCGGTAACAAGCACAGCTACCAGATGGATCCGGCAAACAGCGACGAAGCCCTGCATGAATGCGCCCTGGACCTGGCCGAAGGTGCAGACATGATTATGATCAAGCCGGGCATGCCCTACCTCGATATTGTTCGGCGAGTGAAAGAGGAACTGAAAGCACCCACCTTTGCGTACCAGGTGAGCGGTGAATATGCCATGCATCAGGCCGCCTTTGAGCGCGGTTGGTTGCAGCGCGAGCCGGTCATGCTGGAGTCCTTGCTGTCGTTCAAACGAGCCGGCTGTGATGGCATCCTCACCTATTTTGCTGTCGAGGCTGCCAAAGCGCTGCAGTAACACCATGTGGCAGCGACTGCTCATTTTCCTGCTAGTCAGTACCGCCAGCCTGCGGGTTAGCGCACAGTGCGAATGCCTGTGGCAGGGCTCATTTGTCGACGTGCAGCATATGGCCGACCTGATAATCGCCGGCTCAGTTATCGACGGCAAGGGTAACTCGATAGACCTGCGCGTAGACAGCACACTACGTGGTACCCCTGCCAGCGACACCGTGCGCGTTTGGCTGCACACAGCTAACTACTGTCGCCCGGACGCAGCACTATTCCCCATAGATTCGTCGTGGATCATGGCGCTGTACCGCATTGACCAGCTGATGCCCGGTGGTTTTAACCCCAGCACCCCCAATGTCAGCTACGGGCGGGTCGGTGATTACTTTCTGTCCAGCTGCGGAGGCTACTGGCTGGAGCTCAAAGGCGGCTACGCCAGCGGCGCGCTGATAGCGTCACCGCGCTGGGTGCGGGAACCCAAAATGACGCCGGTCCTCCTTGAACTGATTGCCGCCTACGTTGCCGGCGAAACTGATGCAGACACCCTGCTACAGGCCAGCCGTGAGGACCCGGCACTGCGAGAATTGAAGCTGGACACGCGCGCCTTCCTGCGCGGCGATGAACCCTGAGCCAGCCTGCTCAAACTGACGAAAAGTAAAGATAAATCAGGCAATCAGCCGCCGGCTAAGGTATACAGAACTCAACGCAACCCTGGACGAAACCACAACTATGCAACGGATCCTCAACGATCTGGCCCGCATACGGGAATGGTGGATTGGTGTCTGTACCGGTAGAGATCCGCTTCGCCCGCTGGACGAAGAGGTCTATCGCGAGCGCATTCTGGCCATCACCAGTTTCTTCTGGATCCTGACGGTCATCGCGCTCACTGTCACCAGTGCACTGCTGATCGATATGTCTCCGGAAGGACAGACCGCGGCCAGGGCATTGTTCGCCACTACTGGCTTCGCAGTGCTGCTGACCGTACTGATCCTGCGCTATCTGCACAACCGCATAGCCGCAATGCACATTCTGTTGTTTGCCTTTACCAGCGCCTTCACCATCGCCTGCGTCTATTTCGGCGGTACCCGGTCTCCCACCTTTGCCCTGCTGATTCTGGCCCCGGTCATGGCAGGTATTGTCGGTAGCGTCCGGGCGACGCTGTTCTGGACCAGCCTCGTCATCCTGATCTGGTCGGTAATTCTGGGCCTGGAGCGACTCGGGCTGGAGTTCACCCAGATCATAATGCCGCAGAACTACAACCTGGCCATTACCCTGGCCTACGCCTCCATGGGACTTGCCGTGGTCAGCGTAATCATCATTTATGCGGAGATGAACAAGCACCTGCGTCATTCGCTGCAGAAGGCTAACCGGGAACTGGAGCATCTGTCTTCTCATGATGCCCTCACCGGACTCTATAACCGCCGTTTCTACAACCAACGCATGGCCAGGGCGCTGGAGCGTGCAAAGCAACAGGGCAGGCCTCTGGGGCTTCTGGTATTTGACCTGGACGATTTCAAAGAGGTCAACGACACCTACGGCCATGGCATGGGCGACGCCCTGTTGGTGGAACTGGGCGCCCGATTGCGCTCGCAGGTAAGAGAGACTGACCTGATAGCACGCCTGGGCGGCGATGAATTCGCCGTGATCATGGAGGACATGCGTTCTGCGGAGGACCTGCCGGGCATCGCCGCCAAACTGGTCGCGGTCATCAAGCAGCCGGTAAAATTGCGCAATCAGGAACTGTCGTTAGGGGTGAGCTGCGGGGTCGCGTTATACCCTGAAGATGGCAACGACCAGAGGCAACTCGAGGAAAAAGCCGACAAGGCCATGTACAAAGCAAAACAGTTGGGCCCGCCTGCATCAGCGATGGTGCATTAACGCCTTTTCCAGCGCGACCTCAGGGGATTTTTGCCACCCTCAACGAGATCCATCAATTCATCCAGCATCATCAGCGACAAACCCCAGATGCAGCGACCCTGATAGTGATAACAGGGCATTGGTATTTGCATCCCCCTGAATTCCCAGACCATTTCTTCCCGATTATCGGTATCGAGAAGATATTCCAGGGGCACCCAGATCACCTCCGCCACTTCATAGTTGGGGGTAAACTCCACCTCTCTTTCAAGATGAAAAACAAAGGGGCTCACGGCCATGCCAAGCGCTCCCCGTCGCGGCCTTGCATTGATGTCGGAGAGGCGCCCCAGGCATTTATCCTCGGGCCCAAGCGCCAGCCCGATCTCCTCTTCTGTCTCGCGCACGGCGACCGCATAGCCGTGAGCATCGGTTTTATCCATACGCCCGCCAGGAAACGCCATATGACCCGACCAGGGGTCCCCCTCCCTTTCCGCGCGTTTGATCATTAGAATGTGCAATTCACCTTGCCGGATCTGCAAAAGCAGCGCCACGGCAGAACGCTTCATCAATCGACGCAACAGCGGTTTCCTGGGGTTGAAGTCGTCAAGACGACTCGCGACCAGCTGTAACAATGGTATCGGCAACAGTATGCACCCAACAGAATTTACAGGATTAAGCCAGCCTGCAGCCGCTGTGACAAGACAAGGGACATCAGTATGGTGAGATCATCCGAACTTCTCCGCCTCAAGGACGTTCAGCTGGTCTATCGCGCACTACCTGTACTGCGCGACATAAACTGGCGCCTGGAAAGGCCGCAGCAGTGGGCCTGCCTGGGTCCCAACGGTGCCGGCAAGACCGTGCTGGCAAAACTGATCAGCGGCCAGAGCAGCCGTTTTTCCGGCGAGTACATCCGCTCCGCAAAACTGACCCAGGAAGGCAGCGCGTACGTTTGCTTTGAGCAGGCCAGGGCTCTGTGCGAGCGCGACAAGAAGTTGGATGATTCCGAGACCCGGGCCGACGCCAGCGACCCCGGCACCCTGGTCCAGGAGATCATTCTGGGCAACCGACCCGCCGACCCTCGGTTCTTTGAGTGGGTTGAGAGGCTGGGAATAGGTCACATTCTACAACGCGGACTGCGTTACATATCCACCGGCGAGATGCGCAAGACCTTACTGATAAAGGCCATCCTCAGTGATCCCGCCCTGCTCATCCTCGATAGCCCGCTGGACGGCCTGGACGCGTCCTCGCAACAGGAACTGAGCAGCATCATCAACGAACTGTTGCACTCCGACCTGTCAATGTTGCTACTTTGCCGTCAGGCAGAAGACCTCCCTGACGGCATTACCCACCTGCTGGTGCTGGACGAAGGGCAGATTCTCGCACAAGGCGAACGCAATGCAGTACTGGCAAAGGCAGAAGTGCAAGGACTCATGTATCCGCCTGTTGAGGAGTTAGGCCAGCTACCCTCTCCAGCGCCCAGGCCCTACACGCTTCCGGACACCGGCCCGCTGCTGGAACTTGTTGGCGTCAATGTCAGCTATGGTCCCTTAGCAGTGCTGCGCGATGTGCACTGGCGCTTCGAACGCGGCCAGCACTGTTACATTTCGGGCCCCAACGGTTGCGGCAAAAGCACCTTGCTGAGCCTGATAACCGGTGACAATCACAAGGCCTACGGCCAGAACATCTGCCTGTTCGGAGTGCGGCGGGGCTCAGGTGAAAGCATCTGGGACATCAAGCAGAAGTACGGCCAACTGGACAACCAACTGCACCTCAATTTCGTTCGTGGCATGAAAACCGTAGAAGTGGTCATGTCCGGTTTCTTCGACACGATTGGCCTGTACGATGACTGGGGCGACGAACAGCACGCCATTGCCCGTCAGTGGCTGGCGGCGCTGGGTCTGGCCGCACTCGCCAGAGAACACTTTGACGCGCTATCGTTCGGCATGCAGCGCATGGTATTGCTGGCGCGGGCAATGGTTAAGGCGCCAACCATTCTGCTACTGGATGAGCCCACGCTGGGGCTCGACGGCCACCACCGCCGACTAATGCTCCGGGCGATTGATCACATTGCCAACAACTCGGACACCCAGATTATTTTTGTCAGCCATTCCAGTGGCGACATCCCCGCCTGCATCAACCAACACTTGCGTTTTATGCCGCTCGAAGATGCCTTCGAGGTGGTGACGGAAACGCTTTAGCGGACATAGGCCCGCAGCGCATCACATTGCTGCGGCCCGGTGCAATACAACAGACCACGCTCGGCGGCAGCTCTGGCCTGCGGCACGTTGCCGGAAGCAGTGTGGGTTTGCGCCAACCCCAGGTATATATCTGCATTATCCGGGTCAATACGTTGTGCTCGTTCCAGATAGGCCAGGGACTGGCTGTAGTCACCCCGGCTGCGAGCGTCATCGGCTTTTAACAGCAGCCCCGTGTGGGCACCCGAGGGCGCGGGCCTGGACACTTCCGGCTGCGGCGTGGGTGCGGGCTGGGGAAGCGGGTCCGGCACCGGCTCACGATACTCCGGCTCGGGGCTCTCGATCTTTGGCAGAGAATAGGGATTGGTACCGCAGGCGCTGAGCAGCAAACTCAGTATCAGCAGCGACAGCGAGCGGTAGAATCGTTTGGACAGCACAAGCCACTCCCGATTGTTGGCAGGCGCGGCAGTTTAACCCAGTTCCAGGGTCTCTGCAGACGGCCAAGCAATAGCGCCTCGGAAAAATTCAAACAGTTATGGCTCAGTCGCCAAACAATGACTGAAACCAGTCCCTGATACCGTTCTTCTTCGGCGCACAGCGCGTCTTATGACGAGGCTCGGAGCCAGCTATGAAGGGAACACTGCGTGCATTCGGGCACCCCTCACCCGTGAGATACCCACTGCTGCTATCGATTGTCGATACCGCAATACCCTCAGGCATGTTGTAGTTGAGCGCGCGCTTGCTGGCATGCGCCATAAAGTGAGCCCACAACTGCAGAGCGCCACTGCTGCCGGTGAGACCGGTAGCGCCGTTGTCGTCTCTGCCCACCCAGGTAACCGCCATCAGGTCTCCCGAGAACCCGGCGAACCAGGAATCACGCCCCTCGTTGGTCGTTCCTGTCTTGCCCGCCACAGTCAACCAGTCAGGCAACCTGGCGCCACCACTGCGCCCGGTGCCGTTCTGCATTGCCTCGAGCAGAGCGTACTGCAGCAGATAGACCGCCTGCAGACTCACCTGTCGATCGTACAGCAGCTCGTAGCGTTTCTCCGGTTCACCGCGCGCATCCACGACATCACGAATACTGCGTAATGGCGAGCGGAAACCACCAGCGGCAATCGTTTGATAAACCACTGCCATATCCAGCGGAGAGTACTCACCCGCGCCCAGGGTCAGGGCTGGCACTCGCGGTACCGCGTGCTCTATACCCAGGCGGCGCAGCATATCCGCCACATTATCAATACCCAGCTCCATACCCAGCCGGGCCGTTGCCAGATTGTAGGAGTTAGCCAGCGCCTGGTAGAGCAACACCTCGCCGTGCTCAACACGGTCGAAGTTACGCGGTTCCCAGGGTTCGCCCTGGGCGCGGGGCACGCTGAAACTGGTGTCGTCCAGCACGCTGGCCAGGGAGTAACGATCGGCCTGCTCCAGCGCAGTCAGGTACACCGCCGGTTTCAGCAATGACCCCGCAGGTCGGCGGGCGTCCAGCGCACGATTGAATCCCGCGTAGCTGGGACGCCGACCGCCCACCAGCGCGGCCACTTCTCCGCTGTCCAGGCGGGTCACCACCGATGCACTTTCCAGGTCTCCGCTGCTATCAAGTTTGTCCATCATCTCGAGCGTACTGCGCTCAAGCTGGCGCTGCACAATCGGATCGAACGCGGTAAGTATTTTCAGGCCTTCCTGAGTTAATTGCTCGTCACGGTATTCCAGCCGCAGCTGCCGCCGCACCAGATCGAGGTATGCCGGGAAGGTATCGCGTATCCTGGGGGCCTTGTTAAGGTCCAGGGGCATGGCCCTTGCAACCATGGCGTGCTCGCCAGAAATCACGCCCTGCTCCACCATTAACTGCAGCACCACGTTGCGGCGTTCCAGGGCCCGCTTTGGATTGCGCAGCGGATTGTACAGGGACGGCCCTTTTATCATCCCCACCAGCAAAGCCTGCTGGTGCAGACCCAACTGCTCCAGGGGCGTGTCGAAATAGTGCCGCGCAGCCAGCGCAAAACCATGAATTGCGCGAGGCCCCTCCTGCCCCAGATACACTTCATTGATATAGCTCTCGAGGATCTGCTCCTTGTCATAATGGAGCTCCAGCAACACTGCCATCAGCACTTCGTTGAGCTTCCGGACAATTGTGCGCTCTGGCGTGAGGTAATAGTTCTTCACCAACTGTTGCGTGATAGTGCTGCCACCGGCGACCACCCGGCCAGAGACCAGGTTGCTATATGCCGCCCGCGCAATTCCGGTAAGCGAAAAGCCCAGGTGCTGGTAAAACCGCTGGTCCTCGACCGCCAACAGGCCTTGCCACAGGGTTTCGGGCACGGCATCCAGGCGCACCAGCAACCTGTCTTCACCGTGGCTGGGATAAATACCCCCTATCTGCGCGGGATCCAGACGCATCAGGTCTACACTCTGCCCTTTCTCCGTAACGGACCGGACCTTGGCGGGACCGACGTCCACCAACACACGGCGCGCCGGTTCGCGTTCTCCGGGAAAATCGAAGCCTCGCGTGTAGATTTCAAAACGGCCACGATTGCGCGCCACCTGGCCGGGCTTGCGGGTGTGGGCCACTTTGCGGTAGCCCAGAATTTCAAGCTCATAGGCCAGATCATCCGGCTTGAGATCGGCGCCCGCAAACAACTCCAGCGGTCGGGCGTATACCTTGGCCGGCAGCTCCCACATCTTGTCGGTAAAAGTGGTGGTAATACGGGCATCCAGGTAAATCAGATAGCCGACACCCAGGAGCAGGGCAACCAGGAGCAGTTTTAACAGTAGATTATGCGTCTTTCTCATGGGCGGCGAGTTTAACCTACTTTACGCCACGTTCGCCGCTTCAAACGAAACCAGGCCAGGAGGTAAGCAGGCTCTCCCGGGAACGTCCGAGCACAGGGAAGTGCGAGGCCTCAGCCATCCATGGCTTCGGACGTCCCACCGGGGCATCTATACCCCCATACCACTTCCATCGAATTGAGGTGGGGGGCCGGTTTGTATTCAAATAGCTTTAACAGTGGCGGTTAATCCGGATAATACGGCGCTGACCGATTACAGGAATCCTCGCATGAAGAAGTACATGGCATATGGCATTGGCGCGGCGCTGGTTGATACCGAGATAAAAGTGGAAGACCGCGAACTGGCGCAGATGCAGGTTGAGAAAGGCATGATGACGCTGGTGGATACCCAGCGGCAGGCAGAATTGCTGGACCACCTCAAGGGCCACCTGGTCAAGGCCAGCCACGCCAGCGGCGGCAGCGCCGGCAACTCCATGATCGCCACTGCGCAGTTTGGCGGGCCCACTTTCATGTCCTGCAAAGTAGCCAATGATGAAGACGGTGACATCTACCTCGCTGATCTGGCTGCGGCGGGCGTTGATCACTGCCTGAACGGCGAGCGCGAAGAAGGCGTCACTGGAAAGTGCCTGGTGCTGATTTCTCCGGACGCTGAGCGCAGCATGAACACCAATCTTTCAATCAGCGAGACACTCTCCGTAGAGCAGCTGGTACCAGAGGCCATTCGCGCTTCCGAATACCTTTATATTGAAGGTTACCTGGTGACGTCTCCCAGTGGCCGAGCCGCCGCAGTGCGCGCTCGGGAAATTGCTGAGGAAGCAGGAGTGAAAACCTCTATCAGCTTGTCTGACCCGGGCATGGTGGAATTTTTTCGCGACGGCCTGCAGGAGATGATAGGCAAGCGGGTCAACCTTCTATTCTGCAACGAGGCGGAAGCGATGGGCTGGGGTGAAACTGACAGTCTCGATGAGGCTATAGAGAAATTGAAGCAGATCACTGACACCTTCGTTGTTACCCGAGGTGCCGATGGCGCAATCACCTTCGATGGTGAGCATCTGGCACAGATTCCCCCACACAGGGTGCATGCCGTGGACAGCAATGGCGCGGGCGACATGTTTGCCGGCGCCTTCCTCTATGCCATTACCCGTGGCGAAGACTTCCCGACGGCGGGCCGCTTTGCCAGCCTGGCGGCGGGCCGCGTGGTGGCCCACTACGGCCCCCGACTGCCAGCAGCCGATTACCCTGACCTTCGGGCAGACTTTTTCGGCAACTGATCGCGACGGGGCGGCCATCCCCGGCAAGTGCGATCGCACAGCATCAAAACATATCTATCTGCTTCCCCACCAGGGTGCGGAAAGAGGTTCCGACAAACCCCAGAATGCCGTCCGCCACCGGCTCCAGCTGGCGCTCGGCATAGTGCTCGTAATCCAGTGGCGCCAACGGCTTCTGCGCGGGCTCTGCGCCCGCTGTCGTCATCACATACTCTACCCAGCCGCCCCTCGATGGCGGCACCAGTCCCCGCGCAGCATAGAGGCGTGCGGCCTGCACATGGGGCGGCACATTCCGCTCATACTCGTCGAGCTTTCTGCGCAATCGCTTGCGGTAAACAAGCTCCCCGTCACGCTCCCCGGCCAGCAACTGGAAATGAATCTCGCGCACGTAATCTGCGAAAGGCTCCTCCATGAATATCCTGCGGTAAAGCTCTTCCTGAAAGTCGCGCGCCAGGCGCGTCCAGTCCGTGCGCACATTCTCCAGCCCCTTGAACACGAGACGATCCCCGCCTGCGGCGGTGACCACACCTGCGTAGCGCTTCTTGCTGCCTTTGTCGGAACCACGCACCGTAGGCATCAGAAAGCGCTTGTAGTGGGTTTCAAATTCAAGCTCCAATGCGCTGTCCAGGCCAAATTGCTCGCGCAACTGGTGTCGCCACCAGGTATTCAGGCTGTCCTGCAATTGCTGGCCAGCTGCCTGCGCCTGTGCATCATTGGCAGCCTCGTGTATCCACACAAACACTGAATCGGTATCACCATAGATCACACGGTGGCCAGCTTTCTCAATATGGTCCCGTGTACGCTGCAGGATCTCATGCCCACGACGGGTAATGGAGCTGGCCAGCCGAGCGTCAAAAAAGCGGCATCCGGGTGTACCAAGCACACCATAAAAAGAATTCATGATGATCTTGATGGCCTGGGAGAGTGGTGCATCCCCAAGCTGCCTCGCTGCATCGCGCCGGGCCCACAGCTGCTGAATCAGTTCCGGCAGAATATGGCCTTCGCGAGCAAAACGGGCTTGCAAAAAACCTGGCACGGTGGCTTCTTCGTCCAGATCACCTGACACGCCAAGGGCCAGCCCCAAAGGGTCTATGGCGAAACTGCGAATAATGCTGGGGTACAGGCTTTTGAAGTCCAGCACCAGTACATGGTCATAGATACCCGGCGTGGAGTCCAGCACCCAGCCTCCGGGGCTGGCGGTATGATCCTCACTGGCATTGGGCGCCACAAAACCGGCCCGGTGTAGTCTTGGCAGGTACAGGTTGTCGAAGGAGGCAACCGAGCCGCCCATACGGTCCATGTTGAGCCCGGTCATAACCGTTCTAGCAACGGCAAAGTCCAGCATTGAGGTGGCCTCAAAGATGCGTGTCACCAGCTCACAATCCTTGATGTTATAGGCCGCCAGGGTGGTCTTGTCGTGCTGGAACAGCCGGCCTATTTCCTCGCCACGATTTGCGCCGTGTATCAGCTTCCCCTCTCCCAGCAGTTCATGAGCGACATTATCCAGGGCAAAACTGTCGAAGTTGTAAAAGGCAGCACGCAGCATATCTATACCATCCAGCACCACCCGCCCGGGACACTGCACTGCGCGCCGCTCCCCTTCGTCGTCAAGGCTGCGCCAGTGGGCCGGTCGCCGGTTCCTACCCAGCAGTAGCCGCCTGCCCAACTGGTCAGCCACCCGCTGCAGGTACCAGCAATCAAAGTTGATCACGTTCCAGCCAATCAGCACATCCGGGTCAAAAACTGCAAGCCAGTCAAGGAAGGAACTCATCACCTCCTCCTGAGTGGCGCAGCTTTGCACATAGTCTTGCTCTGCCCCTTCGCCAAGCATGAACACCCGGCGCTGCTGTTCCTCCCCGCAGCTGCCATGAACAGCGATCGAGAATAACTGCACGCCCTGCATCGCGGTTTCTATATCCATCGACACTACTTTCAGCTCAGGGCGATAGTCAGCGTGACGCATGACCGGGTTATCCAGGAGAAGATACTGCCCGCGCCGCGTCACCTCGCCCTGAATCTCTGCTCCACCAGCAATGAAACGCTCCATCAGGAAGCGGTCGGCCGGATTTATATCCGCCTCCAACGGGTTCAGGCCAGCCTCACGCAGGCGATCGGCCAACTGCCTGGAGCGCCGATAGCTGCGGCAATACACACCGACGACAGCTGACATGCTGAAGTCGCGTAGCGGCAGTTGTTTGACCTCAACACCGGCTTGCGCTGCAAGCGCCGGTTGCGCGCTATCAAGCTCTGAGCAGGACAGGAAAAAGACGCTTTGTTCGCCGTGAACCAATGCACACAAAGGGCCATCGTCAGTGGCAAACCAGTACTCAAGTTCAATGCCGGCAGGGCCATCTCGCCAGTTGCGCGTGAGCAGGAAGCCAGTAAAGGTTTGTGTACTCAAACCCATTCTCTTGTCATCTCCCACCGCAGGCGCTTAAGCTAGAGCACTTGCCTCCGAGCCACCCTCCAAAAGGTAAACGCATGAACAAGCCAGTAATCAAGCTCGACCCCCTTTACCAGTTGTTACGCAACGAAGACATCAAGAGTTTTAATGAGCAGCGTGACAAGCTGGACGCCAGCGAACTGAAAAGTGGCGACTACCGCGGGCGCGACCTGCGCAATATGAATGCCGACGGGCTGGACTTCAGGGACTCGTATTTTCGCAACGCAGACCTCAGTGGCATAGATTTTCGCAACACCAACCTCGAAGGCGCCAGCCTGCTGGATGCCAAGCTCTCCGGGACGTATTTTCCCAAGGAGCTTTCTGCCGCAGAAATTCGCCTGTCCCTGGATACCGGCACCCGACTGCGCTACCAGGAGGATTGAAGCAGGACCAAACTTCAACCCTGCAGGAGCAAGTCACGCAGATCGATGATCGCGGCATTGGCGCGACTGATATAAGAGGCCATCACCAGTGAGTGGTTGGCCACTAAACCGAAGCCGGTACCGTTGAGAATAACAGGGCTCCACACGGCCTCCTGCGCCCCCTCCAACTCGCGGATGATCTGCTGGAGGCTGACGCGGGCATTCTTCTTCTCCAGCACCTCGGCAAAATCCACTTCCACTGCCCGAAGAAAATGAATCAGCGCCCAGGTCGTGCCGCGGGCTTCATAGAATACGTCGTCGATCTCCAACCAGGGGGTCTTTACCTCCATCTCTGCGGGACCACGAGTGGACTGGCTGGCGCCGGCATCCCCCGCCAGATCTGTATTCAGGCGGCGCTGGCCAACGCTGGCACTCAGGCGCTGCGACAAAGAACCAAGTCGTGTGTTGACCGTAGACAACCAGTAACGCAGGTTGTCTGCCCGGGCAAAAAACTGCGCATCCGGGTCGTTGGCGTCTGACAAGCGACGGAAGTAACTGCGTGTGTAGCCCTGGGCCTGGCGATACTCGGATTCCGATGAAGGCAAGACCCAGCTGTCCGAATCAAAATGGTAGCGAGGTTCCGCCAGTGCGAGATCGGCATCCTCGGTGGACTGGGACTGGGACCTGCTGAATACTTCACGCATGGCACGCGACAAGTCGCGCACCTGAATCAGGGCGCCGAATTCCCAATTGGGTGTATTGTCCAGCCAGATACCGGGCGGGAAGCGGTCATTGTGTAAGTACCCGCCGGGCTTTTCCAACAGAGTTTCCATTACGCCCATCAGCGCGGCCGTGGTCACAGACCCGGTCACCACCTCTCCGTTGTCCTCGCCGGCGTACTGAGCAGCTTTTTCGCGGGGATCAAAATGATCCGGCGTAAGGCTCCAGAACATGCCCAACACCAGCGTCGCCAGCAAGTAGATCGCCAGAACCAGGAGGAACCAGCGCACCGGCCGGGTATCCGGGAGGAGATCGAAAAGGCTATCGCGCCAATCCGCCAGAGTTTCTTTAAATCCGTTCATCCGCCTATTGCCTTCTCAATGATGTTGATGATGATCATGCTTGCTTGTGCCTGCGCTCTTGCGCACCTGCGCGGTGGTACACACCTCGCCCCCGGACGCCAAATGCAGGCAGAGTTCGCGGCTCTGCCCTGGACCGGGCATTGTCTCCAGCTCAAACAGCATCAAATGCACACCTCCCGGTTCAAGTGACAGCGTTTCGCCGGGTGCCAGTGCCAGCGCTTCCACCTGCTCCATTGTTACCAAGCCATCTACTTCCCGACTGGTATGCATCTCCACCCTGCCCGCACCCTCTACTCGCGCCCCCGTCACCGTAAGCGCCTGCTGGCCATGGTTCATAATCGTGACATAGGCCGCCGTAACCGGCTGCGAGGGGGGCAAAGCGCGTATCCAGGCGGCCGACAGATGGGCTTCAGCCCAGACAGTAGATGAGCCCATTACCAGGGCCAGTAACAAACACACACGAAACAATACAATTTACTCCAGTGGGAAACTAACAGCACAATCGAGCGTCACACACTATACCATCGCCCACCGGCACGCGGCAGTGGATTGGGGCGCAAGCACACGACTGTTACACTTGCCCGCGACATTACACAGCAACCAGGGATCATCATGCGCGCACTGCTGACAGCGCTGCTTCTAATTTCTGCGCCACTGGCACTGGGCCAGAATCTCGCTGCGCCGACAACTTCGCCTTTCTCCACCGCCCCGACGCCGGAATTTCTGCCTGTAGAAGAGGCATATCAACTGGAAGTCGACGTTCTGGATACGTCCCGCCTGCGGCTTTATTGGCAAATTGCGGACGGTTACTACCTATACCAGCACGCTTTCAAGTTCCGCATGGCCGACGGCGACCCTGCACTGACGCCCAACTTCCCGCCGGCGCTGCAGCGCACCGACGAGTACTTTGGCGATGTGAGCGTCTACTACCATCAGGCAGATATTGAATTGGCGTCATCGGCCGGGCTCCTCGAGGGCGCAATCCTTGCGGTAACATCACAGGGCTGCGCAGACGCCGGACTCTGCTATCCGCCACGCACCCAGTACTTTGTGCTGGACCCGGCCAGTGGCAGCGCAACCGAAACTGGCAAACCCGGCCGCCAGAGCACTTCCAGCCCGCCGGACTCTGCAGCTACGCTGGACCTGGGTGCACTTCCCTACATGCTGCTGCTGGCCTTCCTGGGTGGCGCGATACTGAACCTGATGCCCTGCGTATTCCCCATACTCTCGCTCAAGGTCCTGAGCTTCGCTCGCAGCAGCGACCATGACCGCCATTTGCACAGCTGGGTATACACCGCGGGTGTGGTCATCAGCTTTGTCGCGGTTGCGGCAGTATTGATCGGCCTGCAACAGGCCGGCAAAGCCGTCGGCTGGGGCTTCCAGTTGCAGAGCCCGGGCTTCGTGGTAGCACTGGCCTATCTTTTCCTGGTCATGGGGCTGTCGCTGTCAGGCCTGGTGCAACTGGGTGGCAGCCTGATGAATGCGGGCAGCGGGCTCGCCGGCAGGAGCGGCCCTTCCGGCAGTTTCTTTACCGGCGTCCTCGCCGTTGTCGTCGCCAGTCCCTGCACTGCACCCTTCATGGGCACCGCACTGGGCTTTGCGGTGTCGCAACCGCCCCTGGTGGGGCTCCTGGTATTTGCCGCGCTCGGCCTGGGCATGGCCGCGCCGCTGTTACTATTCAGCTACAGCGGTGCAGCGCGAAAGCTGATGCCGCGCCCGGGCCCATGGATGGAAACGCTGAAACAGTTCCTGGCATTCCCTCTCTACGCTGCGGCGATCTGGTTGCTCTGGGTGGCTGGCAGGCAGACCGGCGTCAACACCATGGCAGCAGTCCTCGCCGGTGCGCTGGCACTTACCATGGGCCTTTGGCTATGGCGCCTGGGCGGCTGGAAACGCGGCCTGGCAGCGGCTTTGGTCTTGTTGGCCGCCGCACTGGGAGGCTGGCGTGGGCTGGACGCCGGCGGCGGCCACGCCAAGGCGCTGGCCAGTGAACACGTTGCCTGGTCCGAGCAGACCCTGGCAGACTTGCGCGAGGCGGGAAACCCGGTCTTTGTCGACGTCACCGCGGACTGGTGCATCACCTGCATCGCCAATGAGCAGGCTGTGCTTTTGACAGATACCATGCAGGCTGCGTTCGCCGATCACGGCGTCATCTACATGGTGGCCGACTGGACAAACTACGATGCGGATATCGCCAGATTCATCAGTCGTCACGGTCGCACAGGCATACCGCTGTACCTCATGTATCCAGCAGACACGGAGGCAAAGCCACTGCTGCTGCCGCAAATCCTCACCGCCGACACGGTATACCAGGCTCTGGAGGCCGTTTCAAGCAAGAAGCCAGACATTGACAGCAAGTTAGCCACCAAATAAACGAACTTTACAGAAGATGCTTCGTTCTTCGCACAACGTGCATAGCAACCCCCGAAGATGCCGACAAAGTGTTAAATATGGCTAACTTCTGGAATAAAGCAGCTAACTGTCGCCAAAATTCGAAAAATTACCAATTACCATGGACAGTGCACCATTATTGCGCCACACTTACTCTATCTGTGCCCGGCCCCTGGAGTGGAGCAACTCGACATGGCGACCATACTCGTACTGCACGGCCCCAACCTGAATCTGCTGGGCGAGCGCGAGCCTGGTATTTACGGGCACAGCACCCTGATTGAGATCAATCAGCTCCTCGAACAACAGGCCCGGGAGCGCGGGCATCACCTGCTGGCGGTGCAGAGCAACGCCGAGTACGAACTGGTGGAGCGCGTACAGGAGGCTCGACACGAGGGCGTCAACTTTATCCTCATTAACCCGGCTGCCTTCACCCATACCAGCGTCGCGCTGCGCGATGCCCTGGCTGCCGTGGCGATTCCTTTCATCGAGATTCATCTATCCAACGTGCATGCGCGCGAGCCGTTTCGCCAGCATTCCTATTTTTCCGATATCGCACAGGGCGTGATTTGCGGCCTGGGCCCACAGGGCTATGAGCTGGGCCTGCAAGCGGCCCTGCGGCAGCTGGAACAATCCTGATTAACCAACAGAGAGATAATTATGGACATTCGCAAGGTTAAAAAACTCATTGAGCTTCTGGAAGAATCCAATATTGACGAGATTGAGATAAAAGAAGGCGAAGAGTCCGTGCGAATCAGTCGCAACAGCGCGCAAAGCCTGATCGCTGCCGCACAGGCGCCCTACTATGCGGCGCCGCCACCGGCGCCGGCGCAGGCCGCGCCAGCACCCGCAGCGACAGCTGCGCCAGAGGCACCGGCCAATGGCGACAACACACCCACCACCACCGGTCACGTAGTGAAGTCTCCCATGGTGGGTACATTCTACCGCTCACCATCGCCCACTTCGCCTTCGTTTGCGGAGGTGGGTCAGCACGTCAAAGTCGGTGACGTGATCTGCATCGTCGAGGCAATGAAGATGATGAACCAGATTGAAGCAGACAAGTCCGGAACTATAGAAGCCATACTGGCAGAGAACGGCGCGCCGGTTGAATTCGACCAGCCCTTGTTCACCATCGTTTAAGGCGACCTGAGGAGCTACACATGCCCATTCTGGACAAGGTACTCATCGCCAACCGCGGTGAGATCGCGCTGCGTATTCTGCGCGCATGCAAAGAACTGGATATCAAGACTGTTGCCGTGCATTCGTCGGCTGATGCGGAGCTGATGCACGTACGCCTGGCAGATGAATCCGTCTGTATAGGCCCGCCCTCCTCCACAGACAGTTACCTCAACGTGCCGGCAATTATCTCTGCTGCAGAAGTGACTGACACCACGGCCATTCACCCCGGATACGGCTTTCTCGCCGAGAACGCCGATTTCGCCGACCAGGTAGAGAAAAGCGGCTTCACGTTTATCGGGCCCACTGCGGCAACCATACGCCTGATGGGTGACAAGGTGTCGGCCATTGAAGCGATGAAACGTGCCGGTGTGCCAACGGTACCCGGTTCGGACGGCCCACTCACGGATGACCACCAACGCACCAGAGAGATCGCCAACCGGGTGGGCTATCCGGTGATCATCAAGGCAGCTGCTGGCGGAGGCGGCCGTGGCATGCGCGTGGTGCACAATGAAGAGGTCCTGATCAACTCCATCGAGGTGACCAGGTCGGAAGCAGCCGGCGCCTTTGGCTCAGACGTGGTGTACCTGGAGAAATTTTTACAGAAACCACGACATGTGGAAGTCCAGGTGCTGGCGGATGGCCAGGGCAACGCC
>JAUIIQ010000263.1 GCA_030431585.1 Gammaproteobacteria bacterium | reverse complement strand
GTATCGCCTTGATCATGTCGCGCATGGCATTGTCCAGGCCACCCGGTGTGTCAATACGCAACACCACCAGCCTGGCGCCTGCGTCATGCGCCTGCTCCAGTCCACGCACCACGTGGTCAGCTGTAGCAGGGCCTACCGCCCCGTCCAGTTCCACCAGCCAGGCTTCGCTGCGATCGTCATCCCCAAGACCGGCGGCCGATGACAGACACAGCACCACCAGGGACAGCATCCACACAAGCTTGTTCAACATTACGTGATTCATCTTGTCAGTATAGAACAGGTATCGGCCGTCCTCCTCCCCGGCGAACAACAGACCGCTCGCGACCGGTTACGCAGCCTGTCAGACCAGCGTATCGCCCTGATATATCACCCCCCGGCGCACCAGCCATTTTTCCAGCTCTACCACGATCAGCACAGTGGATGACAACGCCAGGCATATCGCCAGATCAAGCACTGGTAGCGGCTGGGTGGCAAACACCTTGTTCAGTGCGGGCAGGTAGATGACAGCGAGTTGCAGCAGCAGGGTAACCGTCACCGCCAGCAGCATGGGCAGGTTACTGAAAAGCCCTATGCGCAGCAGAGATACCGTATCCGCCCGAACCGCCAGCGAGTGGAACAGTTGGGAGACCATGAGAACGGTAAACACAACTGTCTGCCAGTGCGCCGCTTCACGATCGATAGCCCAGGCCATGGCAGCCAGCGAGATGCCCGCAATGCAAAGGCCTACCCAGATTATGTGCTGCCACATGCCATGAGCAAAAATATTCTCCTTTGGCGGTCGCGGCGGCCGCGTCATGATGCCCGGTTCGGCGGGTTCAGCGCTGAACGCCAGCCCCGGTAGTCCGTCTGTCACCAGGTTGATCCACAAGATGTGAATGGGAAGCAGGGGAACCGGCAAGCCGAGGAATGGCGCCAGCAGTAGAGTCCAGATTTCGCCGGAGTTGGAGCTCATGGTGTCTTTGATGAACTTGCGGATATTGTCGAAGACAGAACGACCGGCTCGAACTGCGCTGACTATGGTGGCAAAGTTGTCGTCGAGCAGAACCATGTCCGCAGCCTCACGGGCTACATCCGTACCCTTCATACCCATGGCAATACCGATATTGGCGCGCTTCAATGCAGGCGCATCATTTACCCCATCGCCCGTCATCGCCACGAACTCGCCGTTCTGCTGCAGCGCTTTGACAATCCGCAGTTTCTGCTCCGGGCTCACGCGGGCAAAGACCCGGGTAGAGGCAAGCGCGTGTTGCAGTTGTGCATCGTCAAGCCTTGCCAGCTGATCCCCGCTGAGTGACTGGTCGCTGTCGCCGGCAAGCCCCAACCGCCGGGCAATCACCATGGCGGTAGCGGGATGGTCGCCGGTGATCATCATTGGCTTGATCCCTGCGGCGACACAATCTGCCACCGCCTGCGGCGCCTCGGCACGTGGCGGGTCAATCAGGGCGACCAGGCCGAGAAAATCCAGTTGCCGCTCCACGTCACCGTCCTGGCCTGTTGCCGGGAGCGCTGCCAACTCCCTGCGCGCAAAAGCCAGCACCCGGTAGCCCTCCTCGGCGAAAGACTCTGCCGCAGCCAGCAGGCCCTGCGGGTCAAACTGAGCGGCAGCGTCGGCACCGTACTCACGGCAGCACAGCGGGATCAGCTGCTCGGGAGCACCCTTGACGTAGCCGACTACCTGGCCGCCTGCCTGGTGCAGGGTGGACATTCGCTTGCGCTCACTGTCGAATGGGATAGCTGCCTGGCGGGGAAACTCGTCAGACAGCTGCTGCTTGTCAAAGCCAGCGTCTGCCGCCGCTATGCACATGGCCAGTTCAGTGGGTTCCCCAACCGGCCTGCCAGCTTCCAGCGACACGTCATTATTGAGCGCCATGGCCAGACCCAACTCACGGGCACCTCCCTCGGCCTGCAATTCTGACTGCCGCTGGCCCGCGTAGTAGAATGCCTCCACGGTCATCTGGTTGCAGGTGAGCGTGCCAGTCTTGTCGGCACAGATACAGGTGACCGAACCCAGGGTTTCTACTGCAGGCAGGTTGCGAATTAGCGCATTATGGCGAGTGAGCTTGCGCGCACCCAGCGCAAGAGAGACGGTAATTACAGCCGGCATCGCTTCGGGGATGGCGGCAACGGCCAGACTGACCGCGGTAAGAAACATCAATAATGCAGGCTGACCCTGCAGTAGCCCTGCGGCAAAGACGATCGCACAGATGCCCAGCACCGCCAGCGCCAGGTACCGGCCGAATCGGGTCAGACGCTGCTGCAAGGGCGTTCTCACCTTGGGTTCGCTGCTCAACAGTTCGGCAATGCGACCCAGTTCAGTGTCCCTGGCAATCGCCACCACCACGCCCAGACCACTGCCGTGCGTGACCTGGCTGCCCTTGAAAGCCATATTGAGCTGCTCGGCTGCAGGCAGGCCCTCGCCCACCACCACCTCTACCTGTTTGTGCACAGATACCGATTCACCCGTCAGCGCAGACTCATCTACCTGTAGTGCCTCCGCTTCCAGCAAGCGCAAATCTGCGGGGACCACAGCACCCGCTTCCAGCAGGACCACATCACCGGGCACCAGATCGCTGGCAGCGACGTTGCCAGCCTTGCCTTCGCGCACTACCCGTGCCGAGGGAGCCGACATTTTGCGCAGTGCAGCGATAGCATTTTCGGCCCGCCTCTCCTGCACCGAGCCGACTATGGCATTGAGCATGACGATGACCAGGATGGCGGCAGTATCCGCGGCGTCACCTACAAGGCCCGATACAGCGGCCGCAGCCAGCAGTACCAGAATCATGAAGTCGCGAAACTGTGAAACAAACAGTAACAGCCAGGGGCGCCGGCGCTTCTCCGGCAAGGCATTGGGGCCATATTCTCGTTGCCGCTGGCGCACCAGGGCCTGGCTCAGGCCGGAGGTCCCAGACTGGAACGCATCCAGTACCGCGCGAGCGTCGCTGCCATACCAATCAGTCGGCTGCATCACACTAACTCGTCAACAGATAAATCAGCGACACCGTCGCTATGGCAATCATCAGGGTTCTCACTCCGCTGCGAACCCAGGACACATCCGCAATGCGACCGAGCAATACGCCAAGGACAAAAATCGACAAGCCCGCGATGACTACCGCGAACCAGAGCGGTGCCAGCGGCAGACTGAAACCAGCTTGCGCCAGCCAGAGGGGGGCAATAATTACCAGGGAGATCACCAGTGGCGCGCCGCCGTTGACCAGCGCCACCAGCACCGGCACCCAGCGCGCAGCGCGACCATGTGCCGAGTCGCCCAGGTCACTGATCATTGCACCTTCCAGTTCGTCCAACGCGCGCTTGCGTTCCGCCACCTCACTGACATAGGCGCTGCTGATACCACTCATGCCCAGTGCGATGGCGGCTGCCAGGCAGGCATTGATAACAAGTTGCAATTCTGCGGGCTGGCTGACCACAAAGCCGATGATCAGCCCGAGCATGGTCAAGGCGCCATCAAAACCGTTCACGATGAGATAGCGACGAACAATGCCGTGGGAACCGGACAGCTTGAGCATGCGCTGGGTACGGCGGCTGAGGCTCATGCCGGCTCACTTGCCAGCGGCAGTGTTATGCACTTCCACCAGATCGACACTGTGCAACGAAGCACCCATATCGGCGATGGCCTGTTCTATGGGCTGCATTGCCACAGCCTCACCGCGCACCTCCAGCCTCAGTGTTTGCGTGTTTTCGTCCACCTCCTCAACCGAAAGGCACACCTGATAGTCTTCGCCAAGACCGGCGATCTCCCGACAGAATTCCAGTGCGCCCGGCTGGTGAGGTTTCAGCACATCAAGCACCAGCCGCTTGACAGTAACCATCACTCTCTCCTGCAGAGCCTTTGCTTCATGATAGTACAGCGGACAGAGAGTGCGGTTGATCT
>JAUIIQ010000262.1 GCA_030431585.1 Gammaproteobacteria bacterium | reverse complement strand
CAAGACGGTGTGCAACCTCAACAATAGCCCGCTCCGCGTTGCCGTAGAGCAGCAGGTCAGCGCGACTGTCCACCAGTATGGAACGACGAATCTTGTCGCTCCAGTAATCATAATGCGCTATCCGTCTCAGGCTGGCCTCGATGCTGCCAACGATCAGCGGCACGTCTCGGTAGGCCTCGCGCACGCGCTGGCTATAAACGATGACCGCGCGATCCGGTCGTTTCCCGCCCTCATTGTCGGGCGTGTAGGCATCATCGTTACGGCGTTTCCTGTCTGCCGTATAGCGATTGATCATGGAGTCCATGTTGCCAGCGGAGACGCCGAAAAAGAGGTTGGGCCTGCCCAGCGCTCGAAATGGTTCGGCACTGGTCCAGTCAGGCTGGGCGATGATGCCCACCCGGAATCCCTGGGCCTCCAGCAGGCGGCCGATAACTGCCATGCCGAAGCTGGGGTGGTCGACATAGGCGTCGCCGGTGACGATGATGATGTCGCAACTGTCCCAGCCAAGCGCATCCATCTCTGCCCGGCTCATGGGCAGTTCCGGTGCCGGGCCGAAGCACTCGGCCCAGTATTGGCGATAGCTGTGGATGGGGGTTGGCATGTGCTCAGCGGTCCTGCTGCAAAAAAGCGGTGCGGCAGTATAGCATAGACAGCTGCGTCCCTAGCGCGCCTGAAAGTCCTTGCGCAGGGTAAGGCCCCAGGTCAGCGGCTCTTTATAATAGCCCACGAAGCGGCCGTCCTGTCCGGGCGCGTCGGCAATGGTGTCCGTTGAGTCCTCGTCTGTCAGGTTTCGCCCCCACAGTGTCAGGCTCGTCGCATAGCGCTCGAAATACAGTCCGGTGCGTATGTTTAACGTATGAAACGCATCGTCATACTTTACCGGGTCGTTGTTGACGTCGGTCATACGTTCGTCGGTGTATACGTACTCACCGTAGAGGAAGGCGTTGATGTCATCGCTGATCCTGAAGTCCTGGTTGGCTGTGAGTACCAGTACATTCTCCGGGTTGCTGGAAATGTCGCCTCCGCTGCGGTCACAGCTGCCATCCGGCTGCAGGTCGGGGTCGGGCTGATTGGTATGGAAGGGTGTGCCGGTCCAGCATGGGCCATTTTCAAAGTCGGCGTATTCACCGTGGTTATAGGCGTAGGCAAGGGTCAGTGTGGTGTTCTCAGTGGGCAGCCAGAACAGGTCTACCTCCACCCCGTAGGTTTCTGCGGTGCCTGCGTTACTGAGGAAAAAGCCGCCCCCCTGGAAAGAGTTGGTTTGCAGGTCTTCGGTATCGGTCATGTGCAGTGCCACGTTCAAACGCAGAGCCTGGTCGGGGAACTCGGTCTTCATGCCCAATTCATAGGAGGTTGAAGACTCCGCGTCAAAAGCAACGTCGAACTCTGCCGGGATGCGGTCGCCGTTGATGCCGCCGGATTTATAGCCAGTGCCGTAGGAGGCATAGAACAGCGTGCCCTCGGTGGCGAACCAACTCAGCTTCAGTGCCCCGGTAATCTGGTCATCGTCGAAGTCGGTCTCCACGTCGGGCTGCGGCGTGAGCGGGGGAAACAGGTAAAACCCCCAGTTTGGCAGTAGTGGATTCAGCGCATCGGGCGCATCCTGAGTGTAAGTGTTACTCAGCTCCTTGTCTTCATAGGTCCAGCGCAGGCCTGCGGTAATGACCAGTGACTCGCTCAGGTTGTAGTCCATCTGCCCAAATACAGCGTAGCTGCTGTGGTCCTGCTTATTCAGGTCGCGAGCACCGGTACCACCCAGAAACGCATTGGCCGGCAGGCCTACAATCCCTGCGAGGTCGCCACCTGCCAGCGTGTCACGGTCGTTGTCCAGTTCTTGTTCATAGTAATATAAGCCGGCAACGTAGCTTATGTTTTCGAGGTCATTGCTGATGCGCAGTTCCTGCGTAAACTGGCGTTGCTGTGCATCATTGATGCGGTAGCCTCCATCCAGATCGCTGAAAATAATGTCGGCATTGTCGTAGGAGTTGTAACGTCGCCATGCAGTGATGCTGGTGAGTAAAAAGTGGTCAGTCTGCCAGTCGACCTGCATGGAAACACCGCCATCCTCATTACTGGAGCGCGGTGGCCTCGCGACGCTTACGGCATAGTCATAAAAATCGCGCTGGTCGACAACGGTGCCGCCGAGATTGACAATGTTGGTATCAGTGCCGAATTTTACGGGGGAGCCCGGAGGCAGGTCCTGGGCGACCAGGTTGTTCTTGTAGGAACCTGAGGCACAGCAGACTTCGTCGACCTCGGAGTAGTCAACGATAAAGCGTATATCGAGGTCTTGTGTGGGCGTGTACAGGGCCTGCAGACGGGCTCCCCAGCGGTCCTTGTCATTGATCACATCATCGCCGCCATTGACGATGTCCACATAGCCGTCGCGCTCCATCACAAAACCGGTAGCCCGCACGGCCAGGGTGTCCTCAGCCAGAGTGGCTGAGCCTGCCCCGGAAATGCCCCATAGTCCGTAGTTCCCCGCAGTACCCTCCAGAAAGCCACTGCCTTCGAAGTCCGGTGCCACGGTACTCATGGTGATGGCGCCGGCTGGTGTGTTGCGGCCGAACAGGGTTCCCTGGGGTCCGCGCAGTACTTCCACGCTCGCAATGTCCACCATGTTATTGATCATCGAACCCTGCCGCGCCCGGTATACGCCATCCACATAAAGTCCTACCGAGGGTTCAAGCCCGAAGTTTTGCGAACTGGTGAAAATGCCGCGTATGGCAAAGTTGGTGGTGGTGGAAGTCTGGCTTTGCGTCACGATGAGGCTTGGCGCATTGGTCTGCAGGTCGAACAGGTCCTTTACACCCGTTTGCTCCAGCACCTGTTGGTTGAACGCCGATACCGCCACCGGTACGTCCTGCAGGTTTTGCTCGCGCTTCTGTGCCGTAACCACTACTTCTTCAAGCAGTTGCTGTGCCTGCAGAACAGGTGATGCCAGAAAACCGCTGAGACAATACACGGCAATGGCAGTGGATGAACTGGTCGACATTTTCATGCAAAACTCCTTGTTGAGGGAGTGCCGCGTGCGCACTCATTTGCTCTCGGGTTCATGTCCGGGAGCGGGTAGCGGGCTGCCACACTGACGGCAATAGTGTGCGGAACGATCGTGTTCTACGGTGGCGCAGGTTGTGCAGTTTCGTGACTGACGGATGGCTTCCTCTTTCGCCTTCTGTTCGTCGTCTGTATGGCGGGTGTTGAGTTCGAAAATGACAATCCCGGTCAGTATCGCAATGACCATGTAACCGATAAGCATGCCGAATGCGGCAATGGATTGTCCCAATGGGGTCATCGGCACCACGTCGCCGTAGCCCACGGTGGTGATGGTGACAATCGCCCAGTAAATGCTGTGCGGAATACTGTTGAAGCCGTGCTCTGGCCCTTCCACCACGTACAGCAGGCAGCCAAAAATCGTCGCCAGAATGATCATCGCCAGGAAAAAGACGAGGATTTTACGTGCCGCACGGTGCAGGGCTTCTGCCAGAATGTTGGCCTCGTTAAGCAATGAAAGCAGCCGCAGTACGCGGAAGATACGCAATATGCGCAGCAGCCGGATAATCAGCAGGGGCGCAGTTTGCGGAATCAGCAGGGAGAGGTAGGTCGGTAGCAGGGCCAGCAGGTCGACGACGCCATAGGCACTTAAAGCATAGGCCTTGCGGTTGGGGGAGCACCACAGACGAACCAGGTATTCCACCGTGAAGAGCAGGGTAAAGGCCCATTCAATCTGCAGAAACAGCAAGCCGTATCGCAGGTGGTAAGACTCTATCGAGTCCAGCATGATGATCAGCACGCTGGTCAGGATAATGACGATCAGGCAAATGTCGAACCACTTGCCCGCCCCGGTTTCCGTGCCGAAGATAACGCGGTAGAAGGCGGCTTGTTGCGGGCTTAGCTCTCGCTTGGTCATGCGCTTTGTTGTTATTCCTG
>JAUIIQ010000261.1 GCA_030431585.1 Gammaproteobacteria bacterium | reverse complement strand
AACGCAGGTCGTGGCCAAAGCAGAGTACGTCACCCGCTGACACCGCCAGGGGATCATCTGTAACCGGCTCACCGTTGAGGGTAGTGCCTGTTGCGCTGTGCAGATCAACTACGTACAGCGTGTCCCTATCGAGGAAAAGCCGCGCATGCCGCTCCGCAAGCTGCAAGCGAAGGTCGTCGGGGTAGCTGTCGAAGGGTGCATCCCCCATACCAACCGGCAGCAACAGACCGCTGAGCGCGATATCTTCATAGTCGCCGCCAAATAGAGGTTTCAAGCACACCTTCATGATGTCATTCCCTGCTTATGCCCAACCATCACAACACACCCCGCTGCAGCATTTCATCGCTCCAGCCGCCGCCCATGGCTTTATACAGATCGACCGTGTCACTGAGGATCTGCTGATGGTTTTGCAGTAGCGACTGGTTGGAATTCAACAGGCGGCGCTCTGATTCCAGCACTTCCAGCTGAGTTACGATGCCCACCTCCAGTTGCGCGCGCGTCTGCCTGGCTACGGTGCGCAAGTGACGAACCTCCTCTTCCAGTTCACGCTTTTGCAGTTGCCTGCTGCCCAGGTTCACCAGGGCATTCTCAACTTCCTGGAATGCCAGAATAACCGTTTTGCGATACTGCTCCTCGCTGACCTTGGCAGAGGCCTCCCGCGACTTGACACGGGCTTTCAGTGAGGGATCGAAGATCGGGATGTTAATGGAGGGCCCTATACCGAAGGTCAGCGACTTGACCAGTGAGGACAGGGACGCACTGGCGAGATCACCGCCCCCCCGGGTATTGGCGGTAAGGCTGATGGAGGGAAGCCGCGCGAGTTCCGCCTCGCCCACCAGTTCGTAGGACTCAAGTACCCGGTACTGTGCCGCGACAATATCCGGCCTGCGTGTCAACAAATCTGACGGTAGCCCCCCGGGAATGTCCATTAATTTTACAGTCTCTCGCAGCGGCGCTACCGGGACATCAATGCTGCCCGCCGGTTTACCCAACAGCGTCGCAATCGCGTTCTCGCCAATCTCCCGTTCGCGTTGCAGGTCCAGCAGTCGCCGTTTCAGGGTATTCAGTTCGGCTCGCTGGCGCAGAACCGGCGTGTTGGAAACGATACCTTCCTTGTATTGGTTCTGGTAGATCGTGTAGATGCGTTCGCCGGCAGCGAGCGACTGCTGTTGCAGCGCGATCTGTTCATCGAGACTGCGAATAAGAAAATAGGTTGTGGCGACACGCGAAACAGTGGTCAGGTAGGTGGCACGCCAGTCTGCCTCTCCGGCCTGGTAGGCCGCTTTCCGGGCGCTGACACCCTTCTCGAGTTTGCCCCAGATATCGATTTCCCAGCCCAGTTCACCGCTGGCGCTATAGCGATTGTTAGTGTCGAAGTTTCCCGTCATCGGGTTGCGCGCGCCTTGTACAGTAGCCCCTGTGCCCAGCGAAGCGGTGGGTAGCCGAGAAGCCTCGACCTGGCCCAGGGCAGCACTTGCCTCTCCCACGCGTGCCACGGCAATGCGCAAATCAAGGTTGCCATCTATGCTCTGGGCAACAAGGCTGTCGAGGTAATCGTCAGCAAACCCCGTCCACCATTCGGGCTGAATGGTTTCGCGCGCGGAAACCCTGACACCCGCTGGAGAAGACCACTGATCGGGCGTGTCGACATCCGGGCGCTGGAAGTCGCCACTGCCGCCGGCAGCACATCCCGCCAGCCCGGCGACGGCTGCAATCATCATTACAGTGCGCCAACTCGCTGCACGGCGCATGTCCAACCCAAGTCGTATCATTCCTACGTCGTCCTTATTCTCTACTGTTCAGTGAAGCGCTGCATGACGAAAGTACCGTGTTACCGTCGTACGGCGGCATCGCTACAGCGCTCTTCCCGGTCTTCCCGGTCTTCCCGGTCTTGATTAAAGCAAGAGACAGGCCAATCTGATAAATCACCCTCTATCTTGTGCCAATAGCCAGCGCAAACCCGCCGCGTCAGCGCCTGTGCGCGGCCACAACAGCAGAGGCGGGCCGTGTTCACATGGTCACCCGCAAACAGCCAGAAAGTTGGATAGCCGAATACAATGTATGAAAAATACCAACATTCTTATTTTTCTTGGCCTGCAACGGGCCCCCTACAGGCCCTCACTACTACAGTATAGATCGCTGTCTCAAAACAGCACGAATCCTTTACGCTGCAAGCACTACCCGCCGGGGAAGGCGGCAGTGGCGAGCGACGCAGCCGAGCAGGGTTGCTGCATCTTATCAGGGAGACATCGCGACTGCGCGTTGCTGCAAAAAAGGTTTTTACGAACACAACGTGCGCTCAATTTAAGTTATATATCTTCAAACGTTTAGCCGCGTCCTGATCAAGATTTTCTCTCGGAAGAGGCCGGTATTAAATTATTTATTCAACAATAACAGTAGCTTAAGATTATTTTCGACAGCATTGTAAAACTTGGCATCTATTCTGCAACTCTACAGGCAACGGCGTCAAACTGGCGCGCAACGCTTTTATTAACCCGAGGAAACTTACCATGAATTACCTGAAGCTTTGCCTCCTGGCTGTCACCGCCTCCCTGCTGCTGGCCTGCGGCGACGAGCCTGCCTCCGCTGGCATGGGCCAGCTGACTCCCTTTATCCAGGACATGAGCGACGGCGGCTGGACCGTGCGCAACAACAATGGTCGCGTGGTAATGACCAACGAGTCGGAGCCCGGCGCCATTCGCTACTTCTACGTTAATCCCGGCCCGGGTGAAGAGGGGCACAGGGATATTTCTGTTGATGTCAGCCTGCTCGAATCCGAGCCGAATTCACTGGCAGGCTTACTCTACGGCTTCCAGGATAACCCTCGCTCCTACTACCTCTACACCGTACGCGGCGATGGCCTGGTAAGCCTGCATGCGATGGAGAACGGCGACTTCCAGGAACGCATGGCGTTCTCGCTGGGTGAACCCACAACGAGTATAACCACTCTGGGCATACGCGAGCGTGGCAACGAAATCGGCCTGCTGGTCAACGGCGTGGAGAAATCCAGCATGGGCAATAACCGCCTGGGTCGCGGTGCCGTTGGTATTGTTGCCAGTCATCTCGGGCGCTACCAGTTCGACAACTTCGCAGTAAGTGCGCAAGGCAGCAACAGCCCAGGAGCAGCGGTCAACCCGGCGCCTGCATCCGCGCCTGGGGCCCGGACGGTCGCAGCAACCGCTGTGCAGGCTTCAGCACCTGCTAACCCCGGGCGAAACACGCAGCAGTCGCAGCTCAAGTATTTCCACTTTCACGATCCTGCCACCGGAATGAGCAGCGGGCGCACACCGTTCCCGGCAAACTGGAAGCAGCTGACCAACAACAAGGAATTCAGCTTCGAAGGCCCCAACAGACTCCGCGTCAGCAATGTGGGCGGGGCCTCCTTCCAGTTCACCAACAATGCCGATATGGCGCAGATGTTCCAGATGCAGGGGACAGCCAATCAGCCGCCCATGTCCATAGAGCAGATCACCCAGACGTACTTTATGCCTATTGCCCGCGACGAAGGCCGCACGTTGGTAAAAACCTACGAGCTGCCTGATCTCGCACGCAAGTCACTGCATGACAGCTCGCAACTTTACAGTTCCATGCCACAACAACTGGATGCGAAAGCGTATGCCCTGGAATGGAAGGACAACAAGGGAATGTCTTACGTCTCCGTCGTCAACGTCAACATTGCCTATAGCCAACCCTCATCTTACTGGACGATAACATCGCAGTACCTGGAAGCGCCGCACGACGATTTCCCCGCCGCACGAGACGCACTCATTCATGGCCTGGTAAATTCAGAAACCAATCCGCAATGGTTGGCACTGAAAAACCAGCAGGACAGACAGCGCTCCCAGGTTAGCCACCAGCAACACATGGCGCGCATGGGCTCCATCCGTTCGGCAGGCAACGCGGCCGCACAAACGGGCAAGATCTACAGCGAGATATCCG
>JAUIIQ010000039.1 GCA_030431585.1 Gammaproteobacteria bacterium | reverse complement strand
GGCCTCGATTGCGTCCCACTCCAGGGAGCGACATTCGCCGCACATGGGCCGGGGCGGGTGGCGCAGCGTATTGCATTGGGCACAGCGCTGGATGCCCAGCTTGTCGTCGGCAGCCATCTCCCACCACCATGCGTTGTCGGGCCCCAGCGGGGGCTTGATGCGTGCAGGCGTGGCCAAGCGCTATACCTCCAGGGCGCGAAAGCCCAGCGAGTCGTCCGACGCCAACAGATGCCCCAGCTTCTCCAACTGCTGCGCCGCGTTCCCCAGCGAATAGCTGATCTGTTTGGCCAGCAGATAAAAGCGGTGGATCGGGTATTCAACGTCGGCTCCCATACCGCCATGCAGGTGCTGGGCGGTACACACCACGCGGTGAGCGGCGTCGCAGGCCCACCACTTGGCGGCGCGCACTTCCGCGCGGGCGTCCAGGCCCTCGCTGAGGCGCCACATGGCCAGCCAGTAGGTAGAGCGAATGCCCTCCACATCGATATAGCTGTCGGCCATGCGCATAGCCAACGCCTGGAACGAGCCCAGCGGCACACCAAACTGCTTGCGCTCACTGACGTAGGCCGCGGTGCGCTTCATGGCTTCTTCCGTCACGCCTACCTGCAGCGCGCAGTGGCCGACATTGGCACGCTGTTCCAGCCATTCCAGAATGTCGCCGCCCTGGCCTTCCTCACCCAACAAACTGCCCTGGTCTACCTTTACACCCACCAGTGACAGCTGTGCCGCGCGCTCGCCGGACATGCCAATCGTCACCGGCGTCAGGGTAACGCCGGAGGTTCGGGTATCAACAACAAATACGCTGCAGCTACCGTCGGCAGACTGCGCCGGCACCAGGATGTAGTCAGCGACAGCGCCATCGGGCACCACGGCCTTGTCGCCGTCGAGGACCCAACTATCACCCTCTTTGGCAGCGGTTACTGTTGTTTGCAGGGCCTCAGGCATGCTCAGCTCCGCTACTGCGGCACTGAACTTTGCTTCGCCGCTCGCCAGCGGGGCCAGCCAGCGGGCCTGCTGTTCTTCGCTGCCGAACTCGGCAATGGGCAAACCACCCAGCACCAGAGAAGCGTAAACCGGTACCGGCGCCACTCGCCTGCCCTGCTCTTCCAGAACCATACACAACTCAACCAGGCCCAGACCGCTGCCGCCGGCTGCCTCAGGCACGGCGATGCCCAACAGCCCCTGCTCAGCCAGTGTGGTCCACAGAGCGTCGTCATAGGTCGCGCCACTGCGGGAGAAACCCAGCATAAACTCGTCAGTCGCCCGGTCGCTGAAGATCTGGTACGCCAGCTCGCGTATGGCTTTCTGGTCTTCGGTGAAATTAAAATTCATGCTTTCTGCCTCAAATCATTTGGTCATGTTGACCAGGTTGCGTGTGTAATCCAGCTTGGCCTGATCCGGATGCTGCAGGAACAGGGCCCGATAAAACATGGTTGTGAGCAACTCGGCGAACTGCTCCACCGACAAGCCTGCCATGCGCAGCGAGTCACTCTCATTGATAAAATATTCTCGCAGCAGGCCTTCGCCGATGCCGGCAAGCGAGTACACCACCATCATCGCCTGATGCGGCTCGAAGGTTACATGGGGAAACAGGCGTGGCATCACATCGACCAGCCAGAGTAATTGCTGGCGATAGGTGTCGCGTAACATTTTGCCAAACTCGGCGTCCTCATCTGCCAGCTGCAGCAGGCAGCGCATGACACCCGGGCGCTGCGCGTAGCTGCGCACCACCAACAGGTTGTGCACGTATATCCGACTGAACCAGTCCCCGGCGGCCACGTCCTTCTCTATCTCCCGCGCATCTTCGCTGGCGCGGGCAAAATCAGTGAGCACCTCTACCGTGAGGGACTTGAGATCCTTGAAATAGTGATAGAACAAACCCTGGGCTACGCCGGCCTCGCGCGTCACATCCGCTATGCGCATACGGTGATACCCGTCGCGTTCCAACACCACCAGGGCGGCACGGAGAAGCTTCGCCCGTGCCTTCTCGCCACGAGGGCTGAGGGGCTTGGCGGCGACGTCTTCCTGTGCACTGATTTTGGCCATGGACAATAAAATAGTTGAATTTGAATTCAATTTCAATATTATTGTGACTTCCTGACAGGAGGACCATGTAAATGTTTGTCGACTACACCGATGACCAGAAAGCACTGCGCCGGGAATTCCGCGCCTATTTCAGCCAGCTCATCAAGCCGGAGTACCGTGAGGAACTGCGGAATGCAGAAAGTGGTGACCTGTACAAGCAACTTATCCGTCAGCAGGGCAAAGACGGCATGCTGGCCGTTGGCTGGCCCGAGGAATACGGCGGCCGTGGCCTGACCGAATCAGAACAGCTGATCCGCTATGAGGAGGCCCTGCTGGCGGGGGCCCCTACCCCCTTCGTCACCCTGAACACCGTGGGTCCTTCGATCATCAGCCGGGGCACGGAAGAGCAGAAGAAGCGCTTCCTTCCTGGTATTGCCTCGGGCGAGCTGCATTTCTCCATTGGCTATAGCGAACCCAGCGCCGGTACCGACCTGGCCGCTCTGACCACCTCTGCGGTAAAGCATGACGATCACTACCTGGTCAATGGCAGCAAGGTCTACACCAGCGGTGCAGAAGGTGCCGATTACGTCTGGCTGGCCGCCCGCACCGACCCCGATGCACCGAAACACAAGGGCATTTCGATTCTGGTCGTCGACACCTCCGACCCCGGTTTCTCCCGTGGAGATATCAACACCATGGGCGGCGTCCACACCAACGTAACCTACTACGAGAACATCAAGGTCCCGCTGGATATGATTATCGGCCAGGAAAACGGTGGCTGGAGGCTTATCACGGAACAGCTGAACCACGAACGGGTGGGTCTTGCAGCCTGGGGCATACAAGGCTGGAAGCTGTTTCACGATGCACTGGATTGGGCGCGTAACACGCGCGGCGCCAGTGGACAGCGGGTAATTGACGAACCGATAGCACAGCGCAGCCTGGCTGAAGTCTACGCACACCTTGAGGCCATGCGAGTGATGAACGCGCGCATGTCCTGGTCGCTGGACCAACAGGAGATGGATGCGGTGTTTCCTTCAGCGATCAAGGTCTACTCGACAGAAATCATGCTCGAGATCTGCCGTCTGTTGATGGATATGGTAGGGCCCCATGCACTCATCAGCGCCGACAGCGACAGTGCCGTACTTCATGGCAACCTGGAACATGAGCATCGCCGGGCAACCATCAACACCTTTGGCGGCGGCGTGGTGGAAGTACTGCGCGGCCTGGTCGCGACCCATGGACTGGGTATGCCCCAGCACCGCTAGCAGGAGCCGACCAACTTACGCACCACAATAACAGACAGGGAGGGGAAGGCCCCGATGACACCAGAAGAGCAAAAAGCGTTCGAAGATAAACTCTATGCCTACGTGGGCGTGAAAGTGTGTTCGCGCAAGCCCGCCAAAGACGCTGTTAACGAAACCATGATTCGCCACTGGACCGAAGTGATGGGCGACAACAACCCCGCCTACACCGACATGGAATGGGCGGCTAGCAGCCGTCGCGGCAGAACCATCGCCCCGCCGGCGATGATGTACGTGTGGAACCAGGAAGGCTACTCGGTAGCCAGTTCCGGACGCGCCTCCGACCCACAGACGGATATGGTCGAGTTCTTCAACGAACATGGCTTTACCGGTGTGCTTGGCACCAACGTCAAGCAGGAGTACAGCAGGGAAGCGAGCCCGGGCGATACGGTGTACGTGGAAATGGTGATTGACTCTATCTCCGAACGCAAAGCCACTGCCAGGGGCACCGGCTACTTCTTTGAAACACTGGCCACCTTCAGCGACCAGAACAATGAGACCCTGGGCACCCAGCGCTTTCGCGTGCTCAAGTTCATCCCCCAGGAGCAGCCGGCGGCCGCGGCGGACACCAATGAGCTGCAGGTCCCCACGCGAATACCCTCCCCCCGCGGCCACGACAACGGCTGGTGGTGGAATGCGGTGGACGAAGGCAAGGTGCTGATTCAGCGCTGCAAGAGCTGCCAGACGCTGCGTCACCCGCCCCGCCCCATGTGTGGCGAATGCCAGTCAATGGAATGGGATTCCATTGAATCCACGCTGGACGGCGAAGTGATGAGCTACACCAGTCTGCGCCACCCGAAAATACCCGGCTACCCCAGTGACCCGATTTGCGCGGTAATCAAGCTCGCCGAGGGCACCAACATCGTGTCCAACGTGGTGGGCTGCGAGTTCGCCGATGTGCATATTGGCATGAAGCTGAAAGGGAAAGTGGAACAGGTAGACGAGAAAACCATGCTGCCACAGTTCTATCCGGCGTAAACAGGAGCGAGACAATGAGCGATTACAAAACATTGAGCGTCGCCGACGTTTCTGTCGGGGACAAACTGCCGGAGCTGGACATCGATATCACCAGCGGGCTGATCGTGGGCGGAGCCCTAGCAACGCGTGACTTCGAACCAGTGCATCACGATAAATCTGTCGCGCAGGCAGCAGGCCTTCCCGACATATTCATGAACATATTGACCAGCCAGGGACTGATGAGCCGCTTTGTCACTGACTGGAGCGGGCCTGAAGCCATTGTCAAATCACTGGATGTGAAGCTGGGTGCGCCGAACCTTCCGGGCATGGTTATGACGGTTGCAGGTGAAGTAACGGCGTGCGACGCCGAGGCCGGCGTGGTGGATATTGCAGTGACCGGTGAGAACAACATCTGGGGCATGCATATGCAAGGCAGCGTGCAAATTGTATTGCCGGTGGAGGGCTAGACCGTGGTAGCGAATATCAAAGATAAAGCCGTTATTGTTGGCGTTCACAACACTGAATTTTCCAAGGATTCCGGTGTCTCGGAGTTGTCGTTGGCGGCACAGGCGGTAAAAGGCGCAATAGACGACGCCGGGCTCAAGCCCAGTGACATCGACGGTTTTGCCACCTTCACCATGGACAGCAATGACGAAATTGAAGTAGCCCGTGCCGTCGGCTGCGGTGATATGACCTTCTGGGGGCGCTCACACTATGGTGGCGGCGCCGCCACCGGCAGCCTGCACCAGGCGGTAATGGCCGTTGCCACGGGTATGGCGGAATGCGTTGCCGTGTATCGCGCACTGAATGGTCGCTCCGGTCACCGTTTCTCCGACGGCGTGTCCGGCAACATCATGACAGCAGACGCGATTCACTGGGGCTGGTACATGCCCTATGGCCTGCTGACACCGGCGTCGTGGGTGGCCATGTTCAACCAGCGCTGGATGCACCTCACCGGTGTCACCAAGGATGCCATGTTCGAGGTGGCGCACAGCACACGTGAGTACGCGGTGAATAACCCTAACGCGTTCTTCTATGGCCGCTCGTTCGATCGCGCAGAATACGATGCAGCGCGAATGATTGCAGACCCGCTGCAGCTGTTTGACTGCTGCCAGGAGAGCGACGGCGCGTCCTGCGTGATTGTCACCACGCCGGAACGGGCCCGCGACCTCAAGCAGCCGGGCGTATCCGTGCGCGGCGTAGCCCAGGCTGCAGCCGCAGACCAGGAACAGATGACATCGTTCTACCGTGAGGAGTTTGCCGCTATCCCCGAGATGGAAATCGCGGCAAAGAACTGCTACGAGATGAGCGGCCTGTCGGTGGATGACATAGATGCGGCGATAATCTACGACGCCTTTTCACCCATCGTACTCTGGCAGCTGGAGGCATGGGGCTTCTGTGGTTTCGGCGAATCAGGCGACTTCGTTCTGGATGGTGCCCTCCGCCCCGGCGGGCGCCTGCCCACCAACACCCATGGTGGCCAGCTCTCGGAGGGCTACATACATGGCGTGAACGGCATTGTTGAAGCGACACGACTGGTACGCGGGCAGTCCCTGAACCAGCCGGACAAGGAGATCAACCATGCCCTGGTCACCTCCGGCGTGGGTATTCCCACCGGCGGCGCCCTGCTCGGCAAGCTGGACTGAACGTTTACGCGCAGCACACGCTGCGCTGTTGCTGCTGCCAGTCAGGCGGCGGCCACGCAACTGCGGAACGATGGTGACTCTATGTATTACGGCTGGCGCGTAGTTGGCAGTGCGTTTATCGCGCAGCTTTTCGTTGTTGGCTTTTTCACCTATGCCGTAAGCCTGCTGGTGGAACCTGTGCGGTCGGAGTTCAGTGTATCGCTGGAACAGGTGATGTACAGTCTCACCGCCGCCACCCTGCTCGGCCTGTTTCTGCAGCCCCTGGGCGGTGCTCTCATTGATCGCTATTCCCTGCGCACGCTCATGGCCAGCGGCGCATTGCTTTACGCAGCCGGCCTGTATGCAGTAGCGCTCAGCGCCACGATTACCCAGTACGTAGTCTCATTCGGACTGACCATGGCACTGGCCAACACCCTCGTTGGCTCCATGTCCACGTCCGCCGTCATCTCGCGCTGGTTTACCGCCAGCCGCGGCAGGGCTCTGGGCATCTCAGCGATAGGCACCTCGGTGGGTGGAGTGGTGATACCGGCGCTGATCAGCTACTGGCTGGGTACCGAGGGCTGGCGCGGCGCGCTGCAAAACCTGGCATTTGCAGTGCTCTTGTTGCTGGTGCCGATAATCATCTTCGGCATACGCAGCAAACCGGCAGACGTGGGCTTGCAGGCAGAAGCAAGCCTCGACGGCGTCAGGCCGCCCGCAGATGAAAACCTGAGTATGGACGCCATTCTGCGCACACCTGCGTTCTGGTATCTGGGCCTGAGCCTCGGGCTTCTGTTCAGCGCATACACCGCAGTACTGTCCAACCTCACGCCCTATGCGATAAACCTGGGCAGCAGCAAGGAGCAGGCTTCCATGCTCATTATGGCCGTGGCCGTTGCCGGCTTCATCGGCAAGATTTTATTTGGCATGGCAGCTGACACATTCAGCCTGCGCACCGCACTATGGATTGCGCAGGGACTTGTAGCCCTGGCGTTTCTCATCATGATGCAAGCCACATCTCATACAATGATGCTGGTGGGCGCTTCAGCCCTGGGCCTGGCGGCGGGAGGAATGTTGCCCGTGTGGGGTGCACTGATGGCGCAGGTCTTCGGGCTGGTAAGTTATGGGCGAGCCATGGGGCTGATGGGGCCGGTGATCACGCTCTGCGTGATGCCAGGTTTTACAATCATAGGGCGACTGTACGATACCTACTCAAGCTATACGCCCGCGCTGATGGTCTTCACAGGGTTTTGCCTGGTCGCCGCGCTGCTGCTGTTGCCGCTGCGCATGCAACGGAAAAAAGCGTAACTCTCTTCATACATGACTCTCTTCATGCATGCGGGCGCTGAGCTGGCGTGCCTTTATCTCTGCAAGGTCAGAGCTGATCAAACTTGACCACCCGCAGCGACGGTCTTTCACTGTCCTCGCTCAACTGGTAGCGGATCGCCAACAAGCCCTCGCGCCTACCCCCGGTATCCAGCCAGTTCCCCGCCGGTGGACGCCGGTGCGCCAGAATGACCTTGTAACGGCCATTATCCGTTTCAATCTGTCTGTCGTTCAACGCTACCTGGCCACCCTCCAGCGACTGTAGCCAGCGATTCTGCAGGGAAACGGACCAGTACGGCGCATCGGGCACGCTACCCTCTATCACCAGGGCCTCGTCCTCCTGCAAGTTGAACCAGCCACCAAAATACTCATTATCCAATGTGGGATAAAACACTCCACCAAAATCCGGGTTGTAGCTTGCCGGCGGCTCAGTGCTATTGGGTGACCCGGCCAGCATCCCCGCCAGGGCGATGGTTCCGTCAACTGTATCGTTGAAAAAGGCTGTTGCATTGCGCAGGCCCGCCGCTACCTCACCGTCATCGACCGGCCCAACGGGAGGTGTATCCAGGTTGCGAATATGCAGGCGAGCCTCCTGCCTGCCGGCGCGGCCGTGGTAGTACTGACGCACCATCAGCGTGTGCACATCATCTTCCATGGCCAGCCAGTCCTGACCCGCGGCAGGTGCCTCCCGGCTCACTACAATACTGAAATTGCCCGCCTCATCAAATTGCAATTGCTCGCTGGAAAGGTTGGCCACGGGCCGGTTCCAGCCATTGAGCTGACGACCGTAGAGCATGAACCCCAAATACCCGGCTTCCCCTTTATTTCCGGTAATTTCATAGCGATAAGCGGGAGACAATTCAGCCGTGTGATAGATGGCATCCGGGCTGTCGCCAAGAAACTTGCGATAATCACTCATCCAGTCGCTCAGCGCCGGTTGCTCCGGACTCCCCTTTGCCAGTTTCATCTCCAGCGAGGCAGCCGCCAACTGCGCCAGATACTGCAAGCCCTCTGTACGCTCCACAGCATCGTCTGTGGCACCATAGATACGCGCCCCGGCAGACTCCAGGCTGGCTGCAAACTCGCGCCAGGCCTGTGCCGCCTCACTGCTGCCGGCCCACTGCGCAGCGGGCAGGGAAATGACTTTACGGGCATTCAATGTGCCGTAGGCGTACGCCACCACCAGCAGCACTATCAACAGTACGGACAATGCAATTTTTTTCATAGAGACGTTCCCTCAGTCAATGTGCGGCAGCAAGCGCTAAAGTACCGGCCCGGTGGGCTTTGCCAGCGGCCAGATGGCGGCTACATGTAAATGAAGATCAGCTCATAGATAACCGCCGGGCGGTCATCCTGCCCTACCACGTGGATATGCTGCTCCATGATCATCTTCGTTCCCTTGGCCGTAGTGCTGACTTCCTTGACGCGACTGCGGCTGCGTATGGAGCAGCCAACCGGCACCACGCCGGTGAAGCGCAGCTTGTCGGAACCGTAGTTAAGCATGTTGTTGAACCCGGTTACTTCATAGGCTGGCTCTGTGCGCATTTTCGGCAGCAGCACCAGGGTCAGGAAGCCGTGGGCCACAGTGCAACCGAAGGGGCTGTCAGTTTTGGCTTTTTCCGGGTCGGTGTGAATCCAGTAATCGTCGCCGGTGAGCTCAGCGAACTGGTTAACCATATCCTGGGTAATTGCAACTTCACCGCTCCAGGCACCAAAATCGTCGGACACCAGTTCCTGCATGCCCTCTACATCGTCATAGCTGTACTGCTTCATGGTACTTGCTCCATCAGTTGGTCAGATCGCCGTATTCTACTTCCCAGGCTCGCTGCCGTGACCCACAACCCACAGTGACCACGCCCTGGGCTAATCAGCTAAACCATTGTCCCGATTCAGTTTTCTGCCCTGTAGCCCGCCGCCCGAAAGCGGCAGAATAGGTACATCCTTATGGCGCGATCTGTCATTGCTCGTGGCGCACACTGCAGTAGACTTGACGCCCTTCCTGTATTCCGGCGCGCCAGCGCCTTGCCAACGAGGTTACACCATGCGTGAAGCAGTCATCGTAGAAGCAGTTCGAACCCCCATCGCCCGCGGCAAGCCCGGTGTAGGCGACCTACACGGTTTCCACGCGGTAGAGTTGCTGGGGCTTTCCCTGGCGGAGATTGTTCGTCGTTCCGGGCTGGAGTACGGCGACGTGGACTACCTGGCCGGCGGCTGCGTCACCCAGGCGGGAGAACAGGCCGGCAACGTGGTTCGCAATGCCTGGCTGAACCTCGGTAAGGATTACACCGCCGGTGGCACCACGCTGGATAACCAGTGCGGGTCGGCGCAAACCGCCAATCACATGATCTCCAGTATGATTCAGGGCGGCTCCATCAATATCGGCATCGCCTGTGGCGTGGAAGCCATGAGCCGGGTGGGCCTGGGTATGAACGTGTATAACGGTCCGGGTTACTTTATCCCCGAAAGCTGGCCCTGGGACTCCACGCCAGACCAGTTCTCCAGCGCGCAGCGCATCGCTGACAATCGCGGCATCACCCGTGAGCAGGCCGATGACCTTGGCTATCAATCGCAACTGCGCGCCAAACGCGCCTGGGACGAGGGCCGCTTCGACCGCGAGGTTTTCCCGGTAGAGGCTCCTGTTCTGGGTGAAGACGGCAAGCCTACCGGTGACACCCGCACCGTGAGCCGGGACCAGGGGCTGCGGGAGACCAGCCGCGACGCACTGTCTGAACTGAAAGCTGTGGGCGACGAGAAGTTCATCCATACAGCAGGCAATTCCTCGCAAATATCCGACGGCTCCGCAGCCGTGCTATGGATGACCGCCGAAGAAGCAAAAGCACGCGGCCTCAAGCCACGCGCGCGTATTATTGCCGACTGCGTGGTGGGCACCGACCCCTACTACCTGCTGGACGGCCCGGTAGACGCCACGGCGAAACTGTTCGCGAAAACCGGGATGACCATGGACGATATCGACCTGGTGGAGATCAACGAAGCCTTTGCTGCTGTGGTGTTGTCCTGGGCCAAGGTATACAACGCAGACCTGAACAAGGTTAACGTTAACGGTGGCGCAATTGCCCTGGGCCACCCGGTAGGCTCTACCGGCGCACGCCTGATCACCACGGCGCTGCACGAGCTGGAGCGGGCTGACAAAACCACCGCCCTCATTGCCATGTGCTGCGGCTCTTCCGTGGGCACCGGCACCATCATCGAACGCATTTAATACACTGACAAGCAAGGAGAGAGGTTCATGGGAGATCTGAGCGGAAAAGTGGCCGTCATCACTGGCGCCGGCCGCGGCCTCGGCCGTGAAGAAGCTATTCAACTGGCGCAACAGGGCGCGCGGGTGGTCATCAACGATATCGACCTGCCTGATGCCAAAGCCGCAGCGGAAGCCACAGTCGAGGAAATCAGGGGTTTCGGCGGTGAAGCCATTGCCGTCTACGGTGATTGCGCTGACTCCGGCGACGCAGAGAACCTGATGAAGACTACGCTGGACACCTTCGGCGACCTGAACATCATGATCAACAACGCCGGCTTCTGCCGCGACAAGACCATCTTCGGCATGTCCGATGACGAGTTCGACTCCGTAGTGCGCGTGCATCTGCGCGGCCACTTCGTCAACATGCGCAATGCCACCGCCTACTGGCGCGAAAAGGCCAAAAGTGGCGAGGAAGTTTATGGCCGCCTGATCAGCACCTCGTCGGAAGCGGCCTTCTACGGCAGCGCAGGGCAACCCAACTACGCCGCGGCCAAAGCGGGCATCATCGCCATGACCATGGGTGCGGCGCAATTGATGATCAAATACGGCATCACCGCGAATGTCATTATGCCGCGAGCACTTACCGACATGACAGCCAGTGGCGGAACCGCCGAGATGTTCGCCCCGCCGGAAGACGGCAGCTTCCATAAATTTGACCCGGTCAATGTTGCACCGCTGGTGGGTTACCTGGCGTCGCCTGAAGCTGCAAAGATTTCCGGTGAAGTCATGATTGTGTGGGGTAACCAGGTGCAGATAGCACAACGGCCCACTCTGCATGAGCCGTTCATCAACCCCAAGGGTGAGGTAAAGTGGGATGTGGCTGACCTGCACAGCACGCTGGCGAACCACTATGACGAGAATTACATGCCGGTGTGGGGTGGTTTTTCAGTTCCGCCGGTCTGAGGCCTTACCAGCACTGAGGGGGCACCAGCCCCCTTTGTACTGAGGACACCGCTCCCGCAACTGCGGTAGCGCCCTGCACCCGCCAATCGAAGGGACGTGAGGGATCAGACGACAGTTTCCATGTACGCCAGGCCCAGCAACCTGTCCTGTTCGGTAAACAGCTCTTCGGAAAACCCCCGCTCGCAGAAATGGCATTGCAGGTGCACGCCATCAACAGTCCGGTTAACCTTGAAACGCGTCCCCACGCTGTCGTGACGGGTAACGCAGTTTGCGTTGGGACACCAGAAAACGTTCACAAACTCACTGGGCATGCCAATGGTGAACTTACGTTTCACCTTATAGTTTTCGACGATATTAACCGTCGCGTTCGGTGCAAACAGTGCGAGCTCTGCAGCATCCGTTTCGGTGAACTGCCATTCATCAATCTTGATCAGGTCCTTGGCGGATAAATTGCGACTGGGCAGATTGAGCCCCACGGTAATTCGAGCTTCCGAGTTCTTCAGTTGCAGCCGGCCAAGAATCCTGAGCCCCCTGCCCCTGGGAATATGGTCGATTACGGTTCCGCTTCGGATAGCCTCTACCGACAGCTTTTCACCACTCAAGTCAGACATGTCCTCAGCTCCGGGGCAATTATTCAAGTGACTCATTCATGACCAGAGACAACAGGGCCTGTCGGACATAAAGGCCATTCTTTGCCTGCTCGAAGTAGTATGCATGTTCTGTCGTATCCACCGCTGGATGGATTTCGTCGACGCGAGGCAGCGGATGCATGACCCTCAAGTGCGGCTGGGCATTGCACAATCCATCGACGGTTAACACGTACTTGGATGCCACATGCATGTATTCAGTCGGGTCCAATCGTTCCTTCTGTACTCTGGTCAGGTACAGCACATCTACCTTCGGCACCACGTCCTCGAGACTGTCCTGATACTCAAAGCTTACTCCACCGTCTGCCAGAGCATTCTCTATGTAAGAGGGCATCCTCAGGGCGTCGGGGGCCACAAAGTGCAAATGGGGTTTGAAGTGTGCCAGCGCCAATGCCAGCGAGTGAACAGTGCGACCGTATTTCAGATCTCCGACAAGCGCGATGTTCAGCCCATCCAGCCGGCCCTGACACTCGGCAATGGAAAACAGGTCAAGCAGGGTTTGGGTGGGATGTTGATTGGCACCATCACCGCAATTGATCACCGGCGTTTCAGCAACTTCAGCTGCCATACGCGCGGCGCCTTCATGGGGGTGCCTGAGCAGAATGGCATCGGCATAGGCGGCGATCATGCGGATACTGTCAGACAGCTTCTCCCCCTTCTTGGCCGAGGTGGTTTCACTGTCAGAGAAGCCTATCAGCCTTCCGCCCAGGGTCTGCACCGCCGCTTCAAAAGACAACCTGGTTCTCGTTGACGCTTCAAAGAAACAGCTGGCGATCAACTTCCCGGACAGATACGGGCCGGCTCCCAGCTCCTTAAGCGTTGCTGCCTGTTTGATTATGGATTCGATATCATCGCGGGATAGGTCACTTATCGACACGATATCGCGGCCAAACAACCTGTTCTCCATGTAGCTCCCAAACATTCGTTCCGGTGAGTGAGTGTACGCGGGCAGACACTTGCCAATTAAATCACGCCATACCCGCAGACAGCCGCGTCATTATACCGCCATCACACGCTTTGCACTGCTGCCGTTTTGCAGGCCGCTCCTGACCTAAGGCTCCCTGGCTGGCAGCGCAAGCGAGGGGCGCCAGTATAGCGCCTCGCTTTCTCGATTGGCAAAAGCTGCTCAATCTCGACGAGCGTCGCCCCGGCGACAGTTCCTGCACATCGATTTGACCCCTGACGTGCTGTCAGTAAACCGCTCGAGGTACTAGGCTTACGGGGTGTACAAGAAAAGGAACTGAGCATGAATCAGGCGGCAACTGAACAGCCGGAGCTGGATATACAGGCGCTCACCGGAACGCGCCTGGGGCCCTATAACAGCTTTAACCCGGTAAGCCGGGTGCAGATATGGCAGTGGTGCAGCGCCATGGGCGATCGCAATCCGCTGTATCTCGACGAGGCATACCAGGAGGCCGCTGGCATCACTGCGGCAGTAGCGCCTCCGGCCATGATGCAAATGTGGACCATGCGTGATGTCAACATGGAGTATGCACCGGGATCTACTACTGACGCGCCCTACCAGATATTCGACACCCTCAGTGAGCACGGCTACCCGGCCAACGTTGCCGTCAGCTACGACATCACCTTCCATCGCTACCTGAATGAAGGAGAGCGCGCACACCACTACACTACCGTGGTAAATATCAGCGAACCCAAGGCAACCGCGCTGGGTGAAGGCCACTTCGTCACCGAACGCGTCGAGTACCTTGACCAGAACGAGCAACTGTTTGCCGAAGCGCTGATCACCTACCTGCAGTACCGTCCGGCTGCAAAACCCGGACAGGAAGGGGCCAGCGAGCAGAAACCGCAAGCAGTCGACCTGCCGTCCCAGGCCTGGACGCCAGACTTCCAGGATATTAGCCTGTCTTCCCTCGAGCGAGGGCAGGCGCTGCCCGAGCTGGCTATCCCGATCACGCACAAACTTATTGTCAGTGGCGCGGTAGCCACCCAGGACTTCATCGACGTTCACCACAATGCGCCCGCAGCCAGGGCTGCAGCCATGCCGGATATTTTTATGAATATTCTGACAACCAGCGGCCTCTGCGCGCGTTACCTCAGTGACTGGGCAGGCCCGGCCAGCCGCTTGAAAAAGCTGGCCTTCAGGCTGATGGCGCCCAATGTCCCCGGCGATACGATGGTCATGCAGGGCCGTGTGTCGGCAGTGGATGGCAATCAGGTGTCGGTGGAATTTGGCGGACGCAACAGCCGCGGCTTTCACGTGACGGGCTCCGCCACCCTGGAACGTTAGTCAGAGTACCCTGCTACGCCAGGCATCACTGGAAACACTTGCATCACCAAGGAGAAACACGCACATGGCACAACAACGTTTTGAAGGGAAAGTCGCCATAGTCACCGGCGGCAGCATGGGCATTGGCCGCGCTACCGCACTGCAACTGGCGCGCGAGGGTGCGCAGGTCATCGCCTGCGCCCGGCGCATGCCCCGCCTGGAAAGCCTGGGAGAAGAGATCGCAGCCTTTGGCGGCAAATTCAGGGGCGTGGAACTGGATATCGCCGACATCGACGCCTTCGCCACGCTCATCGCCAACATCGCGGCGGAATACGGCAGGCTGGACGTACTGGTTAACAATGCTCCTTCAGTGATAGGCGGCATGATTCTGGACCAGAGCATTGACGACTGGCGCGCCAACTTCGGCGTGTCTGTTGAAAGCGTATTCATCGGTGTGCAGGCTGCGTTGAAAGTCATGCAGCCGCAGGGCAGCGGTTCCATTATCAATATTTCCTCGGTTAGCAGCCTGCGTGCAGGCATGGCAGCCGGCGCCTATTCTGCCGCCAAGGCTGCGGTCAACCAGTTCAGCATGTGCGCTGCCATGGAAGCGGCGCCTCACGGTGTGCGCGTCAATGTGATTGCACCCGGTGCAGTGGAAACGCCCGGACTGGATGCCTCGGTAGGCAAGAACGAGGCAATGAAGGAACTCATGGCCAGTTCCATCCCCATACACCGCCTGGGCACGCCCGAAGACCTGGCTCACAGTATTTGTTTTCTGGCTTCCGACGACGCGGCCTTCATTACCGGCGTGGTGCTACCGGTGGATGGCGGCAAGACGCCGCAACTACACGTGCCCGACTGGGAACTGACCCTGGATAACCGGGACGTAAAATGAAACCGGGCGTCGCCTTTGCCAGCGGGCTTTTACTTGCCGCCTTGAGTACTGCTGGCAGCGCCACTGACTTTCACGGTTGGCGGACCTACGGCGGCGACAGCGGCAACACCCACTACTCCGCGCTGCAACAGATCAACCGGGACAACGTGGCGGAATTACAGATCGCGTGGCGCTATGACAGCGCCAGGGGCGCCGCGCTGCCGGCCACGTCCGAGTTGCAGGTCAACCCTATTGTCGTCGATGACGTGCTCTACGGTCGCAACCCCCTGTACAACGTTTTTGCACTGGATGCGAAGACAGGCACGGAGCTGTGGTCGTTTGACCCGCCGCTCACCCATGTGGGCCTGTCCAATATGCGCGGCGTGACCTACTGGCAGGGCGAAGCGGGAAAACGCATTCTGTTTACCACGGGGCATTACCTGATGGCGCTGGACGCCACCACCGGAAAACCGGTGACAGGTTTCGGCGAAAATGGCAGGGTCGACCTGCGTGCGGGACTGGGCCGGGACCTGCAGCAAGTCGCTATCAATGCCCCTTCCCCAGGCGTCATTTTTGACGATCTGATCATCATGGGATCGGCGGTAACCGAAAGCCAGGGAGCCGCACCTGGCGACATTCGCGCCTACCGTGTCAAGGATGGCTCTCTGGCCTGGACCTTCCACACGATTCCCCACCCCGGAGAAACCGGTCATGAAACGTGGCCGGCTGATGCCTGGAAAACCGCCGGTGGTGCCAATGCCTGGGCTGGTCTGAGTGTCGACAACGACCGGGGGATAGTTTATGTACCCACCGGTTCTCCCACGCCGGATTTCGACGGCTCACAGCGCGCCGGCGCGAACCTGTTTGGCAATACTATCATCGCGCTGAATGCACGAAACGGCGAACGACTTTGGCATTACCAGACGGTGCATCACGATCTCTGGGACCGCGATCTCAGCTCGGCGCCCACCCTCGCCACCGTGACCTCTGCGACGGGTAAGCGCGATGTGCTGGCCCAGGCCTCCAAACAGGGTGTGCTCTACCTGTTGGACAGGGACACTGGCAAACCTGTTTTCCCTATAGAAGAAGTTCCCGTGCCGGCATCGAACATCCCGGGTGAGAAGGCTTACCCCACGCAACCGCGCGTCACCCTGCCGGAGCCTTTCTCGCGCCAGACATTCTCGGCAGACGACCTCAGCGATATCAACCCCGAGGCACACGCCTACGTCAAAAAACAGTTCGAGGATACAGAAGAGTTTGCCTACATGCGCCCTCCCGGCCAGAAAAAGTCGGTACTGTTTCCCGGGTTTTATGGCGGCGCGAACTGGGGCGGTGGTGCCTTTGATCCGCAGAGCAACCTGTACTACATCAATGCGATTGAAGCACCACATATCGTGCAGATACAGGCCGTGGAAGTGGACAAGGGCAGCACCCATGGGCGTGGCGAGCTGATTTTTCGGCAACAGTGCTCTGGCTGCCACGGCCTGGAGATGCAGGGCTTCTATCCCTACGCACCGGCCCTGACAGGCATTGCCAAACGCAGCAGCAAGCGCGATGCCATGGCCGTTATTCGCGCCGGGAAAGGCCGCATGATGCCCTTCCCGCAACTCGCACGGCACGACCTGGAAGCGCTGGTGGATTACGTGTTCGCGTTCGACGCCAATGAGTTGGACACCGGCGGCAACGGCGAAACCGAAACCGCTTACGTGTTTGCAGGCTACAACGACTTTGTTGACCAGCGCTTCTACCCTGCCGTAAAGCCGCCCTGGGGCACGCTGACCGCAATCAATCTGGCTACCGGCAAACGCGTTTGGCAGATCCCGCTGGGCGAGTATGAACAGCTCAGTAAAGAAGGTGTACCGATAACCGGAACCCGCAACTTTGGTGGGCCAGTCGTTACAGCCGGCGGTCTGCTGATTATCGCTGCAACCTCGGATGAGAAGCTGAGGGTGTTCGACAAACACAGCGGCGAGCTATTGTGGCAGTACACATTACCCGCAGCGGGTTATGCCACACCCGCCACCTACAGCGTCGACGGCAGGCAGTTCATTGTTGTCACCTGCAGCGGCGGCAAGCTGGGCACGCCCACGGGTGACAGCTACATTGCCTTTGCCCTGCCCGATGGGAGCAGTGAGCGAGAACGCTCAACTAGCGCAGATTGACACGGTAAAACCGTATACGCGGCAAACAAAGCTGCATCATCACATTTCACTGACTGGAGAACAGATATGGGAACCTACGTTATTACCGGCGGTGCCAGCGGTATCGGCCTTGCCATCGCAGAACAGCTGACCAGCGAAGGCCATCACTGCCTGAGCGTGGACATACAGCAAGCCGATATCGTCGCTGACCTGTCATCGCCTGAGGGGCGCACCGATGCGATAGCCGCGATAAAAGACAAGACCGGGGAAAAATTAGCCGGCCTGGTGACGAGTGCAGGCGTCGGCTCCCACGTGGGCAACAACGCGCTTATTACTGAGGTTAACTATTTCGGGACTGTGGACCTGGTTGCAGGCCTGCACGATACTCTGGCCGCCAACAAGGCAGCCGTGCTGTTGGTTTCATCCAATTCTGCCCCCATGCCTACCAACCCGGACTTCATCACGGCATTGCTGGATAGCGAGCGCGAGCGCGCCTGCGAACTGGCAGCAGGAATGGAGGGTCACCCGGTGTACTCCGGTACCAAGCAGGCGGTAACGCGTTGGATGCGCAGGCATACCGCCGCCTATGCTGCCGAGGGTATCCGTGTCAATGCCATCGGCCCGGGCTACACCCGCACCCCTTTAAGCCTCGCCGTGGAGGACGACCCGAAGTTGGGCGACTCGATAAAACAGTTCATCGCGTCTATTCCGGTGGGTCGTCCCGGATTGCCTCAGGATATGGCCGACGCTGCCAGCTTTCTGCTCGGCGAACGCGCCAGCTTTATTTGTGGCGCAATGCTCTACGTGGATGGTGGACACGACGCCATGATGCGCCCGGACGCGCTCTAGATACCTGAGTTGAATTTGTGTGCGGCTCTCGTTGCGGGCCGCGCTGCTCTGCCTGGCACCAAGCGTCAGGAATACCGGCTTATTACACCATCTGCGAAGCGCTTGATCCCTGCCAGTTTTTTGTCCAGGTTGATGTCCGGGTCATAAGCATTCCAGGGGTTGACGCATATGTCGGTGACTCCCAGTTCCTCAAGCCGCTGGTAGTCTTCCAACTTGCGTGCCGTCACGTCGAAGGCATGGATTTCATAGTCATCGCGCTGGTCCGTGCCATGCTCACGACGCAGTTCAGCGAGCGTGGCCAGCAAGCCCTTCAGCGTCTCGTAATCAGTATTGGCAGACACCCACCCATCACCCAGTTTTGCCGCGCGGCGCAGCGCTGGCTTCGCATGGCCGCCTATCAGGAAAGGCACTGCCTGTTCAGGCACAGGTGACAGCTTGCAACGACCAATGTTGAAGTTGTCCGACGCATACTCGAAGTAGTCACCGGTCATGGCTGCGCGGATGATCTCCAGGCATTCGTCAAATAATTTTCCACGCTTGTCAAAGTCCACGCCGTTGTAGGTGAAGTCTTCCTTCCACGGGCTCAGCCCGGCCCCCAGGCTGACGCGGCCGCCGCTGGCCACGGCAAGGGACGACAGGGCCTTGGCCAGCACCAGCGGTTGGCGCACCGGTACCTTCATCACCGCGGGGTAGAAACGCAACGTACTGGTGACCGCCGCCATGCCAGCCATGGCAATAAACGGCTCCAGTACGGGTACGCCATCAAGTACCTGACGCACGGCCTGGGTGTCCATGTAGGGGTAGTCCGACTCGCTTATCTCGGGGTAGAACAGGCTGTCGGGAATGGCCATTGAGTGAAAGCCCGCTGCTTCCGCCGCCAACGCAAGTTGCTGGTAATCAGACGTACCGCCCAATCCTGTCAGTAAGGTAAATCGCATTGCATCATCCTCGATACGGTCTAAGGTCAGGCCTTCGCCGCTGCCGCCTTCCATGGCTCTCGCGGCATACCGCACATCATGTGCATAAAAAAGCCGCACCCGTTAGCAGAGCGCGGCAAACAGAGGCCCAGTAGAGGGCTCTACACTACACGTTGCTCAGAACTCGTAGCCCACTGACAGCGCCCAGGTGCGCGGCATGTTGTAGCCGGCTGTCTGGAACAGCGTCAGGTCAAAGGTGTTGGTTATCACCCGCTTGTCTTCCAGGTTCTTGCCCTCCAGCGCCACGCGCCAGTGACCGTCTGCGCTGCGGAAAGCAGCGATGGCGTTCCAGATCGCGTGCTCATCCTGTATCTGCGCCTCGGCAGCGGCGACGTTGGTCAGGTCGATCGGCGAGTTGGTGTACGAGTCAGTGCGATAGGACACATCCGTACCAACCATCATGGTGCCCCAATCGGACAGGTCGAAGTCGTAGTTGACGCGAGCCGCGACAGTCCAGTCCGGCGAAAAGCCGATCGCCGTGGTGTCGGCACGATCGCCGTCCGCCGCGTCAAAGGCCTTGACGTCAACATCCAGGTAGCCAACGTTGAGGCCCAGAGTAAGGCCCTCAACGGCAGGCAACCAGGTCAGCTCCAGTTCTGCACCGCTGGTTTCCAGTTCACCTACGTTATCAACAAACTCTTCCAGATTTCCTTCCACCAGACCGATGGTGGCCAGCTGCTTGTCCTGGTAGTCGTTGAAGAACAATTCAGCATTGGCGCGCAGGGTGCCATCCATCCAGGTGCTTTTCATGCCCAGTACGTAGGAGTCGACAATTTCTGGGTCAAACGCGGTGCTCTTGCCGCTTTGGCGCTGGAATCCGCCAGACTTGAAGCCGCTGGAAAAGCCGGTATAGACCATCAAGTCGTCGCTTGCGAACCAGGTCAGGCGGGCACTGGGTGAAAACTCTGTCCAGTCGTCCTTGGCAAAGGTCGGCTCCGGGAAGGAAATGTTTATGGCATCGGTGAAAGGCGTCGCCCAGCCAAAAAAGTTGGGGCTGGCGGCAGCGACATCACCCTGTCCGGGTGCAATCGCCAGGGGAACGATGCCGAAAGGCGTATTACCCAGTGCAATGGCATACAGAGTCTGATTGACAGTCGCTTCCTGACGCTCTTCCCGTTCGTCCTTGGTGTAACGTCCACCGAAGGACAGCTGCCACTCTTCCGTGATGTTCCAGTCTACGTTGGCATAGATAGAGGATGACTGGATTTCGCGGTCATCCACATAGGTGTCCTTCACTTGCAGCGTGGTTGCCAGCAAGCGCGGGTACTGGGTGGTACTACCGGGAGCTTCAGTTGTACCGTCAAGGTAATAGATGCCAGCGACCGCTTCGAAGGCGTCACCGCTGTAGTTCACCTGGAATTCCTGACTGAAATCCTCGAACTCGCGGTCATTAATGGTGTGAATGAAGCGCTGCTCACTACCGTCAAAATCAAAGGGCTGAACGTGGTCAATATTACGCTGCGCGGTTATGGACTTAAGCGACCAGCGATCGTTGAGATCCCAATCAACCGTCAAGGCGATGGTAGTTGCCTCGATTTCAAACTGCTTCAGCAATTCGCCCTGCTCGGTCGCTACATCGTCGGGATCCGCGGGCAGCGAGATATCATTGGGTGACTGCAGCAAACCTGTGCCGGGGGCAAGGAAGAAGTTCGCACCATTGGTAAAGAAATCCAGTTGCGCCATGGTGCCGACATCTACGCCGCTGCGGTTGGGTATACGCGGTGTGGAATCATCCTTGCTGTAGTCGCCGGACAGCTTGATGCGTAGGTTGTCCGTTGCATTCCATACCAGGCTGCCGCGATAGGCGGACACGTCCTGATCCCAGTACTCATCTCCGTTGAAGGTGTTTTCCTGGATACCGTCTCGCTCGCGATACAGTGCGCCAAAACTACCCAGCAGGGTGTCGCCGATGATAGGACCGGAGATATTGCCCTTCACTTGCATCAGGTCGAACTCACCGATTTTGACTTCGATATCACCCATCATCTCTTCAGCAGGCTCGCGAGGAATGTACTTTATCGCGCCGCCAATGGTATTGCGGCCGTATAGGTGTCCCTGAGGGCCTTTCAGGACCTCTATGCGCTCTACGTCATATACTTCCAACAGCGAGCCGGTTGCCCGGTTCATATAGACGTCATCAACGTAAATGCCCACACCCTGCGCAAAACCGGGGTCATTACCGATACCGCGTATAAACACCGCTATGGAACCGGCCTGCAGGCCGCTGGTCTCGGTAAGCGTGATATTGGGAGCCATCCGCTCAAGGTCTTCCATGCCATCAATCTGGGCATCCTGCAGCTGCTGGGCGCTGAATGCCGATACAGCCATAGGAACGTCCTGAAGGCTCTCTGCCCGCTTCCGGGCTGTGACTACCACCTCTTCCAGTTGAGCGGCGGCATAGTCAGATACACCCAGGGCGGCAACGACGGCAACGCTCATGAGTGAGTTTCTGAAGTGATTCTGCATAGTGAAGTGCTCCGTTTATTTGTTATGGGCTGCGAGTCCCGTATGCGTCAACCCACCTGGACGGTGTGCGCATCCCGAGGATTATCATCGTGGGGGCTGCACAGGGACAGGACCTGCGCCACCAAGTTTATGTACATTTGCGTTCGAATAAAACCGGACAGATCGCAGATGCACACAAGTTTGAACTGAGCAGTTCTTTAAGCACGAGCCACACTCAGCCATATTCTCCTTGAACTTGTGCCGGAAGTCGAAAACATGTCGCAAAACTATAAAGTGCTGACCTCGCCAGGAAAGATTGGCTCAATGACCCTGCGCAACCGCATGGTGCTTGCCGCCATGGGCTCCAACTTCGCCGAGGCTGACGGCAGCTGCTCCGAGAAACTGATCGCCTACTACGAGGAACGCGCCCGCGGCGG
>JAUIIQ010000260.1 GCA_030431585.1 Gammaproteobacteria bacterium | reverse complement strand
GGCAATCGGTACCGGTCCTTTGGTTGGGGCTTTCTGACGGTTTTCCGGCCTGCGGTCCATTGAGTTGACAGGCAGCAGTGGTGGTGAAAATCCGGGTACGCTCTGCTAAAAGTAAAATAGAAGGGAGACAAGGAAATGAGTAATGCGCAAAGGCCATTGGAAGGCATCAGGGTGATAGAAATGGGGCAGCTGTTGGCTGGCCCGTTCACCGGCACCATCCTTGCCTATTTTGGTGCGGAAGTGATCAAGGTGGAGCCTCCCGGCGGCGACCCCGTGCGCGGCTGGCGTCTGGTAAAGGATGGCACATCATTCTGGTATCGCAGCCTCGGTCGCAACAAAAAGAGCGTGACTCTCGACCTCAAGACCCCCCGAGGTCAGGAGCTTGCCAAGGCACTCATTAATACGGCCGATGTGGTCGTGGAGAACTTTCGTCCGGGGCTCATGGAGAAGTGGGGGATGGGGCCTGAGGATTTCAAGGCGGATAATCCCGGTCTCATTTTTGCCCGCATCTCCGGCTATGGCCAGGACGGCCCCTACGCATCCAAACCGGGCTACGCGTCCGTCACCGAAGGCTTCGGTGGCTTCCGTTACATCAATGGTGAGCCCGGCAAACCGCCTATTCGAACCAACATCAGCATGGGCGATACCCTCTCGGCGATACATGCTGCGCTGGGGATCGCTCTGGCGATCATCCAGCGCGCCAGGCCCGGCGGCCAGGGGCAGGTGATCGATGTAGCGCTGTACGAGTCGGTGTTCAACCTGATGGAAGGGATAGTGCCTGAGTACGATGGCGCCGGCGCGATCAGGGAGCCGTCGGGGACCACGGTAACCGGCATAGTGCCCACCAATACCTACAAGTGCGATGACGGCAAGTATGTCGTAATAGGCGGCAATGGTGACTCCATATTCAAGCGCCTGATGACGGTTGCGGGCCGTTCGGATATGGCGGAGAACCCGGAAATGGCTGACAACGCCGGGCGTGTCGTTCACGAAGCAGAAATTGATCAGGCTCTGTCTGACTGGTGTGCCGCGCACTCATCGACGCACGTGATTGATGTGCTGGAAGAGGCAAGAGTGCCTGTGGGGCCCATTTATAATGTTGAGGATATGGTTAACGACGAACACTACAACGCGCGTGGCCTGTTCGAGACGGTTGAGATTAATGGTGAGCCACTGAAGATTCCCGCTATCTTGCCCAAAATGTGCGGCACTCCCGGTCGCACCGATTGGCCCGGCGGGGATATCGGTAGCCATAACGACGAGGTGCTCAGGGATATTCTGCATCTCGATGACGACGCCCTGGCACAACTACAGGAAGAGGGGGTCATCGGCAGTTGCTAGTCGCCAGGCCTCTACATAAAAAACTTTGGTATTTGTGATGTAATGCTAGCTGTTCACGAAGGCTCTGAAGGGAGCGGCTGATGACCCCGGAAATATGGGTTTTGTGCGGCACGGCTGCCACCATCGCATTTTTCCACACGTTGATGGGCCCGGATCATTACCTGCCTTTTGTCGCGCTGGCCAAGAGCCGCGACTGGTCCGTAAGCAAGGCCCTGGGCGCTACCCTGCTCTGTGGAGCAGGGCATATCGTGGGTTCCGTTGTGTTGGGTTTTGTTGGTATCTACGCCAGCATACAACTAGGCGCCCTGGAGGCGATAGAAGGACTGCGCGGCGACCTGGCGGCCTGGGCGCTGGTGTCCGTGGGGCTGGTATGGATGGTTTGGGGCCTGCGCAAGAGCTACCGCGGACATCGCCACGTTCACTGGCACAGCCACGGCGAGGTGCGACACTGTCACGACCACAGCGACGCCAGCGAACATGCACATGTACACGCAGTTGATTCAAACGGCAGACGGTCTCTGGCGGGCTGGACCATTTTCATTGTTTTCGTACTGGGCCCCTGTGAGCCTCTGATCCCGATTTTGATGTTCCCTGCTGCCAAAGAGAGTATCGCCGGGATGGTGGCGGTAACCAGTGTATTCGCCGTGGTCACTGTGACCACCATGCTCGCCGCGGTAGCATTTTCCGTGTGGAGCCTGAAGTCGGTTCGCATGCCTGCCCTGGAGCGTTACAGCGAGGCTATCGCTGGGTGCACCATTATGCTGTGTGGTGTTTCCATTGCTGTACTTGGGCTATAGAAGGCAATATGGTGATGCCGGGCAAGGCAATAAAAATTGAGCCACTTGAGGCGGATTATCGTAAGCTTCACAAGAGGAAAAAGCTTGTTTCCCTGGCCGAACAGCGGGGCTGGAAAAGGTGTTGGCAAACGTATTTTGGAATCTTGATACGTTCCTGCTCGACTCAGATTGTCCAGTTTAACAGGAAGGGTTGGTAGTGCTGAAAATGAATGATTGCGTCGTATTCACAGATGTGGGGCCCAGGGACGGGCTTCAGAACCAGCCGAAGATTCTTGGCGTAGACGAACGGCTTGCCCTGATTGCCGCGCTGTCTGCAGCAGGTGTGAAGCATATCGAGGTAGGCAGTTTCGTCTCCCCCAAAGCCGTGCCGGCCATGGCGGGCACGGATCAACTGGTAGCGCGTTTGCCAAAAGCTGACGGCGTAAACTACAGTGCCCTGATACCTAACCGTAAAGGCTATGAGCTGGCGCGCGACGCGGGTGCCCGCACTGTCAACATGGTGCTCTACGCCAGCGAGGGAATGGCGCGGAAAAACGTGAATATGAGTCTCGCCGAGGCGGAACAGGTCACGCTTGAAATACTCGATATGGCAGCGCAGGACGGGGTGTCGGTGGTTGCTGCCGTTGCTACGGCGTTTTGCTGCCCATTTGATGGGCCTACCGATCCCGGGAAAGTCCGCGAGATTATTGCGCGATTCATCGAGTCCGGGATAGAGCAGCTGGTGCTTGCCGATACGATTGGTGCGGCTAATCCCATGCAGGTGCGCAAGCTCACCGGTGACCTGGTGGTATCTCATGGTGCCGACCGCATAGGTTGCCACTTCCATGATACGCGCGCCATGGGGGTGGCCAATGTGTTTGCCGCGCTGGAATCGGGGGTGTACCGCTTTGATGGTTCCATCGCCGGCCTGGGTGGTTGCCCTTTCGCTCCCGGGGCCAGCGGCAATGTAGCCAGCGAAGACGTGATCATGATGCTGGACCAAATGGGGGTGAAAACCGGTATTGATCTGGACGCACTGCTGCGTGCGTCTGATCTGGCGCAAGAGCTTACCGGGACCGCTCCCGGCGGTAGAGCCAAGGCCTGGCTGGGACCGTGGCTGGAAAAACAAAAACAGGCGTAAGGCGCCGTTGCAATGCCTTCCCCGCGCACTCGGGTAGGCAGAGACTATGTTACAGGAGAAAGCAATGAGCTACAGGCTGGGTGTAGATGTAGGGGGGACGTTTACTGACCTTCTGCTCATCAACGAGCAAACGGGGCAGACCCACACGGCCAAAGTGCCATCCACCCCTGAGGACTCATCTATCGGTGTGTTGAACGGGATTGCGCGCATATGTGATGAATCAGGCATTGATCCCACACAAGTCCAGAGGGTGATGCACGGTACTACCGTAGCGACCAACGCTGTACTCACCGGACGTGGCGCCCGTGTTGGTCTGGTGACAACCTCGGGGTATGAAAATACACTGCAGGTTGCACGCTCTTTCTGCCCGGGTGGCCTGGGAGGCTGGGTCTCCTTCGTCAAGAAGCCCTTGTTGGCGCCGCTGGAGTTGACCATCGGCGCGGTGGAGCGAATCGGCGCGGATGGCAGTGTGGTGACCGATCTGGACGAGGCTGCCCTGCGCGAAGACCTTCTGCGGCTGCTCGCTCGCGGCGACATCGAGGCGCTGACCATCTGCTTTATCAACGCATATATCAATGGTGAGCATGAACGCCGTGCAGCGCAACTGGCGAGCGAGATATTCGGCGAGGTCCCCATCTCTATTTCCAGCGATGTGGTACCGGAAATGCAGGAGTATGAACGCACAGAGACGACAG
>JAUIIQ010000038.1 GCA_030431585.1 Gammaproteobacteria bacterium | reverse complement strand
CCATCCGGGCTAATTCATATACCAAAAATCCATGATGCCAGAGCATGCACAGATTTACACTTTTTTGCCTCCCAACCTAAAACGCTAGGCGCCCAAAATGAAGAACTAACATATAGTCTGATGTGTATACCAATTCCACCACACTCGCCTGGACAGGATGCTGGCTGGGCACTCTGATGTGCCGGACTCAGCCAAACAGTTGCCTCGTTCGCGGGCCAATAACGAGCAAACCGGAAGCGAGGCGGCGGCATCATAGCACAAGCATCCCCGCCGGGGAAAAGCTGCATGACAACCCGGACATGCTACAATTTTGCCCTGCCTGCTGAGGACCCTCGTTACATGCGCAAACTGCTGATCGCCCTGCTTCTGCTCGCAGTCGTTCTGGCGTTGCCGCTGTTGCTGATGCGCTCTGAGCGGGCGCTGTTGTTTCTGGCGCACTGGGGTGTCGAGTCCTTCACGGACTACCATCTGGTATTGCGCCAGCCGGTATTGAAACCCTTGCGGGGCGTACTGTCTGCTGCCGAGATTCACCTGTTTCCCAAAGCTGACGATGCGCCTCCGCTGTTGAGCGTTACCGACTTTGCCGCCGAGCTCAAGGTGGCCGATGTGTACCGTGGAGACCTGCGCAACAGCCGGGTGAGCGCCTCACAGGTTACGGTCTACACCTCGGCACAGGACTCCACAGCCGACCCCGCGCCCATGCAGTGGCTGCAGTACCTCACCTGGCTGCCGCAAAAGCTCGACATTGGCCAGATGCACGTGATCAATGCCTCACGAGAGGTGTTCATCTTTCCGCTGCAGGATCTGGCGGGACAGCGCCACAAGGGCGCAATTTTCAATCTTGTTGCGAAAGCCCAGTACGATGGCGAACCACTGGATCTGGTGCTGAAGCTCGCTGCTGGGCATAGCCACGCACGGCTCACCAGCCTGGATGTTGATGCCGCATTTATCGCTCCCGCAAGCGGCAGCCGTGTGCAGCTGGTGGGTGATTTGCAAGGCACGAACGAGGCCTTTAGTTACGACCTGCGTATGGAAGCAGACTATCACCAGGTTGAACGTTTTCTGCAGGGACTGGACGGCGCGCCGCCTCTGGCGGGGTCGCTGAACATACAGGCGGCCATGCGTGGTGACACAGAGGGCTTCACTCTCTCGGACGCGAATTTCGTCCTCAACAACATGCCGGAATACGGTCTCGAAGCAGCGGGTACGTTCACTTACAAGCGCTCGGGAGAAAACCAGCTGACCTTGATTGCGGCGGGCGAAATTGACCCCGCCAGCGCGCTGCTGGACGGGCTGCCGGTGAATATACACCCGCTGGGGAAAGCACAGATGAACGCGAGGCTTAGCGGGTCGCTGGAGCAGTTGGTGGTCGACAGGTTTCTGCTACACAGTGAGAACGCCGCAGGCCTGTCCATCAATATAAGCGGGCAAACCGAATTTGGCTCTCAGGCGGCCACCACTACCCAGTTTTATCTTGACTTGAAGGGGCCACAACTCGAGGTCTTGTCACACTGGACCGGACCCTTACCCTACGAACCGGGCCCATTTAGCGCAAGCGCTGTGTTGAGGAGCCATGGCGACTCCCTCCAGCTTGATAATATCATCCTGGAGGTGGGCTCCAGCAGCGACGTGAGCCTGCGCCTGCAGGGCAGCGCCTCGGCAAAACGGCCATTGCAGGGTCGTGGCCTGGCAGCCGTTAACCGGGCTGAAGTGGAGGTCCTGCTTAAGGCCACAGACTCTTCCAGCCTGTCCCCTTACCTGGATATCCCGGTGCCGGACGGCTTCGAAGTATCGGGTAGTCTGCAGCTCGCCGGGAGTGCCACCAGGCTGCTTGTTTCAGGTGGACGGATTGAAGCATTGTCCAGCGACATCTCCGTGAGCCTGCTTCCAGAAGGCGGCCAGATCGCGCTGACTGAGCAGCCCATGTTGCGCGGGCTGGCAGCCGACGTGTCCCTTTCCATCAGCGACAGCAGCGCCCTGTCGCAGTTCGTTTCGTTTCCGGTGCCGGTGCTGGGTGCAATTCGGGGCAGCGGCTGGCTGCGCCAGCGCGACTCGCTCTTTGCCCTGGAAAACACAAGGTTGGAGCTGCAATCCGAAAGCGGAACCCTGCAGCTGCAAGGCGGCATCAACAATCTTGCGGCACTACGGGGAGTGTCCTTTGAAGGCAGTTTCTCCGGCATAGGAGTACGCGACCTCTTGCTCACGACGCTTGACCAACTGGACTACGCCGGTGAACTCGGCAGTCTGCAAGGCAGTTTTGCGCTAGGCCGGCAAGGCGAGGAATGGCAGTTGCAGCGGTTCAGGCTAAAGACAGAAGACGACGATGGCCCTCTACTCTTGGACGCCCATGGCGAGCTGGCCAAACTGATGACTGTGCCCCAGGGCAACCTCGCAGTGCAGTACCGACTTCGAGACCCATCTCTATTGGCCGCCCTTACCGGCCTGCGAATGAATCCCCTGAGCGGTAACCTGCAGGTCAGCTCTGGTGATGGGATTACTCGTGTGCAGGGTGAGGGTCGCGCAGGCGATACATTGATCAGCCTGCAAGGACAACTGCAACACAGCCTGGAAAAAATCGACCAACTCACGCTACACCTGGCAAGCCCACTGGTGAGACTGGACGACCTGGGGCTGCAGGCGACGCAAGCCCAGTCAGACATATACAAGCCCTCCGAGCAGATCGAGCTGAAGCCATTGCAACGTCTGGAGCAAGCACTATTGAATGCCCCACAGTACCCGACGGATATCACCATCGACGCTACCGGGATCATCGGTGAAAACACCAACATCAACAGTTTCGACCTGCATTTCACGGGCGAGGATCACCGTTATACCCTGCGCCGCTTCACCCTGGACTACGACAGTTCGGTTACCGAAATACGTGGAATAATAGACCTGAACAGCAGGCCCGCATTCGCCAGTCTGGCCGGCGAAGTCAGCGCATTGCCGCTGAATACGCTCACCCGTGACCTCGGTATGGATAGGGACATCTCGGGCAAACTGCATATGCGCGGCGGCCTTAGCGCCATGGGGACCACAGGTGAAGCGCTGCTGGCCAGCCTGGACGGCAACATGGCGATGGCACTTGAGGACGCAGAGATCCAGGGGGCCGCCTACGATGTACTGGCAACAGACCTGCTAGGCTGGTTTTACTCCGGCGCTGTGCTGGAAAAGTCGACAAGAATAGACTGCACGATGGCAAAGTTTCTCGTGGATGATGGCGTCGCCTCCAGCGACAGCCTGTACATTGAAACCAGTAAGATAGTGGCAACCGGAAACGCTCGCCTGAACCTGGCCCAACAGACCATGAAGGTCGATTTCACGCCCTTGTCGAAGTCGCGCTCCTTGCAAATACCCTCGTCGATCAAGCTCAGGGGCACGTTCGACAACCCCACCGTGACCTTGTCGCCGGTGACAGCGGCCTTCGACGCCTACGCACAGATACTCACCCTGGTGCCGCGCATTGCCGGCCAGATTTTCGGCATAAAAACCAACACAGACAAACTGCGCCCCTGCGCCACCAACCCGTAAGGAAAGCACTTGGGCAGTAGCAATGCCATGCTACAATTGCCGCACAATAAAAGGGTAACAGGGTGACACATGGCGGCTGCCAGGGGTGAATTTACGTCGCGCTTCGGTTTTGTAATGGCCGCAGCGGGCTCAGCAGTTGGACTGGGGAATATCTGGGGTTTTCCCACCCAGGCCGCAAGCAACGGCGGCGCCGCATTTTTGCTGGTCTACCTGGCCCTGGCTTTTTCACTGGCCTACCCGGCGCTGATGGCTGAACTGATCCTGGGCCGTCACGCTCACGCCAACGCAGTTAACGCGCTGCGTCTCATATCACCCGGTACGCTGCTACGCCGGATTGGGGTGAGCACCGGTGTTATCGGCTTATGCGTGGCGAGCCTGATTCTCAGTTTTTACGCCATCGTCGCTGGTTGGATGATTGCCTTCTGCCTGGCATCCATAGCCGGTTTATTGGGCCTCGAAGGGTTTGCGCAATGGCTCACCTCGTTTGGTGCGCCACGCAACATCACCTTCATGTTGCTGTTCATGACATTGACCATAGGCATTATCTCCGAAGGGGTGAGCGAGGGCATTGAGCGCTGGTCTGCGCGCCTTATGCCGGCCCTGCTGGTGACCTTGGTGCTGTTGGTGGGCTATGTATTGACGCTGGATGGCGCTATGGAAGGCCTGAAAGTCTACCTGCTGCCGGATTTCGAGCGCGCCCTGTCACCCAAACTCATCATCGCCGCGCTGGGTGCCGCTTTCTTCTCCCTGTCACTGGGAGTAGGCACCATGCTGATCTATGGCTCATATATCTCGGATAAGGAAAACCTGCCACTTCTTGGTGGTATGGTCACCCTGGTGGATATATCCATTGCCGTGCTTGCGGGCTTCCTGGTGCTGCCTGCCATGTACGTCGCATTACACAATGGCGTGGAGATATTCACCGCAGGCGGTACGCTCATCTCTGAAGATACACTCATTTTCACCGTGCTACCTGAACTGTTCAGCACCATGGGCACGGCCGGCATCATCGTCAGCATCACCTTCTTTTTCCTGATGAGTATTGCCGCCCTCACCTCGTCAATCTCCATGCTGGAAGTACCGGTGGCTTACACCATTGAAGAACACGGTGTCAGCCGGAAAAAAGCGGTGTGGGTTATTGGCGGCATTATCGCGGCAATCAGCACTGTGATTCTGTTCAACTTCGCGCAGTTGTTCGGGCTTGTTATCGCTTTTACTACACGCTACAGCCAGCCATTACTTGGCTTCATGTTCTGCCTCTATGCAGGCTGGGTGTTTAACCGTAATACACTGCTGCAGGAGTTGCGTAAGGGCAATCCGCAGGTGGAACAGGGTCTGTTCTGGAAAATCTGGCCCTGGTACGTGAAGCTGGTATGCCCGCTGATTATCCTGGCGATCTTCGCCCAGTCACTATGGGGCTGAGGCTGCACCCAGGGAAATAGAACCGGTCTCCTCTATGCGCTGGGTTGGCACAAAGCCCTTGAAGTCTATCTTGCCCAGAAACCGGTACTCAAGGTTGTCCGTAGGCTGCATGCCCAGCCCCGCCAGCAGGCGCATCATCTGCAACAACTGCAGGCCCGCTTCCATCGTCACCACTTCCTCGGAATAGGCTTTCAACAAGGGCACTTCGTTGGTCACGCCGCTGATCAGTTCACGCCCCTGAATCTCCACACTGTAACTGATTCCAGCTATATCAAAATCCTGCTTGTTGGGGTTGGCTATGCGCAGTTTGATTTCAAATCTCGGCGCCCCTCCTTCCGATGGCAGGGCCTTGAAACTGTCCAGGGAAACTTTGGGTGGGTCTATCTGCGGCTGCAGTGATGCACAGGCCGAGAGCAGAAACAGCAAGCCAAACAACCTGGTGAAATGCAGAACGTGGCTCATGCCGAGTCCCCTTTGGAAAAGAAAAAAATCGCGTAACCCAGGCTGCCGACGGCAAAAACCGCGGCTACCCAGTCGCCCGTACGTTGATACATCCAGGCGCTGAACGCGAACATGATGCAGGTTAAAACCAAACCGATTATTCTGCCTGTAGGGGTCAAGACGCACTCCTTGGGTGATGCAGGATCACGCCTGGTCAGGCAATGGCCTGCATTCGTTTGCTGTAATCCCAGCTGAAGAAACGGCTGACTTCTATGCGAATCAGGACTTCTTCGTCACTGCGCGACAACAGCCACTGCGCCAGCTCGGAGTTAGTGCGTCCCAGATAGTTATCAATCAGTTGCCGCAAGGTTTCGGCGCCGCCCTCGCCGGACACCTCAGCGATTCCCTGGCCACGCACTCCCAGGTAAGGTGGCTCGTTGGTGGCCACTTCAAACCCGACGCGATTATAGTTTCGAAGCATTCTTACCAGCGAGGAGTCCTTGTGAGACGCGCAGTAAAAGGAGCCGTCCGCATACTTGAACCATACTGACACTACACGCGGAAAGCCGTCTCCGCCTATGCAACCAAGGCGGATCGGAATGCGGCTCTTATCCAGATAATTGTCTATATCCCGGCGGCGCCAGGGGCCCTTGATGGTTATATCCATACCCTCTCGTCCCAGATAAGTATCATTCTTATACTACTTCTAAAGCCCTGACAGGTATAGGCGACTGGCGGGAACCTGGCCCGTTAAAGCACTGCAGTTGGCCAGACGGCAAACCAGCGCGCCTACTGTCAGATATTTTTACAAGAAGAGACCTGCAGCAGATAGCTAGCGCGGTATGTGACTGTTTTTTATAGTTTTTAAAAATATGGCGCTTTTCTTGCAAAACTCAACATGGACAGAACGTGAACAACTATACGTAAAAAAAAGGAATCGACCATGAAAATCAACCAACTTGTAGCGGCTGCCGCGATCAGCCTCTTGTCTGCTGCCCCCGTCAGCGCCGGCGTGATTGATTTGATCGGCCTCCCTGGCAACTTTGACCAGGCAACTTTTGGCGCATCAGGCACCGAGCATTATGCCCAATCTCTGGAGGCTGACGACGTCAACCTCGCGGAACTGGTTTTTGGCATCATCGACAGCGAAGGCGGTAGTTTTAAGGTTCAGGTAACAGAATCCAGAGCCGCCGGGCTGCCTGGCACCGGAACAGCACCAGATGCCAGTGGCATTCTGTGGGAGCAGACACTTGACCATTTGGGTGGCGGCCTGCAGTGGTTCACGGTCAACCCTGACGTAGCCACAAGCGTGGGCAGTGTTTACTTTATGAACCTGAATGCTTTCTCCCAAAGCCTGGTAGGGGCACGAGTACGTGCCACGGCCTTCAACGGCGGCACAGACGCCTACACTGGCGGTGAGTTCATCTTCTCCAATACCAACAGCGACCTGAGCAATACCCTGAGTTGGTCAAGCCGCTTTAGCGCAAATCAGGACCTGGCAGTGCGTGCAGTCTTCAATGGAGGATCGAACGAGGTTCCTGCTCCGGGTACTCTCCTGCTGATCGCAGCGGGTCTTTTCGGCGTGAGATTGTTTGGGCGTAAATCAGCCTGAGCCGACGCAAGACAGACAATTCCAATGAACTTGCCCGCAGACGCGGGCATTTTTTTGTCTGTTTTCGGAGCACGGAGAGCTTTGCATGGCCTGCAGTGAATCCGCGCGGAACGCAATCAGCTTTCCGGCAGGGAGGCCAGGCACAAACTGCGTACCTCGCTATCAAACGGTCGAAAAGGCAATTGTTGATGCTCTGACAGCGCACCGTGTCCATCGCGCATGCCGTGGCCAGCTCTGTGAAAAGTTACCATGGATTGCGACGTATACTCACGCGCAACAGGTGATCCAGTGCCTAATGCGTGGGTTGCGTATCAGTAAAAATGGAGGCTCGGGTCGGAATCGAACCGGCGTTGACGGATTTGCAATCCGCTGCATAACCACTCTGCCACCGAGCCTTAGTGAAGAGCAAAATCAGCCGCTGTAGTTGGCTACTTCAGACTTCGTTTCCTCCAATGCAGAACATGTGAGGAGGGATTGGAGCGGGAAACCGGGTTCGAACCGGCGACCTCAACCTTGGCAAGGTTGCGCTCTACCAACTGAGCTATTCCCGCTTTGAGCTTGCGTATGTTACTCCACCGCCGTGGTCGCCGGAACCGTCGAGGCTGCGCGCCCCGCCACAACCTTGGCAAGGTTGCGCTCTACCAACTGAGCTATTCCCGCTTTGAGCTTGCGTATGTTACTCCACCGCCGTGGTCGCCGGAACCGTCGAGGCTGCGCGCCCCGCCACAACCTTGGCAAGGTTGCGCTCTACCAACTGAGCTATTCCCGCTTCAAGACGCCTACTGCAGGGCAGTCAACGTTTGAGAGGCGCCTATTTTATGCACCCGAGGCTGGCTGTCAACTGGTAATGTAAAATAATCTCGCAAGCACCTGAATTAAAAAGAGTTATCCTGCTCTTTTATCACTGCCCAGGCCGCTTTCAGGTAGATAAACATGGACCACAGCGTCAGCACTGCCGCCACATACAGCACCACGTAACTCAGCGCCAATAGCCAGCCTTCATCAGTGCCCGGCTCGATGGCCAGCAATGCCGTTATGGCCACCATCTGAAAGGCCGTTTTCACCTTACCCACATAGGACACCGCCAGCGATGTGCGCGCCCCGAGTTCGGCCATCCACTCGCGCAGCGCTGACACGACTATTTCACGACCGATAATCACGCAGGCCGCCAGGGTGAACAACTGGGTGTCGTGGCGCTCCACCAGTAACACCAGAGCGACGGATACCATGAGCTTGTCTGCAACCGGGTCCAGAAAGGCTCCGAATGCCGTGGTCTGACCCAATCTGCGGGCGAGATAGCCGTCAAACCAATCGGTGACCGCAGCACCGGCGAAGATTGCCGCCGCTACCATCAGGTGATTGTTGAAGGGGAGGTAGAACACTACCACCAGTACCGGAATCAGGCCTATGCGCAGGAGGGTCAGCGCGTTGGGGATATTAATCTGCAAAAGCCTGTTTTCCTCTACCCGTCATCACCTGCCACGTGCAGATGATCGTATATTTGAGTGGCCATTGTGGCACTAATTCCTGAGATTTTCTTCAACTCTTCCACGCTTGCGTTGATCACTCCCTGGGCGCTGCCAAAGTGGCGTAGCAACTCACGCCGCCGCTTGGCACCCACTCCCGGAATATCCTCCAGAGTGGATCGTTTACGCGCCTTATCGCGTCGTGCCCGGTGCCCACTGATAGCGAAGCGGTGCGCTTCATCGCGTATCTGCTGAATGAGATGCAGCGCGGGACTATCGCCAGGCAACTGCCGCTCCCGGCCGCTGGCGCCGTCTATCAAGGTTTCAAAACCAGCCTTGCGGGTGACGCCTTTGGCCACGCCAATCACTACCACGCCAGAGACCTGCAACTCCTCCAGGACAGACATGGCCTGGGCGACCTGCCCTTTGCCGCCATCAATAAAGAGAATATCCGGCTGCCTGCCCTCGCCCGCCTGAATACGTTTGTAGCGGCGCTCCAGTGCCTGCTGCATTGCAGCGTAGTCGTCGCCCGCAGTAATCCCGGCAATGTTGAATTTGCGGTAATCCGCCTTACGCGGTCCGCTGTGGTCAAACACAACACAGGACGCCACGGTCGCTTCACCGGAACTGTGACTGATATCAAAGCACTCCATGCGCTCGGGCGGCTCGGGCAAAGACAGTAATGTCTGCAGAGCCTGCAGCCGGGCGCGCACCGTTTCCTTGCCAGCCAGGTGTGCCTGTAGATTGGTTTCGGCCGTTTGCACCGCAAGGCGCAGCCATCGGGCCCTGGCGTCACGCACGCGGCTGCGAATCTTTACCCGGTGTTCAGCACTCACCTGCAACGCCTCGGTCAGCGGCTCGATGCTCTCTGGTGTTTGGTTAACAATAATTTCACCGGGAATCGCACGCGCATGGTTGAGGTAGTACTGCGGCAGGAACGCTGCAATCACTTCACCCGCTGTCTCCTCCAGTCTTAGCGGCGGGTAGTAGGTTTTACTTCCCAACACACGAGCGCCACGCACGAACAACACCTGCACGCAGGCCCTGCCACCGGACACCGCTGCGGCAATAATGTCGAGATCGCCGCTGACGCCTTCTATACCCTGGCTGGCCTGTACCTGTTGCAACTGGCTCAGCTGATCGCGGAAGACAGCCGCCTGCTCGTATTCCAGTTCTGCAGCGGCACGCTCCATATCATCGGCCAGTCGAACCATCAATTCCTGCGACTTACCCCGCAAGAACAGCTTGGTATCCTCTACCTGGCGTGCGTAGGCTTCCTCACTGACCAGGTCGACGCAGGGCGCCGTGCAACGGTCGATCTGGTGCTGCAGGCAGGGGCGCGTGCGATTCCGGTAGTAGCTGTTCTCGCATTGCCTCACCTTGAACACTTTCTGCAGAAAGTGCAGCGATTCACGTGCCGCGCCGGCACTGGGGTAAGGCCCGAAGTATTGGCCCTTACCTTTACGCGCACCGCGGTGCATGGATATACGCGGAAAGGTATCAGCGGACACATAAATATAAGGAAAAGACTTATCGTCCTTGAGCAGAATGTTGTACGGCGGCCGATGGTTTTTAATCAGGTTGTGTTCCAGCAGCAGCGCATCCACCTCGGTGGTCGTCACGGTCACCTGGATATCATGGATGCGACCGACCAGCGCCATGGTTTTGTCAGTCAGCCCGCTGGCGCGGAAGTAACTGCCCACCCGGTTCTTCAGGTTTTTCGCTTTGCCCACGTACAACAGCCTGCCGGTCTCGTCGTACATTTGGTACACGCCCGGCCGGGTGGTGAGTGTCTTTAAAAAGGCTTTATGGTCGAACTGATTCATGATCCTGCGCCATACACCCTGGGCTCGATATTCAGGCTGATGCCGAATCGTTCGTTAACAGAAGCCATGATTTCATGTGCCAATGCCAGCAACTGGCCCCCGGCGTCGCTGCCATAATTCACCAACACCAGCGCGTGACCGGGATGCACCCCTACACCATTTGCGCGATGCCCTTTCCAACCGGTTTGTTCGATGAGCCAGGCGGCGGACACTTTTACACTGCCGTCGCTCTGCGGGTAGCAGGGCACATCGGGGTAGTCTGCCTGCAACTCACTGGCCCCCTGCGCACTGACCACTGGGTTCTTGAAGAAGCTACCCGCATTGTGCTCCTCAGCAGGATCGGGCAAGCGTCGCCGGCGCACGTCCACGACCGCGCTGAAAACATCCTGGGGACATGGGTCATCTATCCCAGCGCGCGCAAGCTCCTCCTGCAGACTGGGGTAGCTCACCTGAACGGCGGCGCTGCGAGACAGCGCAAGGTCAACGGAAGTAATAATCACCTGGTCGCGCAAAGCGCCCTTGAATATACTGTCGCGGTAGGCGAACGCGCATTCTGCCGCAGTCAGCATCAGGTGTTCGCCGGTGCGAATATCCAGGCACTGCACAGCCACGACAAAACGCTCCAGTTCCGCACCGTATGCACCAATATTCTGAATGGGAGCGGCACCGACAGTGCCTGGAATCAAGGCGAGGTTTTCCAGCCCATACCAGCCCGCCTCGAGGGTACGGCATACCAGGCGGTGCCAGTTATGCCCGGCAGAAACGCGCAGCGTCACGCGATCATCACGTTCCGCAATTAATTGCAGCCGGGCGTTGCTCTGGTGCAGTACCAGCGCCTCGAGGTCGCCGGCAAGCACCACGTTACTGCCCTCTCCCAGCGGCAGCACAGGCAGGCCATGCGCACGCGACCAGTCCATTGCCTGCGCCAATTCCTGGTCGCTGGCAACGTTGGCAAAAGCTGTTGCATGGGCCTGTAGGGAGAGCGTATTGAGGGTTTTCAGGGATTCAGCGTGCCGTATCTGCACTGCAGATCTCCCGCAACAGGCCGTCGCTGGCTGCCTCCACCATGTCCAGAACCAGGGCGAAGCCTTCCTCCCCACCATAGTAGGGGTCGGGTACTTCGGTGACACTGGCGGCTGGATCGAAGGGCAGGAAAAGGCCCAGGTAGCCCGGGTAATCGTCCGGGCAAAGCGCCCGCAGGTCAGCCAGGTTCTGCTCATCCATGGCGAGAATGTAATCGTAATCACGGAAGTCGGTGGCCTGTACCTGTCGCGCACGCAGGTCGCCGATGTCATAACCGCGTGCCGCGGCCTCGGCCGTGGCCCGCTCGTCTGGTGGGTGACCAATGTGCCAGTCCCCGGTACCGCATGAGTCTATCTGAACACGCTGTTGCAGGCCCTGCTCGCGCACCTTCGCACGAAATACCCCGTGCGCGGTGGGAGAACGGCATATATTGCCCAGACAAACAAACAGAACGCGAACCACAGGTTGCTCCGTCATCGTTGCACCTCCGGGTTGTCTCGCAACAGGGCGGCCCGCACCGCTGCCAGGTCTTCGGCCGTGTCCACCCCTGCGGGTACGCGTTCCAGCGCCGCCGCAACGTGAATACGTTCCCCATGGTACAGCGCACGCAGCTGCTCCAACTGTTCCTGCGTCTCCAAAGGTGCCGGTGCCCAGGTCACATAGCGATGCAGGAACCCGACCCGGTAAGCGTAAATGCCAATATGCCTGAACCACTGTCCTTCTGGCATGACACCGGCCCCCTCACTGAAGGCCTCGCGTGGCCAGGGGATAGTTGCCCTGCTGAAATAGAGCGCCATCCCATTCTGATCAGTAACCACTTTCACGGCGTTGGCATTGGTAAGCTCAGCGAGCCCCGCAACCGGTTCACATAATGTGGCAATGGCTGCATCCTCATTGGCCGCAAGGTTTGCGGCAACCTGGTCGACAAGGGCGGGGGGCAACAGCGGCTCATCACCCTGCACGTTCACCACGATGCGATCACTGCCCCAGCCACATTGCTGCGCCACTTCCTGCAACCTGTCGGTACCCGAGGGGTGGTCTGCGGAGGTCATGCAAACCTCTGCGCCGAATGCACGGGCAGCGCGCTCTATGCGTGCATCATCCGTGGCGACAATCACTTCACTGGCACCGCTGGCACCGGCCTGTTCCCAAACCCGCTGAATCATGGGTTTGCCGGCAATATCCAGCAGAGGCTTGCCCGGTAAGCGGGTGGAACCATAGCGAGCGGGGATAACGACTGAGAAAGACATGTGTTTACCTTGTAGACCTGTCGGCACTGGCCAGGTTGGCTGCCGCCTCCACCAGCGTCGGCGGCAACAGGGCGTCTATGCGCAGGTACCAGGCGTCCGGCCCGGCCAGAGCCTCACATTTTACCGCGTCTTTTTCCGTCATGAGAATGGTCCTGTCTGCACAGTCCTGGAAATCGGCGCGGCTATACTGGTGGTGGTCGGCAAAGGTTCGCGCTTCGTAGCGCAGACCCAGTGCATCAAGCATGGCAAAAAACTGCTGCGGCTGACCGATACCCGCCATGGCGATGATGTCCTCCCTGGCGCCGAAGCAGTCTACTTCCCGGGACTGCCCCGTTACCAGGTTAATCCAGCTCGCCGGCTGGTAACTGACCCCCTGCCCGGCATCGTCACTGCCGCGGTGCAGCACAAAATCTACCGTGCCCAACCGCGATACAGGCTCACGCAACGGGCCTGCTGGTAAACAGAAGCCATTGCCAAAGCGCCGCCCGGCATCCACCACGGCGATCTCCATGTCACGCTGCAGGGCATAGTGTTGCAAACCGTCATCACTAATCACGAGGTCGATTGGGAAGGTCCGCAACAGGCGTTTAACCGCTCGCGGGCGATTGGGATCAACCACGCAGGGTACGCCTGTGCGACGGTAGATTAGCAGTGGCTCGTCGCCGCACTGCTGCGCCGTGCTGTTGGCTGTCAATACGTGTGGGTAATTGTCGGCGTCGCCGCCGTAGCCGCGGCTTACCACGCCCGGCCGTAACCCCCGTGCTGCCAGCGCCTCTACCAGTGCGATAACAACTGGCGTTTTCCCGGTCCCGCCTACCGTGATATTGCCGACTACCAGTACCGGTACCGGCGGCCGATACGCCTTGAGCATACCGGCGCGATAAAGCGAGCGACGCAGACCGCTCGCGATGCGAAACAGTGCCTCTACAGGCCGCAATAACCACAGCCAGGACGCGCCGCTATACCATGCCGCCTCCAGGCCACTGTCGCGCCCGCTCATTCGTCGGAAAATTCCTGATGATACAACTGCGCGTAAATGCCATCGCCCGCCAGCAACTCTGCGTGCGTGCCGCTGGCGACAATGCGGCCTTCATCCATCACCACTATCCTGTCGGCGTGCTCCACGGTAGACAGACGGTGCGCGATGATTATAGTCGTGCGGCCGTGCGAAATACGCTCCAGAGATTTCTGAATGCGATGTTCGGATTCATTATCAAGGGCGGAGGTGGCTTCATCCAGCACAATAACCGGGGCATCTTTCAGAAACGCCCGGGCGATGGCAATACGCTGGCGCTGGCCGCCACTGAGCCCGCCGCCGTCGTCACCCAGCTGGGTATCCATGCCTTCAGGCATGCGGGCAATGAAATCCTGTGCATAGGCGGCCTCGAGGGCCTCTTCAACCGCCTCTCTGCCTTTGTCAGCCAACGTGCCGTAAGCGATGTTGCTGTATACCGTGTCGTGAAAAAGCGTCACGTTCTGGGACACCATCGCCACCTGGTTGCGCAGGCTGGCCAGGGTGTAGTGGTCAATCGGCTTGCCATCGAGCAGTATTTCACCCGCAGATGGCTCGTAAAAACGTGCCAGCAGCTGCACCAGCGTGCTTTTACCGCTGCCCGAGCGGCCCACCAGGGCAAGCGTTTCACCGGCAGGTATGTCCAGGGACACATCTTTCAGTACCTGCTCCTCGGTCCCCGGGTAGGCAAAACTGAGGTGCCGGAAGGCGATGTCGCCGCGGGCCCGCTGCAATTCAATCGTTCCGCCGTCTTTTTCCTCTTCTTCGTCCAGCTGCGCGAAAATATCTTCTGCTGCAGCCAGACCACGCTGGATAATACTCTGCACGCCGGACAGCGACCGGATAGGCTTGCCCAGTTGTCCGGCTGCCGTAAGGAACGCCACCAAAGAGCCTGCGGAGAAATCCGCCAGTAAGGTGGGGTTGAGTGCAAACCACACCAGCACTGCCAGTGATACAGACAACAGTGTCTGGATTACCGGCGTGCTCAATGCATCCAGCAGGGCCATCTTCAGGCTCTGTACGCGGTTATAGTCACTGGCGTCATGAAAGCGCTCGGATTGTTGCTGCTGTCCACCAAATATACGTACTTCCCGGTAAGCGCCTATGCTCTCATTGGATACCTGGGTGACATCGCCCATAGACGCCTGAATACGCCGGCTGTAGCGCCTGAAATGTTTGCCCACCACGCTGACGACCAGGGCGATCAGTGGTGCCACTGCCAAAAAGACCAGACACAGCCGCCAATTGAGATACAGCATGTAGCTGATCAGGGCGATGACCGTGAGACCTTCTCGTACGATTATCTTCAAGGCCTTGGTGACCGCCCCGGACACTTGTTCAACGTTGAAGGTAATCTTGGATATCAGCACGCCCTGACTGTGGCTGTCATAGTAGGCACTGGGAGCCACCAGCATCTTGTCGAACAATTCGCAGCGCAACTGGTGTATCAGGTTACGCGCTACGTGGTTCATGAAGTAGGTGCCCACAAAGAAGCCCATGGAGCGCACAAATGCCAGCACCACAAGGCAAACCGGGAAGGCAACGCGGGTAAATTCCAGCTTGTTCATGCCCTCCTCGAAAAACAGGCCGTAGGCGACCCGCGACACCAGGCCTGAGTCCGCCGCGTCGGAATCGTTAAGGGCATCCAGCAGGAACTGCATCATGTCGGCCAGCAGCACATTGCCCAGGGAGTACACGACATACCCAAGCAAACTGAGGGCAAATACCCACCAGTAAGGGACGATATAGCCCAGCAGACGCTTGTATATTTCCCAATCGGTCATATCACCGCGCCTGCCTGAACCGGGGTGCCGGCTGCCTTTAGCCACCGTTAGCGTCTCCCGCTGGCTGGCGGGTGGTAATGCTCAGGTGCACAAAGCCCATCTGGCCCGCCGCGTCCATCGCGCGCACCACGTCTTCATGCGCCGCCTGCGCGTCGGCAGTGATGATTAACGGCATGGTGGTATCACCCGCTGAAATTTTGTATATCGCCGCCTGCAGGGTGCGCATACGGTCATCAACAAGACCCTGACCGTTCACCCGGAAGCGCCCTGCTTCGTCAATCAGGATCTCGATCTCCTCCTGCTGCGCCTCCTTCACCTGGCCTTTTGCTTCGGGCAAGTCGACGCTGAGCTGGGTCTCTCGGGTAAAGGTGGTGGACACCATGAAAAAAATCAGCAGCAGGAACACCACATCGATCAGCGGTGTCAGGTTTACAGTGACATCATCGGTGCGCTGCCGGCGAAACTTCAAGGGTTGGCTTCCAGGTTCTCTTCACTGTGCAGAGCGTCCACCAGCTTGATGGTTTCCTGCTCGAGTTCGACCACGATCGCGTCGATCTTACCGGTGAAGTAGCGGTGCATGGCCAGCGCCGGTATTGCCACAGTCAGCCCGGCAGCAGTGGTGATCAGGGCTTCCGAGATACCGCCGGCCAGCACGCTGGCGTTGCCGGTGCCCTGGGACATGATTTCAGCGAAGACCCTGATCATGCCTACAACGGTCCCCAGCAATCCCAGCAGCGGAGCGATGGCGGCGATCGTACCCAGTGTGTTGAGGTAGCGCTCCAGGTCGTGCACCACGTGTTGCGCTGCCTCCTGAATACTCTCTTTCATGACTTCGCGCCCGTGATAGGCATTGCTCAGCCCTGCCGCTAGAATCCTGCCCAGGGGCGAGGACTGCTTCAGGGTTTTCAGACGCGAGGCGTCCATTTCTCCGGCTTTCAACTGCTTCCAGACAGTCGCCAGGAGGTGCGGAGGGGCAATTTTTTTAGCGTTCAGGGTAATTAGTCGTTCGATACAGATCGCCAGCACCACGATGGAGCACAGTACAATCAGCACCATCAACCATCCGCCAGCTGTCAACAATTCCAGCACAGGTCTTCTCGCTTTTTGTTCGGAGGCCCATTATACGCACAGGGAACAGAGCGACGGAACTGCGGAAAAATCACATCCACCAGGGTTGATAGCCGGCCCGGTAAGTCGACATTGATACTCCGCCGTGCTCATCCAGCGATAGACTGAGAGCCCCCTCATGCGCGGTTTCGGCCACCCTTATGCCCTGGCGTCGCAGCCGTGCCAGAACATCGCCATGAGGGTGCCCGAAGCGGCTGGCATAGCCCGCCGTAATGACCGCCAGGCGCGGTGCCACGTGATTAAGCCAGGCCTGTGAGCTTGAGGTAGCGCTGCCATGGTGCCCGACAAGCAGCACATCACTGCGCAACTGCGGCCCCCAGTAGCGGATCAGCTCGCGTTCCTGGGACACGCCAATGTCGCCAGCGAGCAGCAAGCGCATACCCGGCGTATGGATTTGCAGTACACAGGAAGCCTCATTGCCGTCCTCGTCTGCGCCCGGTGCCAGCACGCGGAAGCGAATATTGCCGGGCCACTGCCACGCCAGGCCACTTCGGCAAGGCTGCGATAGCGGCAGCGGGCTCTCGCCCACCAGCACTTGCCCAACCGGCAAGGCCCTGAGAATATCCGCTGCGCCCGCGCTGTGATCGCGGTCATCGTGACTGACCACCAGAGTTTGCAGCGATGTAACAGCAGATGCCCGCAGCCAGGGAATAATTACACTGTTAGCCATATTGGGTCCCCCGGGCTCACCCCCGCCGGTGTCATACAACAAGGTGCGCCCCATGGCGGTAAACACAACGGCAGTGCCCTGACCGACATCCAATACCTCCAGACGCGGTCTGCCCTCGGAGGGGGATCGACCCAGGAAAAGCGGCAACAGCAGAATGAGGAGACACCACCGATAGCGACCAGCCAGCGGGACGAGCAGCAGGCAGGCCGCCACAGCGGCCAACACCAGGGCCGGTACACCGGGAGAGAATGGCAGGAAAAGCCGGTGCTGATCCGCCACCGCCATTGCCGGCTGATACAGACTGTCCAGGGGTAGTGCAGCCAGCTGCCAGCAGCCCCGGGCAAGCTCGACGTCGATAAAGCTGAGCAGCGCGCCCAGGAGCGTAAGAGGTACGACCAGAAAGCCTACCAGCGGCACCATCAACGCATTGGCCGGGGCCGACACCCAGCTGCTGCCGCCAAACCACAGGCCACCCAGGGGCACCATGAGCGCGGCCATAAACAAGTGCGGCTTTATCCACAGGCGCATTGCGCTGCCATGCACCTGCCAGCAGGCCATCCACAGCAGGCCTGCTACTGCCCCGAAGGAAAGCCAGAAGCCACTGCCCACAACAACCAGGGGGTTGCTCAGCAGTAGCAGGCAGGCCGCTAACAGCAGATTATTGAAGCCGCCAGTGCTGCGCCCCAGTATGCTGGCAAACAGGAAACAGCCCAGCATGGTCAATGCCCTGACGGTGGCCACACTGAATCCGGCCATGGCGGCGTACGCCAGCGCGCTAAGCATCGCCAGCAGTTCCGGCAGTGGCCAGCGCACTGCGCGGCCAAACAGGCGTGAAAGGGCACCCTGCAATACCCTGCCTGCAAGCAATGCCAGGCCGGCGACCATGGCCACATGCAGCCCGGAAATCACCAGCAGGTGGTTCAGCCCATACTGCTGGAACAATCGCCACAGGTGATAGTCCAGCCCGCTTTTATCGGCAACGCTCAGTGCGCGTAACACCGCGTCAGCCTGCGGTGACAGGCCGGCTTCGCCGATCGCTGCACTGATGCGCTGGCGCAGTTGATGATGAATTTGCCGGAAACTGTGATCAACCGCAGCAAGTGGCTGTCCGTCGCCGCGCACCGTACCCACCGCATGGATTCCAGTGACCGCGAACCAGCCCTGCATATTGAACGACCCGGGGTTGGCAAGCCCCCAGGGGCGTCGCAGCGTCACCTGGAACCGCTGCTGCACACCGGGAAGCAGGCGCTGCTGGCCATAATACGAGAGCAGCAGCTTGCGCGGGCCGCGGCAGTGAGCAGGTTGCAGGCTGGCCACGCGAAACTCAAAGCGCTGACGCAGCCTGCCTGGGCTGACAAGCGAACTGCGCGGCAGTGATATCACCTGCCCGGTGACCGAGATCGGCACCCTGTTACAGTGCGGGTCCAGCGTCGCTTGCAGTAGTGCTTCACCGCGCAGCGAGCCTGTCAACAGCGCGGCCAACACGCCGCAGGCAGCCGGCCATAGCGGCGAGCGAAAACACAGTAACAGGCAGCCGCCCAGCAGCAGGACCGGGCACAGCCACAGAGGTACCAGCCAGGGTGAGAACGCAAGGCAAAGCGAACCCAGAAGAAAACCAATGATACTCGCGCGCATGTAGAGAAGCGGTCCTGTTGCGGGCATAATGACGGCGTCATTGCGTCACAGGCACAGTCAATCATGTTGCGGCGTCCACTGGCACATCAGAAGCGATCGATCAGGCGATGCCAAAGAAGACTCTCAAACTCATCACACCCAGCGTAGAACGCATGCGCAAGATCAGCTCGCTGCGCGTACTGGGCGACTGGATCTACGCTACCAATCTCTGGCACATCAATCGCTATTCTTCGGCCATGGCGTTTTTCGTCGGTCTGTTCGTCGCTTTCATGCCTATACCGGGGCAGATGATCGCAGCAGCGGCCCTGGCCGTGATGCTGCGCTGTAACCTGCCGCTGGCCGTGGGCCTGGTGTGGGTGACCAACCCGGTGACCATGCCCGCCATTTTCTTTCTTGCCTATAAGCTGGGCGCAATGATTATCGACGTACCGGTGCAACCCATGCAGTTCGAACTGAGTTTTCACTGGTTAAGCTACCGCTTGAGTGCCATCTGGCAACCATTCCTGCTTGGCTGCCTGCTGTGCGGACTGTTCTTCGGCTCACTGGGGTACTTTGTGATCAACGTGATGTGGCGGATGCGCGTGGCGCGCATGTGGCGGGAACGGAAACGGCGTCGCCAGCTGGCTGCAAAAATGAAGGCACAGGCCGCTGCAGCAGCAGAGTCTAGCCGGGATCCTGGCTAAGCACCCGCGCCGGGGCGAGGCGCGCGGCGCGCATTGCCGGGTAGATAGCGGCCAGTAAACACATCAGCAGTGCCACTCCACCCACTATCAAAACATCCTGCAGCACCAGGTCAACCGGCAGAAACGATACCGGGTACACATCTGTGTTGAGAAAGCGCATGTCCAGCAACTGTTCCAGGCGCGCAACGAGGGTGGGCACCAGTTGACTCAGAAGCGCCCCCAGGGCACTACCGGCAATAACACCTGCGACGCCTATCATGGCTCCCTGCAGGACGAAGATGGCGGCGATGTCGGTTCCCGAAGCCCCCAGCGTGCGCAATATGGCAATATTGTCCTGCTTGTCAAAAACCACCAGCACCAGAGACGACACCACATTGAAAGCGGCCACGGCGATAATTGAAAACAGCAGGATACTCACCAGGTCCCGCGATAGCTGAATCGCGGCATACAGGTTCCCGTGCGTCATCATCCAGTTAATCGCATAGTGGCCAACCGGCAGACCATTGACCAGCTCCCAGGCAATGCGGTCGGCGCCGAAAATATCGTTGGTGCTGACCCGCAGGCCGCTCACTGCGGCCCCCAGGCCCGCCAGACGCGATGCCGCAGACAGATGCAGCAGGGCCACACTCTGGTCCAGCTCCGTGCCGGTTTCCAGAATGCCCGCCAGGTACAAGGCTTCAAAACGGGTACCGCCGGTGTCCCCGGTGAGTCCCCCACCGGGAACAATGAGGGTGAGCGTTTCGCCCTGCTCTACTCCCAGCTTCTGCGCAATCCCTGCGCCCAGCAGTAGACCATCCGGGCGACTGCCAAAAAGCTCTCGCTGGGGCCCGTCCAGCGACGCCAACAAACTGTCGCTGGCTGGATCATCGGCGAGAATGCCTATGCCCCTGGCGGTTTCTATATCCACGCCGCGCATGAATAACGCATCAAACTGGGTGAAGGGGCTGACGGATACCACGGCAGGATGCTGTGCAGCGAGCCCGGCCCGCGTCTGCCAGTCAGCCATGGGGTCATGGGAATACAGCGTTATATGCGGCACCAAGGACAGAATCCGCTCACGCATTTCGCGGTCAAACCCATTCATTACCGACAGCACGACTATCAGCAGTGCGATCGCCAGCACCAGACCCAGCATGGACAGCGAAGACAGGAAAGCACTGAGGTGCCCCTGGCCAAAGGCGAAGGTGTAACGCAGCGCAATACGCCGCCGCTCCGTCCAGTTCAACTCCCTGGCTCCAGTCGCCCTTCCCTGAGTTCCAGCGTGCGATTCATGTGCGCGGCTATCGCAGGATCGTGCGTCACCACCACAAAAGCCGATTGCAGCTTGCCCAATTCATCTATCAACGCCAGCACCTGCGCACTGGATTGGGGGTCGAGATTGCCGGTTGGTTCGTCCATCAGTACTACATCCGGCTCAGTAACCAGCGCCCGGGCAATCGCCACACGTTGACGCTCGCCACCCGACAGTTGGCCAGGACGGTGAACGAGGCGGTGCTCCAGGCCGACCCGGGCCAGCATCTCGGCAGCGCGACGCAAACTGTCTCGACGTGGCAGGCCACCGATCAACAGGGGCATCGCCACATTTTCCTGTGCGTCAAATTCAGGAAGTAAATGATGGAACTGGTAAACAAAGCCCAGTCGACGATTGCGCAACTGGCACAGCTGGCGCTCGCGCAACAGCGCCAGGTCCTCCCCGCACAGCAGCACCTGGCCGGTACTGGGCATATCCAGGCCACCGAGCAGGTTGAGCAGCGTCGATTTGCCGGAGCCAGATGCACCAATCACGGCTATTTTCTCACCGGCGTGCAAAGCCAGCTCCACGCCGCTGAGTACCTCAACGCTGCGGTCGCCGTCGCTGTAGGTACGACCCAGGGATTGACAACGCAATACCACCTCACTCATAGCGCAGCACCTCGGCTGGTGCTATGCGCGCCGCACGCCAGGCCGGATACAGTGTGGCCAGCAAACTCAGCAGCAGTGAAGCCAGCACCACGCCGAGCACGTCTGACCACATCAACTTGGATGGTAGTTCGCTGATGAAGTAGACGGCGGGGTCAAATAATTTCACGCCCAACAGATCCTCCACAAAAAGGGTAATCTTCGAGATATTGAAGGCGAGCAGGGACCCGAGCAAGGCGCCGACACCAATTCCCACCGTTGCCAGACCGAGACCATGAGCGATGAAAATCGCCATGATGCCCGACGCCCTGGCTCCCAGGGTTCGCAACACCGCGATGTCCCGGCGCTTTTCGGCCACCGACATGACCAGGGTGGAGACAATGTTGAAAGCAGCGACCGTCACCACGCTCAGCAGTAACACAGTGACCATCACCTTCTCCATTTTCACCGCCTGGAACAAACTGCCCTGGGTTTGCCCCCAGTCCTTTACCTGCAATCCTGGCGGCAGTTCGCTGGCGAGCATCTGCATGGTGTCGGGAGCGGCGTACAGGTCGTCCGTCTTCAGCTGCAAACCATCCACCCCCCGCCGCGGGCCCAGCAACTTCTGCCCCGCCGCCAGACCGATATAGGCCTGGAAGGTATCGGGTTGAGCGCCCACCTCAAAAATACCGCTTACCTGCAGGCGTTTACTGCGTGGGAATGCGCCCAGGGGCGTTACCG
>JAUIIQ010000259.1 GCA_030431585.1 Gammaproteobacteria bacterium | reverse complement strand
TGCCAGCGCGTCGTCCAGTGCCCAGTCCTTGTAGAGCCCGTTTACCTTGCCGCCCCAGGCGTTGAAGTGCCAGTCGACCCCCCTGAGGCTTCCCGCTGCGTTGCGGACATAAGTAGGGCCAATGTCCCGCATCCAGCTGTCATTGCTGGGGATGTCCAGCAGTTGCACAGTCGCTGGCAGCATGCGCCGTGCACACTGATGCTGCGCTGCGCTGACACACATCAACACAGGTGTTTCCTCGGCAATGGCGGCGGCAACAGCGGCAAAGGCCTGTTGCGCCGGCGCGGCATTCTCTCGCCAGTTGTCGCCTCGCTCCGGCCATGCCATGAGCACGGCCTGCTGTGGCTCATGTTCGCCTGGCATGCGAAAGCCATCCTGTCGGGGCGTGGAGCTATGGGTGAAACTCATGGCGATGTAAACCGGTCACAGCCGTGTTGACGAATCGGCCCGTACAGCTCTGGCCTGCGGTCGCGAAACAGTCCCCAGGCGCGGCGATAGTCTGCAGCTGCGTCCAGGTCTATGGAGGCTAGCAGAACTTTCTCTTCATCGCGGCCCGCTTCGGCGACCTTCTGCCCGGTGTGGTCAGTAATGAAGGACGATCCGTAGAAGCGCGTGGTGATGCCGTCGTCCTCCTCCACGCCTGTCCGGTTGGAGGCGATAACCGGCAGCACGTTCGCTGCAGCGTGACCCTGCATAACGCGCTGCCAGTGCTCACATGAGTCCAGGTCAGGATCCTGCGGCTCGCTGCCGATGGCGGTGGGGTAGAACATGACCTCAGCGCCCATCAGCGCGCAGCAACGTGCCGTTTCCGGAAACCACTGGTCCCAGCAGATACCAGCGCCGAAGATACCGTAGCGTGTTTTCCAGACCTTGAAACCGGTGTCGCCGGGTGTGAAGTAGAACTTCTCGCAATAGCCAGGACCATCCGGAATGTGAGTCTTGCGATAGTTGTCCATGACCGTACCATCGGCATCAATCATGACCAGTGAGTTGAAGAAGGTGTTGGTATCGCGCTCGTAGTAGCTCAGTGGTAACACCACCTGCAGCTCGGCAGCCAGCCTCGCAAAGCGCTGCACAAGAGGATGATTCTGCAACGGTGCTGCCAGCTCCAGGTAGCGGTACTGCTGTGTTTTACAGAAATAGGGCGTGGCGAACAGTTCCTGTAGCAGAACAACCTGGGCCCCGGCGGCGTGCGCTTCTCTAACGGCGTGTTCGGCCTTGTCGAGGTTGGCTTCCAGGTCCCAGCTCAGCGCCAGCTGGGTGGCGGCAAAGGTAACGATGCGGCTCATGACAGAACGTTCTCCGGGTGCGGATTACAGCTGATTAGAGAGCCCAGAATAGTACACAGCGGCCGCTGATGGTGTAACTCCTTGGGGTTAGCGCGATTCAGGCCGGAGTCGCACAGACGCCCGCTTATGCTGCTTGTTAACGATTCTGTGACTAAGGCCATAGTATTAAGAATTTACATTACTAATATGAGGTTATTTGTAACATCATGTCAAAAAACCTGACAGTGAAACTGAATAACGTTCCGGGAAAGATCTGATGGACCTCGAAATAATCATTCTCGCCGCGGGGCAGGGCACCCGCATGAAGTCTCCTTTGCCCAAAGTGTTACACCCGGTAGCGGGTGTACCCATGCTCCAGCACGTGGTGACAACGGCCAGGGCATTGCAACCCAGCGCCATACATGTGGTGATTGGCCATGGTGCAGACGCAGTGCGCGATGCGCTGTCCAGCGAGCAGCTCGATTGGGTGGTACAGGAGGAGCAACTTGGAACTGGCCACGCTGTGCTGCAGGCTATGCCAAGAGTCGACCCGGGCAGTACCGTGCTTGTTCTGTACGGCGATGTGCCGTTGATTAGCGCGTCCACGCTGAGTGCCCTGGTGGAGAAAGTGCGCGGCGGCCCCGCGCTGCTCACCGCTCGCGTAGCTGATCCCGTCGGTTACGGGCGGGTACTGCGCGATGAACGGGGCCACGTGACCGGCGTGGTAGAACACAAGGACGCGGGGGCTGAGGAGCTGCTGATCGACGAAATCAACACCGGCGTGCTGGCCGCGCCGGCAATCGACCTGAATGCCTATCTGCCGGCGGTGGGCAATGCCAACAGCCAGGGGGAATACTACCTGCCTGATGTGCTGGCCATGGCAGTAGCCGATGGCAAGCCGGTGCCGGCACAAGTGGCGACTTCCGAGCTGGAAATTCTCGGCGTGAATGACCGCCTGCAGCTCAGCCAGGTAGAACGCGAGTACCAGCTTCGCCAGGCACAGCAGCTTTTGCGCGACGGCGTGAGCATCGCGGACCCGGCACGCCTGGACGTTCGCGGCTCGCTGGTTTGCGGTGCCGATGTGTCAATTGACGTGAATGTGGTGATTGAGGGCGATGTCAGCCTGGGAGACGGTGTTTCCATAGGACCCAATTGCGTCATCAGCAACTCACGCATCGACCCGGGCGCGACTATTCATGCCATGTGTCACCTTGAGGACGCTGTGGTCGGCGCCTCCGCCAGCGTGGGGCCCTACGCTCGCCTGCGCCCGGGAACGGTACTTGCCGAACAGGCCAGGATAGGTAATTTTGTGGAGACGAAGAAGGCGAATATTGGTGCTGGCAGCAAGGTAAATCACCTCAGCTATATTGGCGACTGCGACATGGGCGCTGGCGTTAACGTGGGAGCGGGAACCATCACCTGCAACTACGATGGCGTGAACAAACACAAAACTGTTTTGGGCGACGGCGTATTTGTGGGGTCGAACAGCACTCTGGTAGCCCCGATAGAAGTCCAGGCGGGAGGCTTTGTGGCAGCGGGATCAACGCTGACAAAACCGGTGGCGCGCGACGAGCTGGCGGTCAGTCGGGCCAAACAGCGAAACATAGGCGGTTGGCAGCGCCCCGCAAAATCTGACGGAGAAAGCTGATATGTGTGGCATTGTAGCGGCGGCCGCGAGGCGCGAAGTATCTGAAATCCTGCTGGAGGGCCTGCGCCGGCTCGAGTACCGGGGTTATGACTCCGCGGGCATGGCCCTGATCGACAACGAGAACAATCTGTTGTTGCATAAACAACTTGGAAAAGTGAGTGAACTGGAGCGCGCGCAGGCATTGCATCCCTACTACGGCTGCACCGGCATTGCCCATACTCGCTGGGCCACCCACGGCGAGCCCTCGGCGGTCAACGCGCATCCGCATATTTCCGGCCAGAGACTCGCCCTGGTTCACAACGGCATCATAGAGAACCACGAATCGCTGCGTAAGGAGTTGCAGGCGAAGGGTTATGAGTTCTCCTCCGCCACCGACACCGAGGTGATAGTGCACCTGATGCACGCCTTCCTCGAGCAGGGTCAGGGCCTGCTGGACGCCATGCGCCATACGGTGGCCCGGCTGGACGGGGCCTATGCCCTGGCCGCCGTGGATATGCACCATCCCGACCAGGTCATCGCCGCCCGCCAGGGCAGCCCACTGGTTATCGGGGTGGGCATCGGCGAGAATTTTCTCGCTTCCGACCAGATGGCACTGCGCCAGGTAACCGATCGTTTCATCTTCCTTGAGGAGGGAGATATCGCACTCATATCGCCCTCATCCCGGCAAATTTTCAACGAGCAGGGTGAGCCTGTCAGCCGCAGCCAGACGCGTATTGACGAGGTGGTCGAAGCCGTTGACCTGGGAGGCTTTGACCACTACATGCTCAAGGAAATCTATGAGCAACCCCGTGCACTGGCCGCAACCTTCAATGCCTGCGACAGCCTGCTCACCGACGAGAGCTGCTTCGGAGCCAATGCCTCCGCCATCTTTGACCGTGTCCGTAATGTACAGATTGTCGCCTGCGGGACCAGCTTTCATGCGGGAATGGTGGCTCGCTACTGGTTGGAAGAAATTGCGGGGATTGCCTGCGAGGTTGAGGTTGCTTCTGAATTTCGCTATCGCAAGCGTGTCCAGCATGAGGGTACGCTGCTGCTGACGATCTCCCAGTCCGGTGAAA
>JAUIIQ010000037.1 GCA_030431585.1 Gammaproteobacteria bacterium | reverse complement strand
AGGAACCCTCGAAGATAGGGTTCTGTGACCAGGCTTTCTCACTGACGGTCACCATATCTTCCCGCTTGATTCTTCCCGCCTGAATTTCGGTGGCCAGCACATAGCTGGTCATCATCTTGGTAAGGCTGGCAGGGGGCAGGGGCATATCCGCGTTGTGCTCCGCCAGGACAGCACCACTGGTGGCGTCTACCAGCAAGTACGCCTTGGCAGAAAGCTGTGGCGGAGAGGGCACAATGGAAGCGGCCTGGGTACCTAAAGAGGCAAATGCGAGAACCAGAACCAGGGTAATTCGACTCATAGGACAGGGACCGTAGACTTGTTGCGAAGCTGGTCGCGAATGGTAACGCATGCGACCCGCAACCGAAAGATCAGCCCACACTCAGGCTGTGCGAAAAAGTGCTTCAGGGCAGCGGTTGCCCTGAGGCGTAACCCCCATCGCTCAGCTGCTGCTGCACCAGTTGCATCTGGCTCGCGTCAGCCATAGGCCCAACCCTCACGCGAAACAGTCTGGCTCCGCTGGCATCCACCTCGTTAACGAATACGGGCACCTGCAGAAACGCCTGCAGTTCAGACTGTAACCTTCGGGCTGAACCTTCAGCGGCGAAAGCACCCAGTTGCAGGTATCGATAGTGCGAGCCAGGCGCATCGCGAAGGTCATCGACTCCGGCAATATCGAGTACCGCCACTTCGACAGGAGCGGTGCCCTGCTCCATGAACCCCAGTTTCACCGCGGCAGCGTAAGACAGGTCAATCAGGCGCTCCTCATGGAATGGCCCGCGATCATTCACCCGCACCACCACGCTGCGGCCATTCTCCAGATTGGTTACTCTGGCATAGGAAGGAATAGGCAGGGTTTTATGCGCAGCCGACGGCGCATACACGTCGAAGATCTCTCCATTGGAGGTTTCATGGCCATGAAATTTACTGCCATACCAGGAGGCTATGCCCTGCTCGCGGTAACCCCGGTAGTTCTCCAGGATTTCGTAGGTAACACCATTGACCACATAAGGGCTTTTGTTGCCGACAGCGAGTATGGGGTCGGCCCGGGGCACTGCATCGGCCACCGTGTCCGGGCCCAGAGGCTGCAGAGGCGCGGCGTCCTGCATCTGGGAGTAGCGGGTCGCCTGGTAGTCGTCTCCCGTCAGGGGTTCATGCGAACTGCACGCCAACAATCCTGGCAAGCCAGCCAGACCTGCCAACACCAGGCGCAGCACTAGGGCGACAACTCCGTGGCTATGCGCTGGCTCAGTTGGTAAACGCTCATGGCGTACATTGCGCTGTGGTTATAGCGGGTGATCACGTAAAAGTTATGCAAGCCCAGCCAATACTCATGCCCATCAGCCAGTTCAAACTGAATACCGATCGCCTCCGCTGCGGGGTCAGCACCCCCCTCGGGCACCAGACCTGCGGCAACAAACTCCGCCACAGTGAACCGGGGCTTGAGATTTCGACCCCGGCTGAGCATCTCCTCCAGAACCGCGCTTTCCGCGCGTGCCGGAAGCACCACCTGGCCACCTTCAGTCCAGCCATGCGCTTTGAAGTAATTGGCGACACTGCCTATCGCATCGACAGGATTGTTCCATATGTCGGCCACACCGTCGTCGTCGAAGTCAACGGCGTAACTGCGGTAACTGCTGGGCATGAACTGTCCGTACCCCATTGCGCCTGCGTAAGAGCCGGTCAGGGTCAGTGGATCCATACGCTGGTCCCGCGTCAGCATCAGGTAATTCTTCAGTTCCTTGGTGAAAAACTCTGATCGCCTGGGGTAGTCAAAGGCCAAAGTAGACAGCGCATCAATCACCCGGTAGCTGCCTGCGATGCGTCCATAATAGGTTTCAACACCAATGATGGCCACGATAATCTCGGCAGGCACACCCATCTCGGCCTCGGCTCGCTCAAGCGTTTGCTGATGCTCCCGATAAAAGACCACACCCTGCTTCGCGCGCTTGTCGTTGAGAAAAATCTCGCGGTACTCGTACCATGGCTTGGTTTTTTCCGCGGGCCGGTTCATCGCGTCGATTATCGAATCCTGGCGATTGGTTTCAGCGAATAAAGCAAGCAGTTGCTCGCGCTCAAAGCCCTCTTCAGCAACCATTTCATCTATCAATGCCAAGGCAGCCGGATGACTGGCGTAGTTATTGTCTGCCGCGCAGGACAATGTCGGCCAAAGGCAGCACACCAGCAGGGTCATTTTGAGCATTCTGGACATAGGAGGCATCTCTCAATCAAAAGCCGAAAAAAAGTTCAATGGGCCACCATTCGCTTCTCGGTGCTCACTGCCATCAGTATGCCGAAACCAGCCATCAGTGTAACCACCGATGTACCGCCGGCACTGACCAGTGGCAGGGGCACTCCTACCACCGGCAGCAAACCCGCCACCATGCCCATGTTAACAAAGATATATACGAAAAAAGTGAGGGTAAGACTACCTGCCATCATGCGGCCGAAACTGGTCTGGGCCTGCACACCGATCCAGAATCCGCGCAACAGGATCAAGGTATACAGCGTCATCAGGAAAAGCACTCCGCGCAGGCCAAACTCCTCTGCCAGCACAGCGATGATAAAGTCAGTATGGCTCTCTGGCAAAAAATCCAGCTGCGACTGAGTGCCGCTGAGCCAGCCCTTGCCCTCCCAACCGCCGGAGCCAATGGCCGTCTTTGACTGGATGATATTCCACCCGGCCCCCAGTTTGTCGCTTTCCGGGTTGAGCATGGTGAGAATCCGCTGCTTCTGGTAATCCTGGAGCACAAACATCCACGCAGGCCAGGCCGAGGCGACCGCCAGCAGCGCGGCACCGAAAATGTAGCGCCAGCCGATACCCGCCATGAACAGCACGAACAGACCACTGGCGGCTATCAGCAGCGAGGTTCCCAAATCAGGCTGCTGCAGTATAAGCGCAGCCGGGATCGACACTAATGCCAGACCCACCACGACATGCTTGAATCGCGGTGGCAGTATCCTGTCCGAAAGGTACCAGGCGACCGCCATGGGCACCACCAGCTTCATGATTTCCGAAGGCTGAAAACGAAAGCCGCCTATCTCCAGCCAACGCTGCGCGCCCTTGGCACCGACACCGAAAAACATGACCCCCAGCAGCGTTGCCACACCCACCAGATAGAGCCACGGCGCCCAGCGCGTATAACGCTGCAAACTAAGCTGGGCACCAAGAAACATAATGACATAAGCCACTGCAAAATAACGCCCCTGGCGCACCACGGCCGCCATGCTTTGACCGGAGGCGCTGTACAGTACAACCAGCCCGAACGCGGTGAGCGCCAACAGCAGCAACAACAATGGCACATCAACATGCAGGCGCGCCGCCGCACTGGGGCGCCTGGCCAGGTCAGCGCTGCTCTGGTGCGGCATCTGCCGGACATAGTCGCCCATCAGGCCGGATCCTCGAATTCGCTGCGACCAAACAACCAGGTATCGATCACGTGTCGTGCGATGGGCGAGGCGGCGCTGCTGCCACCGCCGTTTTCAACAATGATAGCGACGGCTATAGTGGGCGCGTCGGCGGGTGCAAAAGCGATGAACAAGCCGTGGTGCCGATGCCGTTCCTCTACTTCATCTTCTTTGTAAACAGCATTCTGTGCGATGCCTATCACCTGGGCGGTACCAGTCTTGCCCGCCATCTGATAACGAATACCCTTTGCCAGGGCTTTTGCCGTGCCGCGTTCCCCGTGCACTACGTCCAGCATTCCCCGGTATACCGCGTCCCAGTGCTCAGGGGCCGTTTCGATAGGCGCAAGCTCGGGCGCTGCAACAGGTTCACCGTCAAGCGCCTGCAACAGGCGAGGCACGTGCCTGCGCCCCTTACTGGCCATCACGCTGGTCGCCACCGCCAGTTGCAGGGGTGTGGTGAGCATATAGCCCTGACCAATGCTGGCGCTGATAGTCTCTCCCGGATACCACACCTGATTCAGCGCGTCCCGCTTCCACTGCGTGGAGGGCAACACTCCGCGGCGTTCATTGGTTGTATCCACGCCGGTGCGACTACCCAGGCCGAAGGGCGCGAGGTAATCGTGCATCCGGTCTATGGTCAAACGCCGGCCCAGGTCGTAGAAATAGGTGTCGCAGGACTCCGCTATCGCCATGTTCAGGTCGACCTCGGGCGCATGGCCAGTGCCGCGAATCCTCAGTATCCAGTCACGATAGCGATGCGAGTCGCCGGGCAGGCGATAGTAACCGGGGTCGGGCACTGTGGTCTCGGGAGTGACCAGCCCCGACTCCAGGCCCGCCATGCCCATTAACGGTTTTATGGTGGACCCTGGCGGGTACTGACCCTGTATGGCCCGGTTGAACAGCGGTACGTCCGGAGAGTCACGCAATGCGCTGTAGTTGCGCGAACTGATGCCATTGACGAACAGGTTAGTGTCAAATCCGGGCGTGGACACGAGTGCCAGCACACCGCCTGAAACGGGATCGATAGCAACGACTGCGCCGCGCCGGTCTCCCAGCGCTTCGTAAGCCGCGCGCTGGATATTGATATCAAGGTGCAGGGTCAGGTCTGCCCCCGGCTTTGGCGCGTGGCGCTCCAGCACTCGCAGCACCCGGCCATGAGCATTGGTTTCTACATTCTGGTAGCCGACATCGCCGTGCAATACGTCCTCGTAGAACTTCTCCACTCCGACCTTGCCAACATGGAACGTGCCCCGATAATCCGTCTCGTCAAGTTCAAAAGCCTCGCGCTCATTGATTCTGCCGACATAGCCGAGAGCGTGCGAGAACAGGGCACCGTGGGGATAATGTCGCAGCAGTTGCGCCTCTACTACCACGCCCGGCAGGCGGTATCGGTTCACCGCAAGGCGGGCCCGCTCATCTCCATTCAGGCGGAAGTGCAAGGGAACAGGTTCGTACGGGCGGCGGCGTTGCAGTCGCTCACGAAACTTTGCCACCTCGCTGTCGGACACCGGCACCAGCTGGCGCAACTCCGCCAGCGTCGCTTCCAGGTCCGGCACCCGCTCCTTGATCACGGACAGCGTGAAGCTGGGGCGATTGTCTGCCAGCAGCACCCCGTTGCGATCGTATATCAGTCCTCGCTTGGGCGGTAACGGCTGCAATTTCACGCGGTTGCTTTCGGACTGCGTGCGATAGGTTTCATAATCGGTGATCTGCAAGCCGTAGTAGCGGCCAAGAATGACCCCCAGCAAGGCTAGCATGATCAGTATGGCGGTGACGGTTCGCGCACTGTAAATCCGGGACTCCCGGTGAGGATCCTTCAGGGCGATATATCGAGGCATGTAACCGGTTAGCCTGGTAGATTGTCGATTGCGGAAACTACTCCCGATGATACGGGTGATTGACGGTGATTGTCCAAGCCCGATAAAGCTGTTCGGCCAATAAAATGCGCACCAGCGGGTGGGGAAGCGTCAACGCTGAAAGCGACCACCGCCTCTGCGCACGCTGCAAACACGCCGCTGAGAGACCATCGGGGCCTCCTATCAGCAGACTGTAATTGTCGCCGGACATCTGCCAGTCGGCGAGTGTTTGCGCAAGCTCGTCCGTCGCCAGCGTCTGCCCGCGCACGTCAAGGGCTATCACTCTGTCGCCTGCCGGTACCGCCTTGAGAATCTGTTCGCCCTCTTTCTCCTTCAGCTGATTGGCGTTGGCGTTTTTCCCTCGAGCCGCCAGCGGCACCTCTTTCCACTCCAGATTCAGCTCTCGCGGCAGTCTCTTGCTGTATTCATCCACACCCTGATTCACCCAGGCGGGCATGCGTGTGCCCACCGTAACGATACTGATGCGCATCAGTCCGCGCTGGGCCTGGGGTGCTCAGCCCAGAGTCGCTCCAGATCGTAGAAGTCGCGCGTGGCAGGCAGCATCACGTGCACCACGACGTCACCAAAGTCCACCAACACCCATTCGCCAGCGTCCTCACCTTCCACGCCAATAGCCCGCTGCCCCTGCTTCTTGGCCTCCATGCAGACGTTGTCGGCCAGCGACTTCACGTGGCGATTGGAGGTGCCGCTGGCGATAACCAGGTAATCCATCACGTCGGTTAGGCCAGTGACGTCCAGCGTCACCGTATTCACCGCTTTTAGGTCATCGAGTGCATCAACAACCAGCGCCTTTAATTGCTCAGCTTGCATTGTGTGGAGTTCTCTTCATGGGTGTGTCATTCCTTACCTTCAATACAGGGCGTGTGTCTCAATATAGTTCAATACCTGCTCGGGTAGCAGATAGCGGGCAGACCTGCCCGAGTGCAGCAGCTCGCGAATTTCTGTTGCCGAGATAGGCAAAGGACGTAACTCCTCCACGAATACACTGCCGTGACGGCGTCTTCGCAGGTTTTCGTGAGCGTCTGTCCGGTGCAACGTCAGCCAGTCAGCGACCAACCCGGTATCCGGCAAGTGCCAGCCGGGCCGGGTAAGAATAACCACGTGGGCCACATCCAGCAGTTCGCGCCAGCGATGCCAGGTGTCCAGCTTGAGTATTGCGTCACAGCCCATCACCAGGCATAGGCTGTATGCGTCGCCCAGCTCCCCGCTGAGTTCTTCCAGACTGTCTATGGTGTAGGACGGCCCCTTGCGCCGTAATTCCCGAGGATCGCAACGCAGCAGTGGCTCTTCTCGCACCGCCAATTCCACCATGGCGGCGCGGTGTGCGGCACTGCAGTCCGGGGCTTCACGATGGGGTGGCGCGGCACAGGGCATCAGGCGCAGGTGCTCCAGACCAAGCCTCTCGACCAGCTCCAGCGCCGATCGCAGGTGGCCATAGTGCACCGGATTGAAAGTGCCGCCAAATACCCCTACCGGAGTCAGCGCATCACTCAAGTGCGAACCTGCCCCTCGCCGAGAACCACGTATTTCTGTGAGGTAAGGCCTTCAAGTCCTACCGGCCCCCGGGCGTGAAGCTTGTCTGTGGAGATACCAATTTCCGCCCCCAGACCATACTCGAAACCATCTGCAAAGCGGGTCGAGGCATTGACCATAACCGAACTGGAATCCACTTCGCGCAGGAAGCGCATGGCACGGGCATGATCCCGGGTGACGATACTCTCCGTGTGCCGGGAACTGTAAGTCTCGATGTGATCCAGTGCCTGGTCTATATCGTCGACCACCCGCACTGCCAGAATGGGCGCCAGGTACTCCTCATACCAGTCGGCCTCCGTTGCCGGAATGGCGGCGGGGACCATGGCGCAGCTACGTTCGCAGCCGCGCAGCTCCACCCCGGCGCTTGCATAGGCCGCAGCCAGGCGCGGCAGCAGGCTGGCCGCTATGGCCTCGTGCACCAGCAAGGTTTCCATAGTATTGCAGGTACCGTAGCGCTGGGTTTTGGCATTGACGGCAATGGCCTGGGCCATGTCCTCGTCCGCACCCTCATCGATGTATACGTGACAGGTTCCGTCCAGGTGCTTGATCACCGGCACCCTGGCCTCGCTGCTGATGCGCTCAATCAGGCCTTTACCACCGCGAGGAACAATGACGTCAACACACTTGGGCATGGTGATGAGGTGACCGACGGCGGCGCGATCGCGGGTCTCCACCACCTGCACTGCAGCTGCGGGTAAACCTGCCAGTTCAAGGCCCTGGGCAAGACATCGAGCAATGGCCATATTTGATTCAAGTGCCTCACTGCCGCCGCGCAAAATGGCTGCATTGCCAGACTTCAGGCATAGACTGGCCGCCTCGGCAGTCACATTGGGCCGGGACTCATAGATAATGCCAATGACGCCCAAAGGCACGCGCATACGGCCCACCTTGATACCACTGGGCATGGTATTCATATCGGAGATGCTACCCACGGGGTCAGGCAAGGCAGCTACCTGCGCAAGCCCCTCCAGCATAGCGTCGATGCGTGCTGGCGTGAGCTCAAGGCGATCCATGAGCGCCGCATCCAGGCCGCCGGCGGCACCTCGCTCGAGGTCAGCGGCATTGGCGTTGGCGAGCGCCGCTCGCTCTGCATCCAGGGCATCGCGGGCACCCAGCAGAGCTGCGTTGCGCTGGCTGGTCTTGGCCGCTGCCAGCTCTCGCGATGCTGCCCGGGCTGCGAGGCCAAGCTCTGACATGTACTGTTTCACATCCATCTGTGGTGATCTGCTGAAAGCTGAAAAGGGCGGGAATTATACATGATGCACTCGCCGATGCAGGACTTCCGGCACTGCAACAAAAACGCGGGCCGTAGCCCGCGTTGTCAGGTCCTCCGGACGCTTACAACCCTTGAGCATTTTCACTCAGGTAGGCGGCAACACCGTCGGGCGAGGCATCCATACCCTTGTCACCTTTGTTCCAGCCCGCCGGGCACACTTCACCATGTTCCTCGTGGAATTGCAGCGCCTCTACCAGGCGAATGAGCTCATCAATGTTACGCCCCAGGGGCAGGTCATTCACCAACTGCGAGCGCACATTACCTTCCTTGTCGATCAGGAAAGCGCCGCGAAACGCCACTCCTCCGTCCGCCTCTACATCGTAGGCGCGGCAAATATCGTGGCTGACGTCTGCCGCCATCGTGTAAGACACCGCGCCAATACCGCCTTTGTTGACGTCAGTGTTGCGCCACGCGTTGTGGGTAAACTGCGAGTCGATAGATACCGCCACCACTTCCACACCCAGCTCACGAAACTTGTCCATGCGGTGATCAAGTGCGATCAGCTCAGAAGGACAGACGAAGGTGAAGTCCAGGGGATAGAAGAAAATCAGGCCATACTTGCCTGCCATCGCCTCGGACCGCTTATAGGAATCAACGATCTCACCATTACCCAGAACTGCAGCAACATCGAAATCCGGTGCCGGCTTGCCAACTAATACGCCCATTTTGGTTCTCCATCTTTTTGTTTCACAGAAATACAGGGCCCGCGCCCCGCCGCGTTTGGACCCACATCATACACAGGCGGAGGCACCCTACCAATTTGATTGTGCCCATCGGGTATATAGTTTTTATTTATCGCCAAAGCGAATACACCCCGTGGACCGGAGGTTACGCTGCTAAGAGTCGGCTTTCGCAGCGACCGCCTCTTTCACCAGCGTTTGCAGCTCTCCGGTTTCAAACATCTCCGTGACAATGTCACAGCCACCTATCAGCTCGCCATCTACCCAGAGCTGAGGGAATGTGGGCCAGTTGGCGTAGGTCGGCAACGTTGCGCGAATTTCGGGGTTGGAAAGGATATCCACGTACGCAAAGCGCTCGCCACACTGCATCAGCGCCTGCACCGTGCGCGCAGAGAAGCCGCATTGGGGCTGGTTGGGTGAGCCTTTCATATAGAGAAGAATGGTGTTGTTTTCAATTTGCTCTTTGATTGTTTCAGTAGTGTCCATAATCAATCCTGTGCTGAGAAACGGCCATCGGCGCTAGGTTCAAAAGCGCGCATTCTACCCTATTCTGACCGTAATATATCCACGGCGTTCGCAGGTGATTTACAAGCGCGCCAACCACGTTTATAGTGCTCTCTTACCAGGCAGCCACAGCTGCCTTTTTGCGTTTATATGGAGCACGAAACATGTCGGCCTTGATGCCAACCTACGCCCGGCTACCGGTCACCTTTACTCGGGGAGAGGGCACCTACCTGTTTGATACGGAAGGGCGACGCTATCTGGATGGCATTGCCGGAATCGCCGTGAACGGGCTGGGGCATGCACACCCCGCGATCGTTGCCGCCATCCGCCAGCAGGCAGACAACCTGGTTCACACCTCCAACTTGTACGGTATTGCCGCTCAGGAGCAGTTGGCTGCGCGCCTCGCCGAAGTCTCTGGCATGGACACGTGCTTCTTTGGCAATTCTGGTGCCGAAGCCAACGAAGCGGCAATCAAACTGGCTCGCCTCCACGGCCACAACCGCGGGGTGGAAAAGCCGGCCATCATCGTCCTGGAAGGCGCCTTTCATGGGCGCACGCTGGCTACGCTGAGTGCAACCGGCAACCGCAAGATCCAGGCAGGATTCGAGCCCCTGGTGAGCGGCTTCGTGCGTGCGCCACGCAACGACGTGGAGGCGATCCGACAGATCGCCGCCAATAATCCCGATGTGGTCGCCTTTATGGCAGAGCCGGTGCAGGGAGAAGGTGGTGTGCACGAGCTGTCGGCAGATTATCTGCAAGCGGTGCGGCAAATATGTGACCAGCAGGGCTGGTTAATGATGCTCGATGAAGTGCAGACGGGCAACGGACGCACCGGAGACTGGTTCGCCTATCAGGGTATGGGCTTTGTGCCGGACGTTGTTACCACTGCCAAGGGCCTGGGCAATGGCTTTCCCATTGGCGCTTGTCTGGCCCGGTCCGCCGCAGCCGACGTATTCGGCCCCGGACACCACGGTTCCACCTACGGCGGCAACCCCTTCGTTTGCAACATGGCCCTGACTGTCATCGAGACACTGGAAAAAGAGGCGCTGCTAAGCAATGCCAAGCGCATGGGGGCGTTGATCCGAAAGCTCGTAGCAGAGAAAACTGCCGGCACTGACAGCCTGGTCGAGATACGCGGGAAAGGCCTGATGCTGGGATTCCAGCTTGACAGGGATTGCCCTGGGCTGGTCACCGACGCCCTGCATAAAGGCCTGCTGGTCAACGTTACCTGCGGTAATACCGTGCGTTTGCTGCCTCCGCTTGTTATCTCCGAGGCAGAGGCCACCGAGTTAGCCGAGGGCGTAGCGGACCTCATTCTGAGCACTTGTGCCACAGCACCCCAGACAAGCAGGTAGAACAACATGGCTGACACACGGCACTTTCTGACACTGATGGATTTCAGCCCCGACGAACTGCAGGCTCTGCTGCGGCGGGCGACGGAAATGAAACAGGCAAGGCTGGCGGGGACGGAATCACCACGATTCACAGGCAAGGTCCTGGGGATGATTTTCGCCAAATCCTCTACCCGCACACGGGTTTCTTTCGAAGCTGGCATGACCCAGCTGGGGGGCCATGCCATGTTCCTCTCGCCCAGCGACACCCAGCTGGGCCGCGGAGAACCGATTGAGGACAGCGCGCGCGTCATCTCGTCGATGGTGGACCTGGTAATGATACGCACGTTCGGGCATGACATCCTGGAATCTTTCGCGGCGCACTCATCGGTTCCGGTGATCAACGGGCTCACCGATGACTACCATCCCTGCCAGCTGATGGCGGACATGCAGACCTACGCCGAACACCGTGGCAGCATCTCTGGCAAAGTCGTCACCTGGGTGGGCGACGGCAACAACATGGCACAAAGTTATATTAACGCGTCCCGGCAGTTCGATTTTGAGCTGCGTGTGGCCTGTCCACCCGGCTACGAGCCTGACGCAACCCTGCTGGAAGCCAACCGGGATCGCGTCAGTGTTATTCACGACCCCCTTGCCGCAGCAGCGGGTGCCGACCTGGTGGTCACCGATGTATGGGCCTCAATGGGCCAGGAAGCGGAGCAAAAGGCGCGGGAAGCGGCATTTAGCGGCTACCAGGTCAACGCGGAACTGATGAGCCGCGCGGCGGGCGATGCACTCTACATGCACTGCCTGCCCGCTCACCGCGGCGAGGAAATCAGCGCGGAGCTGATGGACGCTGCCGATACGGTGGTCTGGGAGGAGGCGGAAAACCGCCTGCATGCGCAGAAAGCCATTATGGAGTTCCTGCTGCTGGCAAACCGCTGAGCGCCGAGCCCAGTTGCCAGCATATCCCAATACGAGCTCCCTGGCGGTCAGTGGGCGGCCGTGAAACGGCCCGCTCCTGAGCCCTCTGTCGGAAAATAATCTACCCTTCCTGCACAGCCGGCCCTGCACCGGAACGGCCGCCTGCGTAGGGCTGTAACGTTAGCGTTTGCAGACTCCCCAAACTATCAACACCTTATCCACAATATAAACCCAGGCTGGTGCCTTGCAAACAGCTCGTACCCGCATTATCTTGTATCCCATGGCACTGCAAACCCCCATATATAGGGGTTGTCGTTGAACAAAAAATAACCGAAACAGCCACTGGCGCGACCTCCAGGCGCTGGCGACACCCCTCAGTACCGCTGTACTGAGGCCACAAAAACTGCTCAAGAACAGGCCAGTGGACGAAACCTGCGGCCAGGAGTAAGCATGCGCACAGACCCCCATCCCAGCGGCACTCTCGCCGGATCATCGCCGCCGGGCCAGGACCCCGCCGCTATCAGCGGCAGCATCGCCGCAACAGCCCCGGGGCAACTGCGGGTCATAAAACGCAACGGCACAGTAGTACCCTTCGAGGATAGCAAGATCGCTGTAGCCATTACCAAAGCTTTCCTCGCCGTGGAGGGCGGCACCGCTGCCGCATCAAGCCGCATCCACGAAACTGTCGCCAGCCTGACCAACCAGGTCTCAGCTACCTTCAAACGGCGTATGCCATCCGGCGGCACCATCCACATCGAGGATATTCAGGATCAGGTGGAGCTGTCGCTGATGCGCGCTGGCGAGCACAAGATCGCCCGCGACTACGTCATTTATCGCGAAGAGCAGGCCCGCAAACGCGCTGCCAAGGCGAGTCTGTCGCAGGAAACACAGGCGGCGGCAAATGCCATCAGCGTAGTGCAGGCGGATGGCACCCGCACGCCATTGGACCTTGATCGACTGCATACTATCGTCAGCGAGGCCTGCGCGGGCCTGGCAGATGTCAGCGAGCAGGAGATTCTTGAAGCCGCTCTGAAAAACCTCTACGACGGCGTCACGGCAGACGAGTTGTCCACATCATTGGTCATTACCGCGCGCACGCTGATTGAGAAGGAGCCCAACTACTCCTGCGTCGCCGCGCGCCTGCTCTGCGATACCCTGCGCTCAGAGTCTCTGAGGTTCCTGGGCGTGGCAAACAGTGCCACCCAGAGCGAAATGAGCCAGCTGTATTCACGTGCCCTGCCCGCCTATATTGCCAGAGGCATAGAGCTGGAGTTGCTCAGCCCCGAATTGGCTGCCTATGATCTCGAAAAACTTGGCCAGGCACTGTTGCCGGAAAGAGACCTGCAGTTCACCTATCTCGGCCTGCAAACACTCTACGACCGCTACTTCATTCACAGCGATGACACGCGAATCGAACTGCCGCAGATCTTTTTCATGCGCGTGGCCATGGGTCTTGCAGTCGATGAAATAGACAAGAACGAACGCGCAATTGAGTTCTATCAACTGCTGTCCTCTTTTGACTACATGAGTTCCACACCCACGCTGTTCAACGCCGGCACCCTGCGCCCGCAGTTATCATCCTGTTACCTCACCACTGTGCCAGACGACCTGCATGGCATTTATGGCGCCATTCAGGATAACGCCATGCTGTCCAAGTTTGCCGGGGGCCTCGGCAACGACTGGACCCCGGTGCGCGCACTGGGCGCCTATATCAAAGGCACCAATGGCAAGAGCCAGGGAATCGTACCCTTCCTCAAGGTCGTCAACGATACTGCAGTGGCCGTAAACCAGGGAGGTAAACGCAAGGGCGCTGTCTGCGCCTACCTGGAGACCTGGCATCTGGACGTAGAGGAATTTGTGGAGCTGCGCAAGAACACCGGCGATGACCGTCGTCGCACCCACGACATGAACACAGCCAATTGGATTCCCGACCTGTTCATGAAGCGCGTGTTCAATGGCGGCGACTGGACGCTGTTTTCTCCCAGTGACACACCTGACCTGCACGACCTCTATGGCAGAGCTTTTGAGCAGCGCTACGAGCATTACGAGGCGATGACCCGCAGCGGCGAACTGAAACTGTTCAAAACCGTGAAGGCGGAAAACCTGTGGCGCAAGATGCTGGGCATGCTGTTTGAAACAGGCCATCCCTGGATGACCTTCAAAGACCCCTGCAACCTGCGCTCGCCGCAGCAGCATGTGGGTGTCGTGCATTCCTCAAACCTGTGTACAGAAATTACGCTCAACACCAGCGCTGACGAGATCGCGGTATGCAACCTGGGCTCGGTGAACCTGCCACGGCATATCGACGAAAACGGTCTCAACCTGGATAAGCTGCGCCGAACTGTGCGCACTGCGGTGCGCATGCTGGACAACGTTATCGACATTAACTATTACTCGGTAGCCACGGCCCGCAATTCCAACATGCAACACCGCCCGGTAGGCCTGGGACTGATGGGGTTTCAGGATGCGCTGTACAAGCAACAACTTGCCTATGGCTCTGAAGCCGCCGTGGAATTCGCTGATAACTCCATGGAAGCAATCAGCTACTACGCGATTGAAGCGTCCAGCGAGCTGGCCGCCGAGCGCGGCGTCTACTCCAGCTACCAGGGTTCACTATGGAGCCAGGGCATTTTCCCTATCGATTCGCTACAGAAACTGATCGATGAACGCGGGGCAGAGTATATCCAGGTGAATCAGGAGCAGACACTGGACTGGCCAGCACTGCGCGCCCGCGTTCAGCGCGACGGCATGCGCAATTCCAATGTGATGGCCATTGCTCCGACCGCCACCATCGCCAACATTACCGGGGTCTCCCAATCGATAGAGCCCACCTACCAGAACCTGTATGTGAAATCGAACCTCTCGGGCGAGTTCACGGTAGTCAACCCCTACCTGGTCAACGATCTCAAAGCGCGGGGGCTGTGGGATGGCGTGATGGTGAATGACCTCAAGTATTTTGACGGCTCAGTACAGGCCATCGACCGCATTCCGGCAGACCTCAAGGCTATCTACTCTACCGCCTTCGAAGTGGAACCGCGCTGGCTGGTAGATGCCGCCAGCAGACGCCAGAAGTGGATAGACCAGGCGCAGTCATTGAACCTGTACATCAATAACGCCAACGGCAAGAAACTGGATATTACCTACCGCATGGCCTGGTACAGCGGTTTAAAGACCACTTATTACCTGCGCTCTTTGGCAGCCACCGGCACCGAAAAATCCACTATCGATACCGGCTCACTCAACGCGGTATCAAGGGAAGCTGCGCCCGCGCCAGTACCGGCGGCCTGTTCGCTGGATGACCCGGACTGCGAAGCCTGCCAGTGAACAGCGCGACAACACTATTTATCGGAACGACAGGGCAGCGGATGCCAGGGGAAGACCATACATGTTGAGTTGGGACGACTACCACCAGGAAGACAGCAATGCCGCGATACTGGGGCCCCAGTCGGGGGGACCCCTGCCGGCCGTATCTCAGCCAGCCACACCCGAGCCGGCCGCAGCTCAGCACGAGGCGTCTGTGCCGCTCATGGAGAAAAACCAGCCTGGCCTTGCAGCAGTGACGCCCGAGACCGGTGCCGCCGGTGCGGTTCAGGAGCGAGTCGCGCCTGAGGTGACGCCGGCACCAGCGGCTGACAAGAACACAGACGCGGTAGCGCGAGCCGCGGCAGCTGTGCAGGCCATAGACGTAGCGCCCGGCCTTGAAGAGCTGGAAATGGGCGCAGCCAGGGTATCCGTGGACGAAAAAGCCATGATCAACTGCCGGGCGGACCTGAATCAGCTGGTGCCCTTCAAGTACGACTGGGCCTGGCAGAAATACATAGACGGCTGCGCCAATCACTGGATGCCGCAGGAAATCAACATGACTGCGGACGTGGCCACCTGGAAAAGCCCGGAGGGGCTCACCGAAGACGAACGGCGCATTATCATGCGCTCGCTAGGCTACTTTTCCACAGCAGATTCGCTGGTGGCCAACAACCTGGTGCTGGCTCTGTACCGCCTGATCACCAATCCTGAGTGCCGGCAGTACTTGCTGCGCCAGGCCTTTGAAGAAGCCATCCATACGCATGCCTACCAGTACTGCATCGAATCTCTGGGTATGGATGAGGGTGAAGTGTTCAATATGTACAGAGAAGTGCCCTCTGTCGCAGCCAAGGCGTCCTGGAGCCTGAGCCATACCCACAGCCTTTCCGACCCGACCTTCAAGACTGGCACCCCGGAAACCGACCAGGAACTATTGCGCAACCTGATCGGCTTTTACGCGGTCACCGAAGGAATATTTTTCTACTGCGGGTTCACCCAGATACTGTCCATGGGCCGGCGCAATAAAATGACAGGCGTCGCGGAACAGTTTCAGTACATCCTGCGTGACGAGTCCATGCACCTGAACTTCGGTATCGACGTAATCAACCAGATCAAACTGGAGAACCCGCAGTTGTGGACCGAGTCATTCCAGCAGGAGGTAATCCAAATGATCCTCGAAGGGACTGAACTGGAAGTACAGTACGCCCGGGACACCATGCCGCGCGGGGTGCTGGGGATGAACGCCGCGATAATGGAAGAGTACCTGCACTTTATTGCCAATCGGCGTCTGTCCCAGCTTGGGCTGCCGGAGCAGTTCCCGGGAGCGCAGAATCCCTTCCCGTGGATGAGCGAAATCATGGATTTGCGTAAAGAAAAGAATTTCTTCGAAACCAGGGTGATCGAGTACCAGACAGGCGGCGCCCTGAGCTGGGATTAGCATTGCGTTGCAATCAATGGAGCACTTAGCCAAAAGCAAAGCCGGACCACCAGCCCACATTAAGCGGTCAACCATAACAACCACGACAGTCAAGGAAGCGTGAATGTCTGACAATAAACCCAGCGAAAGTGAGACAATATTGATGGCCCTGGACCAGATCAGCCAGACTATCGATGTCATGACCAGTGTGGTCAACCGTCTGCGTAACTATGTACAACAGCAGGAAGTGGCAGCCACGGAGAACTCAGCTGAGACAAGCATAGAGTCACGGGGCGACCAGATCATTCATTGACATGCCATCAACACCCGGGGCGCGGCCTCAGGCCAGTAGAGAGCTCGCGACGAAGAGGCTGCCTGGATGGACCTGATCACTGTGGCCGTGGTGGTGATCGTTGCCTTGCTCGCACACGTCGCCCTGTACCGCTGGGTACGGTTCAAGGTTCACGAGGGTGCGGTGCTTCACTATATGCGCGAGGCCGCCAACAGTGGCGCGGCCGATCACCATCACAGCGCCGACATTGCCCGCCATACAGCACTGAAAGAAGAACGCGTTACCGCCGTTTGCGAACGCAGCACCGGGATTACTCGCCATCAGACTGCGCCAGACAGTTGGCGAGAAAGCTGAGCCGGGACCGTGATCACCGCTTTCGACAGGATTATTATCGAGGTGCCAGACCTGGCTGCGGCCAGCGCGGACTATCAGTTACTGCTGGGACAGCGCAGCAATGACCACCTCTTCCGCCTGGGGAATGTCGATATACTGCTACAGCAGGCAGGCACCTCCGGGCCAGCCGCTATCAGCAAGCTGAGTCTGCTGGACGAGAATGTCAGCACTGACGTGCCCGTTGACACCGGCGCGCGCGGCCTGTCGCTGAGCCGTTCGCATTTCCGCGACCCGGCCTATCATGAAAACACCGCCAGCAACGGCATCTTTGCCGTAGACCACCTGGTACTGCAGACGCGCGACGCGGATGACTGCATTCGCCTGTTTGCAGAGCAACTGGGCCTGCGCCTCGCACTGGACCAGGAGGTGCCGGAGTGGGGAGGCCGCATGCTCTTCTTTCGGCTGGGCAAGATGACCCTGGAAGTCATCCACAACCGGAAAGAGCCTCCGGCAAAAGACCTGTTCTGGGGCATTACCTATCACTGTAAGGATATCGATCTAACCATTGCCTGCCTCGACGAGCATGGCATTGCGCACTCCCCGATTCGCGCAGGACGCAAGCCGGGCACCCGCGTAGCCACCGTGCGCAGCCACTGTCTGGGCTTGCCTACCCTGTTGCTCGGCCCGCAATAACCGCTGGAGCGCGCAGCTGCAGCCGAAACAGGATCATGGCGATCAACGCCAGCACCTCGGCGCTGGATTCGAAGATCTCTTCGAAGACCTGACCAGTAACATTGTGGAAAATCGGCACTTGATCCACCAACTGGGAGAGGAAAAACACACCGGCCCATGCCACAGCGAATAGCGCCCAGGGCAAGCGGTCGCGCAGGGCTGCGAAGAAAAACGCCCGCTGGCTGCTGAGATAGCGATAGAGCACTATCAGGAACAGGATGACTATTGCGGCGAGGAAAAGCTTACTGGATAACGGTATCAGCTCATGGCTGAAAAAACGTTTGAACTGCGTGGCTTTGGCATGCTCAGACAGTTCGTAATGGTAGTCGGCCTCGCGCAAGGCATAAAACATCAGCAGATAACTCAGCTGAGTGTAAGCCACCCTGCGCCTGCCATCGGTTATCGCGAACAGGCAGGCCAGGCCAAAGGCGATAAATATTGCCGTCTGCCCCACCCACTGCACGGGCCCGTCGTCTTCAATCAGCTGCTTCAGGTAATGCATGTCCTCTACCTGCAGCAAGAAAGCACCCGCCAGGATCATGCACAGCACAACCAGCAAAAAAAGCGCGGCAGTGGCCCGCAGTCCTGGGTAGGGAAGCTGATTCATTTGCCCTGGTTCCTGTTGCAACTGGAAAAACGTGGAAGATAGCAAACTTTGCCCGGGCTCCGCGACGCATTATTGCTACCAGCGCTGTCCTGCGGGGCTAAGGCGCACGCAGTCCCTGCCAGCCCTGCCTCGCCCAGTGGCCAGCCCCACTGGACCACCGAATGTAATCGCTGTAAACTTCCAGCCACCGGCATGACTGCCGTCTATATCGACTATCGGCCGGACGTATGGCCAGTAACCCGGGCCTCGACTACACTTCTTGGCCGCATGCACAACCCACCAATCCGAGACAGGACACTGACATGATCTATCAGAGTGCCCAGCTCACGATAAGCCGCCTGGACGGCGATATCGCTGAGCTGAATTTCGACCTACAGGGCGAATCCGTCAACAAATTCGATAACGCTACCGTCACCAGCCTTACTGCGGCACTGGATGCTCTGGAAGCAGAGAGTGGTATAAAGGGGTTGCTGGTCACCTCCGCCAAACCCGTTTTCATTGTGGGTGCCGATATCACCGAATTCACCAGTCTGTTCGGTTCCTCCAAAGAAGAGATAAAACCTTTCACTGGCGTTAACAACGCCAACTTCAACCGCCTCGCCAGCCTGCCCTACCCCAGTGCTGTCGCTATCAACGGCTTTGCCATGGGCGGTGGACTGGAAGTCTGCCTGGCCTGCGATTTCCGGGTGATGAGTACTGCTGCCAAAATCGGCCTGCCTGAAACCAAGCTGGGCATACTGCCCGGTTGGGGCGGCACGGTTCGCCTGCCGCGCATTATTGGTGTGGACGAGGCCGTAATGTGGATGGCCACGGGCGCCGACAAGCGCCCTGAAGATGCACTCAAAGCGGGCGCCGTCGACGCTGTTGCCAGCCCGGAACAGCTTCGCGACGTCACCCTTGCCACCCTGGGCAACGCCATTGCCGGCGACCTGGACTACGCGGAACGTCGCGCACGTAAGCACGGCCCCCTGCCTCTCAACGATGTTGAAGCAATGATGTCATTCTTCACCATCAAATCAATGGTCGCCCAGCAGGCTGGCAAGAACTACCCCGCGCCGATCAAGGTTGTGGACGTGATCGAGCAGGCCCGCTCCATGAGCCTGGACGATGCGCTGGAAGTGGAAGCGGAAGGCTTCGCCGAACTGGCCACCACCCCGGTTGCCTCGGCCCTGGTAGGCGTATTTCTCAATGACCAGTTGCTCGGTAAGAAAGCCAAGAGCTGGGAGAAAAAAGCGGACAAGAAAATCGAACGCGCCGCGGTGCTGGGAGCCGGCATCATGGGTGGCGGCATAGCCTACCAGAGCGCCCTCAAAGGCACCCCCATCAAGATGAAGGATATCAACCAGGCGGGGCTTGACCTGGGCCTGTCTGAAGCCAACAAGTTATTGGCCAAACGCGTATCCCGCGGCCGCATGACCCCCGACCAGATGGGCGACATTCTCAACAGCATCGACCCCACGCTGACCTATGCCGGGTTCGAAGACGTGGACATAGTGGTAGAAGCGGTTGTCGAGAATGAGAAAGTAAAAGGCATCGTGCTGGCCGAGGCAGAGCAGGAAATTGATAAGGACGCTGTGCTGGCCTCCAACACCTCCACTATCTCCATCACGCGCCTGGCCGAAAACCTGCAACGCCCGGAAAACTTCTGCGGGATGCATTTCTTCAATCCGGTACATGCAATGCCACTGGTTGAAGTGATTCGTGGTGAGAAGACCTCGGATACGGCCATCGCCCGCACCGTGGCCTACGCCAACAAGATGGGCAAGAAAGCGGTAGTAGTCAATGACTGCCCGGGGTTCCTGGTCAATCGCGTGCTGTTCCCCTACTTCGGTGGTTTTAACATGCTGATGCGCGACGGTGCCGATTTTCAGGCCGTCGACAAAGTCATGGAGCGCTGGGGCTGGCCCATGGGTCCGGCCTACCTGATGGACGTAGTCGGCATAGATACCGGCGTTCACGCAGCCAACGTGATGGCTGAGGGCTTCCCTGATCGCATGCGTCCAGACTTCAAAAGCGTCGCCGAGGTGATGTTTGAGCTGGACCGCTATGGCCAGAAGAACGAGAAGGGCTTCTACGAGTACGTGAAAGACAAACGCGGCAAACCGGTCAAGACCGTCAACGACGAGGTCTACACCATGCTCGCGGACGTTGTCAGCGAGCGCAAAGATTTCGATAAGGACGACATCGTGATGCGCATGATGCTGCCCATGGCAATTGAGATGGCCCGCTGTATCGAAGAGGGCATTGTCGGTTCGCCTGCTGAAGCAGACCTCGCCCTGCTCTACGGCGTTGGTTTCCCGCCCTTCCGCGGCGGTATCTTCCGCTGGATGGATACCATTGGCCTGGCCACCATAAAAGAGGCATCGGACAAGTTTGCACACCTTGGCAAGGCCTACGAGCTGACCGATCACATGAACGCAATGCTCGCCAACGGCGAAACCTACTACTGAGTCAGGGCAGGATTAAAGGAGAAGTACTGTGAGTTTGAATCCAAGAGATGCAGTGATTGTCGATTACGCCCGCTCAGCCATGGGGCGTTCCAAGAACGGTTGTTTCCGTAACGTACGAGCTGATGACCTCTCTGCAGAGGTCATCAAGGGCATGCTGGCGCGCAACACAGCGCTGGACCCGGCCGAGATCGACGATCTCATCTGGGGTGCCGTCATCCAGCGCGGCGAGCAGGGTATGAACCTGGCGCGGATGATTGTGCTGAACGCCGAATTACCACACAGCATACCGGCTCAAACGGTAAACCGCCTGTGCGGTTCATCCATGAGCGCTCTGCAGACCGCGGCCGCCAACATTATGGCTGGCGTGGGCGATGTCTACCTGGTGGGCGGAGTAGAGCACTTGGGCCACCTGCCTATGATGGACCCGGTCAATGTAGACCCCAATCCACGCATGGGTCGTTCCGTGGCCAAGGCCGCGGGTATGATGGGTATGACCGCCGAATATCTGGCGATGATGCACGGCATCACCCGCGAAGCCCAGGATGAATTTGGCATGCGTTCACATCAACTGGCACACAAGGCCACGGTCGAAGGCAAGTTCAAGCGCGAGATCATCCCCATCGACGGCCACGATGAGGCGGGCGCTCTGGTCTCGGTCACCGAAGACGAAACCATACGCCCGGAAACCAATATGGCAGACCTTGCCAAGCTGAAGCCGTCGTTCAACCCGCAGGGCGGCACCGTCACACCGGGCCAGTCGTCGCAGATTTCGGACGGCGCTTCGGCCATGCTGATGATGTCGGCAGAAAAAGCCCAGGCACTGGGCCTCAAGCCAATTGCCAGGGTAAAGGGGATGGCGTTGGCAGGTGTGGATCCCTCTATCATGGGCTATGGGCCGGTGCCTTCAACACAGAAGGTACTGAAGCGACTGGGCCTTGGCATGGACGATATCGACATGGTCGAGCTCAACGAAGCGTTTGCCGCGCAGGCTTTGCCTGTGCTCAAGGACCTGGACCTGCTGGACAAGATGGATGAGAAGGTCAATGTCCATGGCGGCGCGATTGCCCTGGGTCACCCCTTTGGCTGTTCCGGCACCCGAATTACCGGCTCGCTGCTTAACATCATGGAGGAGCGTGACCTGACTCTGGGTGTATCAACCATGTGTATAGGCCTGGGGCAGGGTATCACCACAGTCATTGAGCGCGTTTAACCGAGGTAGAACCTCTCGCTCTATACTGTGCATGGCAAAGCCCGCTTCGGCGGGCTTTTTTATGGTTCATCGCGAATTAGCGGGGAAAAGGCATTCAAACTATGCGGACGCCACAAATGGGGTAAGCCTTCCTCGGTTGAAAACAAACTTCCACGCCCTCGGAAGGCTTACCCCATTCGTGGTGACCGCTGTGATCGTGGTATACCCCCGAAAGGGAGTCAAGGGGGGTTCGACCGCTCGGGGGTATACCACGATTGCAGTGGCCGCTCAGCTGGAAAGTGTCTATCC
>JAUIIQ010000258.1 GCA_030431585.1 Gammaproteobacteria bacterium | reverse complement strand
TAGGTAAACAGGTAGGTGTACAGAAGGCGCAGGTTGGCAAAACGCTGCCAGTCATCACCCGGCATGCGCCCCAGCAGCGAGCGCTTGCCGTGTACCACCTCGTCGTGGGAGAAAGGCAGCATGAAGTTTTCGCTGAAGGCGTACATCAGCCCAAAGGTAAGCTGGTCGTGATGGTACTGACGGTAGATAGGCGGTTGCGCCATATAATTAAGCGTGTCATGCATCCAGCCCATGTTCCACTTCATCGAGAAGCCCAGGCCACCCACCCAGGTAGGACGGGTAACCTGCGGCCAGGCGGTGGATTCCTCGGCAATGGTCAGCGTGCCCGGGTGCTCACCATGGGTGAGCGTGTTGAGTTCGCGCAGGAATTCGATAGCCTCCAGGTTTTCATTGCCACCGTATTCGTTGGGCGCCCATTCACCCGCTTCGCGGGAGTAATCCAGATACAACATGGACGCTACCGCATCCACGCGCAGACCATCAAGGTGGAACTCTTCCAGCCAGTAATTGGCACTGGCCAGCAGGAAATTGCGCACCTCACGACGGCCGTAATTGAATATCAGCGTACCCCAGTCTGCGTGCTCGCCGCGCTTCGGGTCTTCATGCTCATACAGCGCGGTGCCGTCAAAGCGCGCCAGGCCATGGGCATCGCGGGGGAAATGGGCCGGCACCCAGTCGAGTATCACGCCGATACCGCGGCTGTGCAGGTGGTTAACGAAGAAGCGGAAGTCGTCGGGGGTGCCGAAGCGAGCCGTGGGCGCGAAGTAACCCGTGGGCTGGTAACCCCAGGAGTCGTCAAACGGGTATTCAGTGACCGGCAGCAACTCGGCATGGGTAAACCCCATCGACTCAAGGTAATCCGCCAGTTGCGGCGCGATATCACGATAGTTGAGCAGCTCCCCACCCTCCCCGCGACGCCAGGAAGCCAGCTGCAGCTCATACACGGACACCGGGGCCTGCTGCCAGTCCCATTGCGCACGCTGCTCCAGCCAGCTGCTGTCGGTCCAGGCGAACTCGCTGGGCGCCTGCACCACCGAGGCCGTAGCCGGGCGCATCTCGTAGGCGTTACCGTAGGGGTCAGCCTTCAGGTGCAGGCCGCCGTCTTTTGAGCGAATTTCAAATTTGTAATTGACTCCCGCGGTCAGACCGGGAACAAACAACTCCCAGACGCCGCTGCCTCCGCGCACGCGCATCGGGTGGGCGAGACCATGCCAGGCATTGAAATCCCCTACCACGCTCACCCGGTCCGCATTGGGTGCCCAGGTCGCAAAGCGCACCCCTGCCACACCCTCGTGCTGGCAGCAATGTGCGCCCAGGATGCGGTAAAGATGCTGGTGCCTGCCCTCGGCAAACAGGTGGAGGTCGAGGTCACCGATAAAGGGTTTGAATCGGTAAGGGTCATCAAATTCGTGCCAGTGCCCGGCGCTGTCACAGCTGCGCAGCCGGTATAGTGGCTGTGAGCCAGCGCTTATGCTCACCGAGAACAGGTCGGTGTCAGGCAGGCGTTTCATCGGCAGCCTTGCACCAGCCTGCACCAGCTCCACTGCGGTCACACCGGGTAGCAAGGCCTTGATATGCCAGAACCTGCCACGCCGGTGACAACCCAGCACATCGAAGGGATCGTGATGCGCCCCGGCCAACAGCCGACGCACCCCGTCACTGATTGTCTGCTTTGTACTTACCATTCCAATCCGTTTGTACTAATCTGCAAGTAACTCTGTAAGTAACGCAAGTAACGCGCCCGGGGGCCATAACGCTGTAGTCTTGCCGGCACAGGCTGCTTAAACACTGACTGACCGCAATGCAACAGGATACTAATTGATGCACTGTACGCTAACCAGTGTGCGTGCGGAAACTTCTTGTTTGCTCATCCTGGCGAAGGCGGGTGACCGGTATGCTATCGATTTACACCAATAGCGCCGTGACCCTCTGCCGGAATGACACTGCGATGAGATTGCGGATGATCACTTACTCCATGACAAATAGATGAAGGCGCCATGAATAACCCGGATTCAGTCAGACACGTCAGCCGAATGACGCGCAACACCCTGGCACTGGTACTGGCCGGGGGTCGCGGCTCACGGCTGCAGCAACTCACCCAGTGGCGGGCAAAACCCGCCGTGCCCTTTGGCGGCAAGTTTCGCATCATCGACTTTCCCTTATCGAACTGTGTTAACTCGGGCATACGCCGGGTTGGCATTCTTACCCAGTACAAGTCGCACAGCCTGAACCAGCATATCCAGCGCGGCTGGGGGTTCATGCGCGGAGAGTTGGGCGAGTTTGTCGAACTGTTGCCGGCGCAGCAGCGCATGGAAACGTCCTGGTATGCCGGCACCGCGGATGCTATCTATCAGAACATCGACATCATCCGTGCGCACAATCCGGAATACGTACTGATTCTTGCTGGCGACCACATCTACAAGATGGACTACGGTGAAATGCTCGCCACACACGTGGAAAACGGGGCGGAGATCACCGTCGGGTGCATTGAAGTGCCACTGGAACAGGCATCGGCCTTCGGGGTGATGGCGGTGGACGAAAATGACCGGGTCGTCGAGTTCGCCGAGAAACCGGAGCACCCGCCCGCCATGCCCGGCCGGCCGGACAAGGCACTGGCTTCCATGGGCATCTACATCTTCAATACCCGGGTACTGATTGACGAGCTGATACGTGATGCCAATACCGAGGGCTCCACACGGGACTTCGGCCACGACATCATCCCCGGCAACATCCGCGAGCGTAAGGTGTCTGCCTATCCCTTTCGCAACGGCAGCAACGGCGAGGCCGCTTACTGGCGCGACGTGGGCACACTGGACGCTTTCTGGGCCGCCAACCTGGAACTTATCGGTATCAGCCCGGAGTTGAACCTGTATGACAATCGCTGGCCGATCTGGACCTACCAGGATCAGGTGCCACCGGCAAAATTCATCTTCGATGACGAAAACCGTCGTGGCATGGCGGTAGACTCCATGGTCGCCGGGGGCTCCATCATTTCCGGATCAAGCGTGCGCCATTCCATGCTGTTCTCCAATGTCCGCATGCACTCTTATTCGGAGATCGAGGATTCGGTGATTTTTCCCAGCGTGGAGATCGGCCGACACTGCGAGATTCGCAAAGCGGTGATCGACAAACACTGTGAAATACCGCGAGGCACCCAGATCGGGGTCAATCCTGAGGAAGACGCCCGACGCTTCCATGTGTCACCGGGCGGCGTGGTACTGGTGACCCCGGAGATGCTGGGCCAGAGAGTGCACCATGCCCTCTGACCAGCCGATGAAGGTTGTACTGTGCTGGCATATGCACCAGCCCGAGTACCGCAATACCAGCACCGGCAGCTTTCAGTTGCCCTGGACCTATCTGCACGCCATCAAGGACTACGTGGACATGGCGGCCCACCTGGAGGCGGTGCCGGGGGCGAAAGCGGTGGTGAATTTCGCGCCCATTCTGCTGGAGCAGATTGAGGCCTATATTGCACAGATTCAGGCCTTTCTCGCGGGAGAGGGCGCCATCAAGGACCCGCTGCTGGCGGACCTGGTTGAGCCGGCGTTGCCAGGGGACAACGAGCTGCGCCTGGAGTTGATGAAGCTGTGCCTGCAGGCCAACCGCGAACACATGATTGAGCGCTTTGAACCCTACCGCCGCCTGGCCGACCTGGCGCAGTACTACCATGATCACCCTGAGTCGCTGATCTACGCATCAAACCAGTTCCTTGCCGACCTGTTGGTGTGGTACCACCTGGCCTGGCTGGCGGAGTCCGCGCGGCGCACCGACCCGCGTATCCAGGCGCTACAGGACAAGGGCGGCAACTACAGCCTGCATGAACGCCGCGACCTGTTGCAGATAATCCTGGAGCTGCTGACTTCCATTGTGCCGCGGTATCGCGCCTTGTCGGACTCAGGCCAGGTTGAACTCATTATGAGTCCCTACGCTCATCCCATCGTTCCGCTACTGCTGGATATGGAGAGCGCGCGTGAAGCCATG
>JAUIIQ010000036.1 GCA_030431585.1 Gammaproteobacteria bacterium | reverse complement strand
CGGGTCAGGTTCGCTGTTTCCGCGGCAAAGTCAGCATCGCGAATCCGCGAACGTGCAGCTGACAGGTTTTCGGAGGACGTCTGTACGCTGGTTACCACCGACTCGAAGCGGTTTTGAATGGCACCCAGGTCAGCACGGGCCGAGTTGATGGTAGTCAGAGCGCTATCCACCTGCTCGATAGCTGTTTGCGCTCCGGCGTAGTTGGCTACGGTCAAAGAGGCAATGCCAGTAGTAACAGTTGCCGAGCCAATAGCCGCGTTGGCGTAGCCGGCGACAGTCGCGTCGTTAACGGTACCGCCGACGGTGACAGTAGTTGCACTGTTCAGCGAGATTTGTCCGGTGGCATTGTCATAGGCGGCGCCTACACCCGTTTGCTGAGATACGTTATTGATTGCGTTTACCAACTGGCCCGCGCGCTCTGCCGCGCTTGAAGCGGAACCAATAGCACCGATGTCAGTACCGTTGATAGTAACGCCACCAGCTGCGATTGCAGTACCGAAGCCAGTGAGGCCGGTAGCGGCAACAGACAATCCAGCGTCATTGTTCTCGCTTACTGAACCCAGCGCAGCGATATTTGCGTCTGTGGTAGAAGAAACCGTGATTGTTTCACCGGCATTGGCACCAACCTGGAACACGGCGCCAGTGAAGCTGCCGTCGAGCAGGTTTACACCGTTGAACTGAGTCTGGTTGGCAACACGGTCGATTTCATTCAACAACTGGGTTACTTCCGTTTGCAGCGCGTTTCGGTCGCTACCGGAGTTGGTTGCGTTTGAAGACTGGATAGCCAGTTCACGAATACGCTGCAGGTTATTGGTTACTTCCGCCAGCGCGCCTTCTGCTGTCTGCGCCAGGGAAATACCGTCGTTGGCGTTACGCGCCGCCTGGTTCAAACCCTTGATCTGGCTGGTCATGCGCTCAGAGATCGCAAGTCCGGCCGCATCGTCTTTGGCGCTGTTGATACGCAGGCCTGAAGACAAGCGCTGCAGTGAGGTGTTCAGCGAGTTCTGAGAACTGCTGAGGTTACGCTGTGCGTTCAATGACGCGATGTTACTGTTAATTACTGAAGCCATGGGTAAATCCCTCTTTTTCGTTAGACCGTTTCACGGCAGCTAATTGCCACACTGGTCTTTAACATTCCGTTTGGAATCACTTATCGACCGTGATTCCCACTGCCGACACCCTATAAATCGGCCCGCCGGGGGAAAACTTTAGGAACATAAAGAAAGATTTTAAAAAATGGGCGTTTTACACAGGAAAAAACGGAAATCTCAAGCGAAAGGTACTAAATGACCGTTATACCAGGTGACCAAAGAGCCCCCAGCATAAACACCCAGAGTCCGGCAACCTCAGCCACTTCCCGGACGCCTTTGGCGCCACTCGATAGACGTAGATAATGGATAGTCGAGGCAAAAAAGAAAGAAGGCCAGCCCGTCCGGTGGGTAGCCCCTAAGTGAGTTTGCCTCTCCGATCGAAGGGGTTACCCACCGGACGGGCTGGCCGCCTGGCCAAAACAACTCAAAGATAATTAAACAACGACAAACCCTGCATCTTCACATAAGCCTGCTGCGCTGCCTGCAACGCCGTCAGTTCCAGATTAAACCGGCTGATTGCCTCCGCATAATCCAGATCCTGTATCCCCGAAAGCGTTTCCTTCAGACCAAGATTGAAGTTGTCGTTGATCTGGATCTGCGTATCGACATTGTTCAGCCGAACGCCCACGTCCGTTCTCACCCGTGACACATTACCCAACGCCTGGTCGATGTTCTCCAGACCACGGGCCATCGCATTGTTGACCTCAGCGACCTCATTCGCCGCCGAACCTGCGTTTTCCAGCGCGCTCACAATGCCCTGCAAACTGCTGAACATATCCTGACGCACAGAAGAGGTTACGGAAAAACTGTCGCCGTCACCAGGGATACCGCTGAAATCAATACTGGCACCAGCGAAATTTACGGTGTCACCCTCCTCGTAAGTACCCGAGGAAATCAGCGCCGACGACGCATCGCGTACTTCATAGGTAGCAGGCCCGCCGACCGGATTAGCGAAATTGATGCTGTATTCACCGGACACGAAACCAGAGGCCGCAGATGTCGTACCCGCTACGAGCGTGCCAGTGTTGCCCGCAGCAGTGTCCACCGCGAAGCGTCCATTGCCAGTCGGCACCGCTACAAAGACATCGTAGCCGGAGTCACGCACGGCAACGCGAGCGCTGCTGCCTATCTGCATAAAACGCTGGCCATCATCCCCCTGGTAGAGCACATCACTGCCCGAGCGTGTGAAGGGCTGGTTCTGCGCCTGGAAACCGCCGAAGATGTATTCACCACTGGCATCGCGCGTATTGGCGAGCGCCTCCAGTTCGCTTATTCGCGCTGAAATTTCGGTGGCAATGCTGCGCCGGGTTTCGGGGCTCTGCGTAGCGTTGTTGGCTTGCACCACCAGCTCACGCACGCGCTGAAACGTGTTTTCGACTTCCGTTAGTGTGCTTTCTTCCAGGGCCAGCTGGCCCTGTGCCAGGTTGGCGTTGCGCTGGTACTGGTCCAGCAATGCCAGGTCCTCGGAGATATCGAGAATCTGCGCGGCCGCCACCGGGTCGTCCGCCGGGGTGAGCACACGCTTGCCTGTCGCCAACTGGTTTTCGGTATTACTCAATTTGGCCTGCTGGGCCATGATCGAAGAAATACCCTGCTGGAACATCTGTAAACTTGAAACACGCATAATCAATACCTATCGCCGCGTTGCGCTGAGCAGCGTCTGGAAGACCTCATCCGCCACCGCTATGACCTGCGCTGCCGCTTGATAGGCCTGTTGGTAACGGATCAGGTTGGCGGCCTCCTCATCCAGATTCACTCCGGCCACCGAATCACGTGCTGCAACCGCCTGCTGTAATAGCACAGACTCCGAAGCCATACCGGTTTCCGCCTGCCGCGTACGCACGGCAACGTCCGTTACCATGCGGCTGTATGTATCCTGATAACTCGCAGTGCCACCGAGCAGCTGGCGCTGCGTTTGCAATCCGGCCAGAGCCAGTGCGTTGCTGTTATCACCGCTGCCGTTGGTATTATTTTCAATGTACAGCTGGTCGCCTGCCTGCGGCGTGCCACTAACGCTGAAGCTGAAACCGGCCAGCGTGAATTCAGCACCGCCTGCATCGATCGCCGGGTCGTAGGCCAGCGGCCCACCCGCTATCCCGCCAACATCAAAGCCTGGTACGCCAGGCCCCAGTGCGTCCGGGTTGAATGACAGTGTCACGCGCGAAACCAGGGGCAATGTCCCCGGATCATCGGCATTGAGGCTACCCAGAGCAGCGCTGCCTGTATTAGCGAGCTCCTCACCGCCGCGCAGCGGAGAAGCAGCTGCGATGTCCTCCGGCCTGCTGACGGCCAGCGAGAACAAGCCCGCTGACTGACGCGTCGGCTGCACCAGGAAAACGTCGCCATTAGCCGGGGCACCACCAGTGATTGCAATGTCCACGCCATCGATGGAAAAGGGGCCGGGGCCGGTCTGCGAGGCGCCACTATTGCGGTTGGTCAGGGTCCAGTTGCCGGCGTCAAAGCGCAGCGTATATTCGTCGCCTGTCAGCTCGCCGACATCCGTGATCGACACCGCCAGCGAGGACGATCCCGCATTGTTTACCTGCGCAGCGAAACCTGGTTCAGGAACGTTGAAGAAGTCACCACCCGGTTGACCGTTCAGGTCAAGGCCCGCCGCGTGTTGCTCGTTGAAAGTGGTCGCCAGGCCTACCGCTGTGAGGCCCAATTGGTCCCGCGCAGGATTCAACTGCTGGTCCCTGAAATCAAACATCGCACCCAGTTCACCTCCGCTGAGGAAGCGCCCCAACGGCGTACTGATACCTGAGGGACCTACAACACCCACCTCCAGCGCGTTGCCATCGAAGCGGCTGCGCGAGGTTTGCAGTTGCTCGGGCGTAAAGCCGACCACCAGAGCCTGACCGTTGCCAATCATGACATTGAGCGACCCATCAGACTGCTCAACTGTGGTAACACCTATTTTTTCAGAGAGTTGGGCCAGCATCTGATCCCGCGCGTCCAGCAAGTCGTTGGGCGCTTGCCCGGGGGTGGAGGCCGAGGCCTGTACTATCTGCTGGTTAATGTCAGCGATCCCGCGCGACAGGGTGTTGATCTCCGCTACGGTTACCTCGATTCTACCGTTCAGTTCCTGCTCCAGGTCGCGAAAGCGTCCATCGAGATACTCAAAACGATCAACGAGCACCTGGCTTTCTCCCAACAGGGCCTGCCGCTCGGGGAGTGAACCGGGGTTATTGGCCACGTCCTGCACGGCATTGAAGAAACCGGCCAATGCACCTGAAAGGCCGACCGAGGGGTCAGCCAGCATACCGTCCAGACGACTGGACAGGTCGTAATAAGTGGCGGATTCACTCTGCGAGGACGTTCGCGAACGCACCTCCGCAGTAAGAAACTGGTCATAGGAACGTTCTATGGAATCGACCCGCACTCCACTACCGAGGTAATTACCGCCGAGAAACTGCGACGGCAGGGTCTCCATATTCACGCGCTGGCGACTGTAGCCGGGCGTATTCACATTGGCGATATTGTTGCCGGTGGTATTGATCGCGCGCTGCAGCGAAAGCAGTGCGGTCGTACCAAGGTTCATCAGATCTGCCACGTGTAATTACCTGTCGGTTCCTTTAACTGTCATCAGGCGGTGCCACAGCGGTATTGATACCGCTCACCCCCTCTTTAGCGACCACAAACGGAATTTCTTTAGTCATGGTGCTGCACTATCGGCCTGCAGTCCGCTCAGCACCGCCATCACCTTGTCGGCGTAGGCCGGATCCGTGGCGTAGCCGGCACTCTGCAACTCAGCTAGAAATGCCTTGCTATCGCTGCTGTTCGCCAGCGCATGTTCATAACGCGGGTTACGGCGCAGAAAATCCACATAATCGTTAAAGCTGTCGGCTAGCGAGTCATACCTGCGGAACTGCGCCTTCTCCGGCCGGGCAATATTGTCGCGATACTCAAGAGTGCTTACCGTTACTGCCTCACCCTCCCAGCGTGCGTCAGCCTTGATACCGAACAGGTTGTAACTGGAACGGCCCTGCTGGTCACGAATGACCTGCTTACCCCAGCCTGTCTCGAGTGCGGATTGCGCCACCAGCACGCGAGGGTCCACGCCCAGATCCTGCGCCGAGGATCGGGCAAGCTCCCAGACTTCGCGAACAAACTCCTCTGGTGATGCAGGCTGCCAACGATCGCCTTTGGCTGCAGCCGCAGCAACACCGGGCGTTTCTCGCGGCGTAAAGTCTCGTACCGGCAGGGCACGCAGGCGGTAGCTCGCCAGATCTTCCATCAATCCCGCGGCAGGGCTTTTTCCTGTTGCGCGCCCGTCACCGCCAAGCTGCTCGCGCAGTGTGTCGGCCATGCCGATCCCGCCCTGCTGGGACAGGTCCAGCGAAATCTGCTGATCAAACATTTGCTGGTACATGTCCATCTGGTCACTTTCGAAGAGGCCTCCCTTCGGCGTGGCGTCGCGCATGGACTTCAGCATCATCTGCACAAACAGGGATTCAAACTGCCTGGCAACCTTGTCCACGCCATCTGCGGATTGACTGCGTGCTTCCACTCTCAGCGACTCAAGACCACTGAGGTTGTGATAGATATTGGCGGCTGCAGTCATCGGTTCGTCTCGCTAGATGACAATCAGCTCGGCGCGCAGCGCGCCGGCCTGTTCCAGCGCTTCCAGAATGGCGACCAGGTCACCGGGTGCCGCGCCCACTTTGTTAACCGCGTCTACCAACTCCTTGAGGGTAATACCCGGGTCCATGTAGAACATGCGCACATTTTCTTCTTCCACGCTGACCTGTGAATCCGGAGTGACCACGGTGTTGCCGCGACGCGCGAAAGCACCAGGCTGGCTCACTTCATAGTTTTCGGTCACGCTCACACTCAGATTCCCGTGAGCCACAGCCGCAGGACTCACACGCACTTCGCTGCCAATTACCACCGTACCGCTGCGAGAGTTGATAATGACTCGCGCCGGCGCAGAGGCGGGGTCTACCGCGAGGTTCTCCAGAACCGAAATGAAAGCCACTTTTTCGCCAGGATCGGCCGGCGCGGCTACCGCGATAGTCGCCCCATCTACAGCACTGGCCACGCCTCCGCCGAAGTTCTCATTGATACTGGCCACCATTCTTGTCGCCGTGGTGAAGTCCGGTGTGTTCAGGCTCATCAACAGGCTGCCTTCGTTGCCAAAGGGGCTGGCCACTTCTTTCTCCACCGTTGCGCCATTGGGAATGCGGCCTGAGTTGGTGACATTCACCGCAATGCTGGAACCATCTGCACCCTCTGCACCAAAGCCGCTGACCGTGAGGTTGCCCTGCGCCATGGCGTATACCTGGCCGTCGGCTCCGCGCAACTGTGTCATCAGCAGCGCACCGCCACGCAAACTCTTGGCATTGCCCAGCGAAGATACCGTCACGTCAATGGTCTGGCCGGGGCGGGCAAACGGCGGCAGTTCCGCATGTACCATTACCGCCGCTACGTTCTTCAACTGCGGATTGGTGCCGCCCTGCACCACCACACCCAGCTTGGCCAGCATGTTCTTCACGCTTTGAACGGTGAAGGGTGTTTGCGTGGTCTGGTCGCCAGAGCCATCCAGGCCCACCACCAGGCCATAGCCGATCAACTGGTTACTGCGCACCCCCTGAATAGTAGCAAGGTCCTTGATGCGATCTGCAGTCGCCACAGGCACCTGCAGTAGCGCAACGAGCAGCATGAAAATCGGGCCTGCAGTTCTGATTGTCATGCTCATGCCTCTTGCTAGAACGGCCATATCGGGCTCAGGAAAAACCGCGACAGCCAGCCGACACGGTTGGCATCTGCGGTGGCGCCGGTGCCGCTGTAGGAAATTCTGGCATCGGCTATCTTGGTGGACATAATGGTATTGTTGGTGGAGATATCCACCGGGCGAATAATGCCGCGCAGGCGAATATACTCGTCGCCCTGGTTAATCTGGATCCACTTCTCACCCTGCACATAAAGGTTGCCACTGGGGTATACCTTGGCCACAGTGACAGTAATACTGCCCTGCAGGCTGTTGCTCTGGTTACTGGCACTCTCGCCCTCGAAACTCTGGTCTGAGCCCAGTTCAAAACCAAGATTGGAGTCCGTGCCAATAGTGCGCAACTGGCCGGCTAACACGGGGTTTTCGATTACGGCCGAGTTGCTTTTTCCCAACGACGTATCGCTGCTCTTGGCAGCATCGGTTGCCTCTGCCAGAACCACGGTCAGGATATCTCCTACCTGGTGCGCGCGCATGTCGTCAAACAGAGTCAGATTATGCTGTGCGTCCTGGTAAATGCTTCCCGTTGCGGGCACGGGAGGCTCCTCGGGGATATCCTGTTCGGCGAAAGACGGGGCAAAGTCCGGGTGCACATGCCTGGGTGAATTGCTGCAGGCAAACAACAACGAGCAGGACAGTGCCAACATCATCAAACGCAGGATAATCACCTTGGCTCCCTATATGTTATTGGACAGATACTGCAGCATCTGGTCCGTTGTGGAGATTGCCTTTGAATTCATTTCGTAGGCTCGCTGTGTTTCTATCATGTTGACCAATTCTTCGACCACGTTCACGTTGGAGCTTTCAACATAGCCCTGAACAACCACGCCCAGACCGTTAAGCCCGGGGTTACCCGCCTGGGGTGAACCACTGGCACTGGATTCTACGAAAAGATTGTTGCCCACCGGCTGCAAACCCGCCGGGTTGACGAAGTCGGCAAGCTGAATGGTGCCGATCTGGGTGATCTGGGCGGAACCGGCAAGACGCGCCGAGACCGTCCCGTCACCCGCAATGGTGACCGACACCGCATTCTCCGGAATAGTGATAGCCGGCTGCAGCGGAAAGCCCGAGGGCGTCACCATCTGCCCCTGGGCATCCATCTGGAAGGTACCATCGCGCGTGTAGGCTTCAGAGCCGTCCGGCATCAGGATAGGGAAGAAGCCGCCGCCCTGGATAGCCATGTCCAGCTGGTTGTCGGTCTGCTGCAGGTTGCCCTGGCTGAACAACTTCTCAGTGGCTACCGTGCGCACGCCGGTGCCCACCGTCAGGCCCGACGGCAGCTGAGTGTCCTGTGAGGACTGGGCGCCCACCTGCCGCAGATTCTGGTAGAGCAGGTCGGCGAACACCGCGCGACTGCGTTTGTACCCGGTAGTGCCGGCGTTGGCGAGGTTGTTGGCGATGGTGGACATCTTCGTCTGCTGTGCGTCCAGGCCAGTTTTCGCTATCCATAGTGACTGGTTCATCTAGTCGGTCCTCAGCTCATGCTCATCAGTTCGGTCGTCGAGCGATCCAGCTGCTCGGCGACTTTCATCATCTTGGTGTGGTGCTCAAACTGACGGGACAGCTCAATCATGCGTACCATGGCAGCCACCGAATCCACGTTGCTCGATTCCAGCGAATTACCTATCACCGTCACCTTTGCGTCGGCTGCGGGCGCCTCGCCCTCCTGCAGTCGAATCAGACCCTGTTCGTCTTTCTTGAGCTGATCTGCCGGCGGATTAACCAGCTTGATCCTGTCAATCACCGCCAGGGTGGTGGCGCTTTCGCCAATGGGCACTATGGATATGGTGCCGTCTGAGCCGATGTTTATCTCCGAGTAGGGTGGCACGGCAATCGCACCGGCATTGCCCGCGATCTGCCGTCCGGCGCCGTCCCGTAATTGGCCCAACTGGTCTACCCGCAAATCGCCGCGGCGGCTATAAGCCTCCTCGCCTGCCTCATCCAGAATGGTGAACCAGCCCTCTCCGTTAATGGCGACATCCAGATCACGGCCGGTGAAATTGACCACACCCTGATCCACGTCGATACCGGTGTTGGCCGACTGGGCATAGGCGCGGCTTTCCACCTCAAGATCATTCGCCACCGCTGTCTGCGCGGCCACCAGGTCAGCGCGAAAGCCGGGGGTGGCCGCATTCGCCAGGTTGTGCGTGTTGAAGGCCTGCGCCAGCATCGCGTCACTGGCGCCCGAGGCCGAGATGTAAACCATACGGTCCATGCCGCGATGCTCCTCTTATTAGCGCAGATTGATCACGGTCTGGGTGATCGTGTCTTCGGTCTGAATCACCTGGGCGTTGGCCTGGAAGTTGCGCTGCGCCACGATCATATTGACCAGCTGTTGGGTGATGTCCACGTTGGAGCCCTCCAGCGCACCGGACTGCAGTACACCCAGCCCCGAGCTGCCGGGCTCTCCCAGAGTGGCGACACCAGAAGAAAAGGTTTCTGCCCAGGTGGTATCACCCAGTGGCTGCAGCCCGTTGGGGTTGGAGAACCCGGCGATCGCCACCTGGCCCAGCGATCGCGCCTGACCATTGGTGTAACGGGCGAACACAACGCCCGAGTCATCAATCTCCAGCCCGTACAATTGTCCGGTGGTAAAACCGTCCTGGGTAGCCGAGCTCACTGCAAACTCAGCACCAAACTGGGACAGGTCAGAAAGCGAGATATTGAAGTCCTGTGGGCTGGCGCCGGTGGGTATACCTGCCTCGTTAAGTGGGTTCCAGCCAGTGACGTTGAGGTCTATCGGCAAGGTCGATGGGTCAAACTGGCCGTTGGACTGAAAGTTCAGTGTGTCCGGGCCCGAGGTCGTTACCCCATCCACCAGAGAGTGCACCTGCCACTCGTTGGGGTTGGCTGTTTTCACAAAGTACAGGCTCATCACATGCGAGTTGCCCAGGCCGTCGTATATGGTCACCGACGTGGTTGCATTGAACGACTCCGGGTCAGGCACTACAGGAGGCACTGCAAAGGCGTCATGTGGACCGCCGAACGGTATCGTCGGTGGTACAGAGCGCGAGTCCAGGTTGGCTGTCAACGACACCAGGTTGGTAGGCTCGGGGTCGATCAGGGAAGTATCCAGCTGCAGATCGCCAACCTGGCCGTTGATCTCACCGGCATTGTTGACCTGAAAAGCCTGCAGTCGCTGGCCCTGGTTAGTGACAATAAAACCTTCCCTGTCGACCTGGAAGTTACCTGCCCGGGTGTAGGCGGCCGCGCCGTCATCGCTGAGCAGGAAGAAGCCATTGCCGTTGATGGCAAGGTCCAGCGCATTGTTGGTGAAAGCGATATTGCCCTGGGTAAATTCCTGGGTGACACCGGAAAGCGACACACCCTTACCAATGGCGTTGCCACCAGCGCCAAGCAGGCTGGTAGCGTAAACGTCGGCGAACTCAGCCCGCGATGTCTTGAAGCCCGTGGTGGAGCTGTTGGCAATGTTATTGCCGATGACGCCGAGGTCTGCGGTAGCGGCATTTATGCCTGAGACAGCTGTATCAAAAGCCATGTTTCTCTCCTGGTTAAAAAGTATCCCTGATTATAAAAATGCCTTCACCGACGACAGGCTGACCTGCTCGCCACCGGCCAGGTTCAACTGCACGCCCTGAGTCGAAGGGTCCACGTTCACTGACTCAACCAATGCATGGGTATACACAGACACCGCCTGCGTCTGCCCACCTATGGTCGCTTCTGCACTTACCCGGTACGCTCCGGGCGGCAGCGGGTTGCCGCTATTGTCCGTGCCGTCCCACTGCACTTTGTACTCTCCCGAAGGCAGCGACCCCAACTCCCGGGTGTGCAGTAATCGACCCGCCAGATCCTGCACATAAAGCTGCACCCCGGCACTATCGCCGGGTACCTTGACGGTGGCTTCCAGTGCATTCTCCGGGTCAAGCACGCCAACATTGGTTTCCGTCAACACCTTGCTGCCAACCAGCGAGGCTGCGCCGACCACCTGGCTGGCCTGCATGCGCGAAGTCATGTCAGTAAAACTGTCCTGCAGGCCCTGAATACCGTTAACGGTGCCAAACTGGGCAATCTGGGACAGAAACTCGAAGTTATCCATGGGCTTGGTGGGATCCTGGTTTTCCAGCTGAGCCACCATCAGCTCCATAAAGTCCTCCTGCCCCAGTTCGGACGCATCGTTGGTCGCCATAGCCGAGCTGGCGGGTGCCGGAAACAGTTCAGATATCGAGGGTGTGCCTTGCATGGGTTGCTCCCGCGCTTACTTGCCGAGGTTCAGCGTGCGCATAATCAGTTGCTTGGTTGTCTTCATCGCCTCAACACTGCTCTGGTAGGAGCGGCTGGCCGAAATCATGTTGGCCATCTCGTCTACCGTGTTGACGTTGGACAGGTAGATGTAGCCCTCCTCGTTAGCCATAGGGTGAGCAGGTGAATATTCTTTCACCGGCTCCACCTTGCTTTCGACAATCCTGTCGACACGCACACCGCTGCTGCCCGAGCGCGACATTGCTGAATTCAGCATGGAGGCGAAAACCGGGTGGCGGGCACGATAGGCGCCTTCGGCGGTGCTGGCGACGACTTCCGCGTTGGCGAGGTTGCTGGCAATTGTATTGAGACGCACGCTCTGCGCTGAGAGCGCGGTGCCCGATATATCCATAACGCTAAAAAGACTCATCCCTATTCTCCCCGCAGCGTGCTCTTGATTGAGGAAAGCCGTGCATCCAGGAAATTGAGACTGGCCTGGTAGCGGATGGCGTTATCCATAAAAGCTGCATGCTCCTGGTCCGTTTCCACCGTATTGCCGTCCAGCGAGCGCTGCACGGGCACGCGATAGAGCTGCTCTGGTGAAGAACTGCCTGTGATCGCAATGTGATCGGGGTGGCTGCGCGCCTGGGGGGACGCCAACTGGCGCGCCTGCGACATTGCAGCGCGAAAATCAATATCAACTGCCTTGTATCCCGGCGTGTCGGCATTGGCGAGGTTTGCACTCAACATCTCAAAGCGCTGGGCACGCAGCGTCAATGCCTGCTGGGTAATTCCAAATACTCTGTCGATCATTTGCATGAAGCACCTCCTGTCTCACCAGCTGTTACACAGAGCGTGCCATAGAATATTTTTTCTATATATAACAAAAGGTTACGGCATATCACTTCAGCCAAAAGGCGCTGATTTACGGCAAGAGGCAACCTCTGCGGCAAGACTTGCCGTCGACAGGCGCACTGCGCAATCTGGCATGAAAGGTGCATCGATAAGAGTTATGAACAAGCGAACGACAGTATTTTGGCGCTACCTGCTGCTAGCGGCCTGGACGGGCTCAGCGGCGATCGCGGAGACGCCGCTACAGCCACTGGACAGCATTATCGAAATCGCCAGCAAAGCCAGCAAAGCGAGGGCCATGGAGCAGGGCTACGAGGGCGTCACGGTCTCTGTCAGAGCCCTGGACAAACGCCTCAGATTACCTCTGTGCGAAGAGCCGCTGGAGGCTCTGGACGCGCGCTCCAGTGCAGTTCTGGGCCCCCTGAGCACTGGCGTCAGGTGTTCGGGGGACACCCCCTGGACCATTTATGTGCGCGTAGAGGTGACGGCGGTAAAATCGGTTCCCGTGCTCGCTCGCGCACTGCCGCGCCATGCACGCATCCAGGCCAAAGACCTGAAAATTGTAGAGCGCCCGCTTGCCAGCGTGCCTAAAGGCATATTGTATGACGCAGCGCACATCATCGGCATGGAGCTGAACCGACCGCTGGACGAGGGAGCAACCATCAGGGCAAGCCAGCTAAGAGCGCCAAAAGTGGTTAAACGGGGTGACCAGGTTACCGTGCTTTCCGGCACGGCTGGGCTCACTGTGAGAAGTCAGGGCAAGGCCATGGAAGACGCTATCGCCGGTGAGCGGGTGAGCGTGATCAACAGCGTTACGGGCGTTAAAGTGGAGGGCGTAGCCGGTACCGATGGTACGGTCACTGTGCCATAATAATTTGGTGAAGCTTGCTAAAGGTTCTTCTGAAACGGTCGATAAATAAACAGAGTCCACCTATTTTATGAAAAATGTAGACAACAACATGAACATTCGACCCGGTCGTGGAGACCTTGAACAGAGCTCACAGCCTACTACCCGCGTAGCGGATAGCAGTGCTGCGAACCCCGCTGCCAGCGCCAACACGCGCAAGGCCGAGGGCGACAAGGTTACTTTCACCGGTATCGCGACGGAAATGCGTTCTCTCGAAGCCGACCTCGCGAAAATCCCCGACATTGACCACGATCGCGTCAATGCCATCAAGGCCTCTATCGCCGAAGGCAGCTATGAGGTCAATGCAGACAAGATCCTCAAGAACCTTCTCGACCTGGAGCAGGCGCTGGGCCGCTAGGGTGAACCAGGCACAACAGAAGCTGTTGGCACTGGTGACCGATGAGGTCGCCTCACTGGAAAGCTTGCATCAGATTCTGCTGCAAGAGCAGCAGGCCCTGCTGGCAGCTGACATCACCCGCATAGAAACTCTTACCGCTGAAAAAAACCTGGCGCTGGACAAACAGTCCGACATGACGCGACAACGTCAGCTCTTCACCGAACAACACACCGGTGCGCACTCTGTTGCAGCATTGCTGGAGATGGCCGGACGGCCGGAGCAGGCCAAAGCCCTGGTGGAACGTGTGGGTGCCCTGCAGGCCCTCGCTGATCAATGCCGTGATCTGAACCGGAGCAACGGCAGCCTGATCCAGCAACGGCAACAGCAAACCCGGGGCGCCTTGCAGGTAATTCGCCAGACCGGCGACGATACCAGCACCTATTCAGGACGGGGAAAGACCGAGGCCACAGACAGGCCGCGCACGCTGGGCAAAGCCTGAGCACCGCCTGCCCTTGCGCCGGGCACTGCCCGGCGCGGGAATGGAATTATTGTGCGCGCAGCCGAGACGCCCTGCTCACTTCTTACCGAACCACTTCCTCTTCTCACCGGCGACGGCGACCTTGTTTCTGCCCGCCTTTTTGGCATCGTATAGCGCCTCATCGGCTGCTTTGATCAGTGCCTTCTTGTCCGGGACCTTGCCATCTTCAGGCGTTACAGAGGACACGCCGAAACTGGCGGTAACACTGTGTTTGACGCCATTTTCCCTGAATTTGGAGACCTCAACAGCCGTGCGCAGCTTCTCGGCAACAAAGGCTGCGTCTTCACCACTGGTGTCGGGCAGGATGATGGCGAATTCCTCACCGCCGTACCGCGCCAGCACATCGTACTGCCTGAGATTAGCGGCGAGCACCTTGCTGAACTCGGCGAGAACGAAGTCACCCACCAGATGACCGTGCTCGTCGTTAAACCGCTTGAAATGGTCGATGTCGGCAAGTATGAAAGATACATTGCTGTTACGCCGCGAAGCGCGCTTCAATTCTCCGTCCAACGACTCCTGGAAGAAGCGGTTGTTATACGCACCGGTCAGGCCATCTACATTCGCCAGATCCTTGAGGATCTCGTTCTTTTCCTTCAACTCCCTGGCCAGCTTCTCCAGCGCCATTTTGGCCTGGACCAGTTCTTTGTTGACCTGCTCGTAGTCAAGATTCAGCAGACTCAGACGAATATTCGCCTCTTGCAGAATATCCTGAACGGAACGACTCTTGTCCATATCCAGACCGAACTGCTGAGCCGCCAGGTCCAGATCAAGGTGCGCGTTCTCCAGGATCCCCTCGACCTGATCTGGCGTAAACTTGAAGATACGCCTGGCCTCCGTGCTGAACCGGCGGTGATATTCCTGTGGCTCCTCGGAGTAGAGTATGTTCACCAGCAAGTCAGACAGATACAGCGCCCGGGAATAATTCTGTATCTCGGCATCGGAACTTTGCGCTTCGTCCGGGCGGTGATGGTAGAGAATCGGCAGAGACAGTGCCGAAGGAAAGCTCCAGTAATGAGAGACTTCGTAGCCGATTCGGGCGTGATCCAGCTGCAACAGCTCGCGCTCTATCTCGCATTGGTTCCGCTCGCCTTTCTCCAGTTCTTCCAGCACCGCCTCAAATTTTTCCGGCACGGTGCACGCGAGCACCAATTCCCCCAGGTTTTGCAACAAGCCTGCCAGAAAGGCCTGCTCAACATTGGCACCCGGCAACTGGCCAAGGATCAGTCTGGCAGATACGGCCGAGGCCAGTGATCGCTGCCAGAACGTGTTGAAATCAAAGCGCGTGGCGCCCTTTGGCTTACTCAGGGAAAGAAACGAAAAAGACAACACCAGGCTGCGGACTGCATTCGTACCCAGTACCGAAACGGCCTGTTGAATGGAGGTTATCTGCTGTGGAAAGTTATAAAACGCAGAATTGGAGACCTTGATGACCTTAGAACACAGGGCCACGTCCTGAGAAATCAGGCTTGCTACGTCCGCCAGCTCCGTGTCCTCTTTGGACATCAACGTCAACAGTCTGGAGGCCACGTCCGGAAGCGATGGCAATTCATCGGAACTCAACACAAGCTCGAGCAGTCGATCCCGCTCCACATGGAAACCGGTATCTGCTATTGCTGCTTCACTCATTTTTTTTCTCCCTACCCTTAGCTCTAAGGTCTTGTTCTATTGTGATGATGCTTCGGCGGCACCCCAGTCCCAATCCCGATCACTGGCAGGTGCTTCCGCTTGTTTGTCTGATTGGTCCGGTTCCTGCGCAGCAGAGAACGTCGGCCCCCGCCCGTAGCGCGGCAACTGACATGCTGCCGTGTTCTCTTCCCTGCCCACAAGTTTGAAGGTAGACGCTGTATCTGCGGCAGCGATGTCAGCCTTGCGCATGTTGAGCAACACATCCAGGGCTGTCGCCAATGACCAGTTATGACGCCTTCCCTCTCCTGCAGCCACCGCGCCAATTCCGCTGACGGCGCTGCCTCCCGGCAACTGCAGACCTGTGGCGACCGGCGCGGCAGGTTCATGTGATGCACTTATCGTCTCGTCGGGAAACTCGTAACGCGAAGCGATAAACCGGTACTTCAGCGCCCGAAAATACTGTATGTAGAGCTCAGTGTTGAGAGACTCTGGGGCCTTGAGGTCATGAAACAGTAATAGCTCGGGCGGCAGCACCCCTTGCATGTTCTGCAACAGGTCAGCGATAAAACAAAGGCGCAGCGCTGCGTAAAGCTCATCGCCGTTGCGGATGCCACAGGGCATGTAGAAGTAGTCTCCAAATTCGGAGCTGCCTTGCTGACGCACCATAATGTCTACAAGGCCCGCGAACTGCCCTGTAACCAACTGACCGCCAACGATGATATCCGCTCCGCCGTGCATCGCTTCCAGAGTAAGCCCCTGGCGCGCGCGCTCGGCCACATGCCGCGCAATCGGAACCACCTCACTGCCGAGGATATTCACCGCAGCGGGCAGCGTTGAACGCAGCCGCGAATCCTCGCTGGCGTGACTGTTGATATAATGGTCCAGCCCTTCCCAATAGTGGCGGCCCGGTGCAGTCGCGCCAATGACGTCGGTACCACCAAAGGCGATAGACTCTGTTTGCGCTGAATCCTTGACCACAGCATGATCCGGGAACTCACTGTCACCCGGATACTCAAGCGTCAACTGCTCTGTGCCCGGCGTCAGCTCGGATTCGATAAAGAACAGCATCTCCTCATAGGTGTAGGCAAACGAGGCGGCTGATTCAGTTCTGTTCATACAGCGTTACTCAATAGTTACCGCCTCGCGGTAACACCATCGTTGAACATGGCACGCACCAGAGCGGTCTGTCTGACCGCGTCCGGAGCCATCACGTCGAATATGTGCGCAAGTTCGTGGCTGGCATGTTGTTCGCAACGGCGATCCCTCAGCATATGAATGACATTGGTCCCTTCAGCGGTGCAAGCGCCAGCTGTTGCCCCGCACAGGCTGTAGAGTTCATCCCAGGAATCCACGAAATCCACACTCACGCGCTTTACCTGCCCGTTGTAGTTCACCGCGACCACGTCTCCATCACCGCTATTGCATATTGAAGCTACAGCGTTGCTTTCGTATTCCGGCGGCTGATGCATCGCACACCCGCTTACCAGTAGGCATATCAGTATCGCGAATCTCATTGCTTCCCCTGCTCGCTCCTCTGGTTCGCGCCGGGCACATAGCGCAGGTAAACCGGTTTTTGGCTATCCCGGAACCCGTTCCAAACCAGATATGGTCGTTAAACAGATAATGCACACGGGCATCATGCCCACGGCAGCGTTGCTTCCTTAATCCTTTATCGTCACCCGGGACTGAAGCTTTAGAGTTTTTTGGGAAATAACAGGACTTTATGCGCTTCTTTATTTTTTAGAGGTGTAGCGAGTATGCAAGCACTAACTTACAGCCAAAAGACGGGTAACCACGGAAGGTGCCGGCAGAGAGTTAACACTACCGTGCAGTAGCGTGTGCGCAAACGGCGAGGTAGGTTTCCCGCAGACGCGGGAGTGCCCAGGGGCGATGCACGCAATAAACCGGCACAGCATCTAACATTTGCCCCAGCCAGGCCAGGCGATGCTCCAGTAGATGATCAAAATTAAACAGGTATTGGGGCAGCAACTCCTCAAACTTGCGAAAACCCACAAGCTCCTCAATGGTGATATCGGCGGCTGGATCCTCCGCTCTCAGGCAGTATATGGCGCGAATCGGCCTGGACTGCGGGGCGAAGTTCACCACTGGCCTGCCCAGCACCTCAAACTCCCGCCATGGGCGGTGATGGGGGTGTGACGGTGCCGCCCAGTAATCGTCTTCGTGATGAAAGGTTGCGAGCTTGTCATCGGACCACAGTGCGTGGCCTTGCTGGAGGAAAAACGCCGCCAATGTTGACTTGCCGCCGCCGCTGGGAGCAATGAACAATGCCGGGGCACCACCCAGGTCTACCGCGGCTGCGTGAAGAAAATCATACCCGCGCTCCAGAGTCAGTTGCAGAGGCAGGACAATATGCGTGAACCAGAACGCCATCAACTCCCAGTTACCGGCTTCGCGCAGCTCATAAAACATGGAGTGTTCCCCACCACACCAATGAAAGGAGACCACGCCCTCAACATCCAGGCGCCACGGTTGGCCGGGGAGACTCTGCGCCAGCGGTCGATCCGAGTACAGCCCAAGCTGTCGACCATGCGTCAACTGGAAGCGGGTCTGCTCGGTCAGACCCACCTGGTCTGCCAGCTGGTCACCACGCAACGCGTCCCTTTCTAGCAGTTGCACCGCCGGGTGGTCTCCAGGCGCAGCCGCCCCACCGTCCGTATGCGTGCGAAAGAGCGGGCGGGCACTGTGCACCTCTATCCCGTAAAGCCAGGTAGTGCTCATCTTTCCAGCCAATTGTAAGTCGACACCACGGTAAAGCGCTCATGCCCTTGCGCGCCATTGATGATCTGCTCGCCACAACGCAACCAGGCGTGGGCGCTGAGCTCACCACTGCCGGACTCGCGCATCACGCCAAGATAGAAACGCCCGCCCAGGCCCTCCTTCGCCATCATCCTTTGCAGCGTCAATACCTGCACCAGGCAGCGGCTTTGCCAGGGTGTGAAACGGGCGGCACCGGCCACCAGATACCCAAGGTGCGCCGCCCGCTGCATTTGCTCCGCAGTTGCCGGTACACGCGGTGGCTCCTGACGATGGTGCTGCAATGACGAGGACAGGCGTCGAAAGGAGCTAAGCAGGATTGCCGCGCGGTAATAACCAAGCAGTAGGTAGATTTGAAGCAGTAACGCTTTACTGCGGGTTGTCAGAGCGAGGAAGTGCCGAACGGCGCGGAACATGGGCTGACAGCGCCTGCGGGAAGTGATACCAACCGTCAGCTGGGGCAGATTACCATGTTGCTGCACATTCCCCCGAAGAAGAAAAACAGGTTTTCATTAATGTTGGTGAAACTGCCACTTTCTGTGGAGGGCAGACCCAACTGGGTCAGCACTGGCGCAGACCAGGCTTTCTTGCCAATGGCGCTTTGCGCAGAAGGCTTTTGGCTTGTGTTCTGTTCTGTCATCACGTCACCCTCAGGTTACTGTGTCCCTGCACCGGACAAAAACGTACCAATGCTTTGATTATTATACCGTTTTCAGCCCCCCGCGAAACCCTCAGGACAGTGGCATATCACCTTTTAGCTCTGCCACCATCAGCGCGCGTTTTACCCGCAGCAGCGCATTCAATGCGTCCTCAGTGGGGGGGGTACCCGGTTCCGGCAAGGCGCTCGCTTCCCGCTGTAATGCCCGCACGTCAATCCACGGGTTTTCTGCCGGAGGCGAGGCCAACAGCTGCTGTTTGATAACCGCCACCAGAATGTCGTATATCTCCTGCACCCGCTGCGGTTCCTGCTTGCTGACGTCACTGCGCAATGCCTGCGGAAAGCTGTTGGCAAGTGCCTCACGAAACACCCTTCGAGACATTCCTGCCCCGCGATACTGCTCTGGCGGCAGAGCGAGGGCAAACTCGACAACGCGCTGGTCCAGCAGGGGGTATCGGTACTCCACCCCCATACGGCTTCCGGATGCAGACCAGGCGTCGATACGACTATAGAACGCACCGCGAGCCAGCTCTTCAAGCTGTAAGCTACGCAGCCGCAGGCTGGGCGACACCCGGGGAACAGGACTGGATTCCTGGCGGCACCAGGTTCTGAATTCAGGCGTGAGCAGTTGCAGGGCTGCATCGCCCCAGCCGTCGAACGCCTCTCGGCTGTAACGCCAGCGCAGGTAGCCGAGCAGCGGCGCCAGTAATTGGTGCCGGGTAAGACTCAGTGCCGCCCGCAACGGGCGACGACTGCGCCCGACCATCGCCGCAAGATCCAGCAGTGTGGGTATCGCCCGGCGCGAAAACAAGGCTTCCAGGTACCCGCTTTCACCTGCATTGGAAATAAACTGGTCACCGCCCCAACCGGAAAGCAATACCGGTATGCCTCGCTGCTGCAGCTGTTGCCGCAGCGGGAACTCGTACCAGAGGTCGGCACAGTCGTTATCCAGCAGTGGGCGGCGTGCCAGGATAGCCTGAAAATCGGCCGCACTGAACGGCGTAAACTGCAAGGGCACCTTCCACTTCTGCGCCACAGCAGCAGGCAGGCGCCACTCTGCCTGTCGCTCTTCTGTGGCCGAGGCGGGCGGGCGCACCCAGCTCCAGGCCTGTAGCCGGCCGGTTCCCTCCAGCTGCAATGCGGCGAGCGCTGTAATTGCCGATGAATCGAGACCGCCACTGAGGTGAGTGGCAACCGGACCCTGCCCGGGGAGACGGACACGAACAGCATCACTGAGCAATTCACGTAATACGTCCGCCACATCCCTGGCATCACCTGGTGCCGCTGCAAACGCGCCGTGGAGGCCGCCCGGCGCCGCGGGATTCCAGTACTGCTTCTGCCGACGCGAGGACCCACTCACCGTCTCAATGTGGCCCGGTGGCAGTTTCTGGATGTGCCGGTACAGAGTGAGTTTCCGGTCGTGGAAGCCGCCTCCAAGCAGGTAGGAACATACCGCCTGGTTGGATACCTCTGCGGCAAGCTGTGGATGCGCGAGCAGACAGTGAATGTCTGTGGCAAATGCCAGCCAGCCCCCGCCCTGGCTGACATACAGAGGGCGAATACCCAATGGGTCGCGAGCCAGCAGCAGGCGTGGACCCTCTTTGACGGCGAAAGCGAAGTCTCCCAGCAGGTATCGCGGGCAGTCTTCACCCCAGCGCAGGTAGGCAGCGAGAATAAGGGCCGGCGCGTCCATCATGGCTGCTTCAGCGCGAGGCAGGGCCAGCCTGTCTGCGAGCTCCTCACGATTGTCGATACGGGCATGGGCGAGAACGCTTACCGGGTGCTCCCCGGCGCGCCGGGCGAGCAGCGAGGCGGACGCGGCTATACTCTCTGCGCTGGCGGGGAGACTACTGGCAGAGCGCCAACTACCGCCCAGAAAACCGGCTGGATCCTGCCAGTTGCAGGCAATGCTATCAGCCAGGACAGCACACCCACTTTGCATGGCGGCAGCACTATCGACATCGCTCCCCGCAGCCGGACCGAACCGATGCAGGCCGAACATAGCAAGAACCTGGTCAGCCAAACTGGCGTGCCAGTGAACGCAGCAGGCGCAAGGCTTCACGCTCGGTGGCAAAAACGCCGGGGTAAGCCTCTATCAGGGCCTGCGCCAGCTCTGCCGTACTTCGGCTGCCATCCATATGGCTCATCGCCCAGACCACAGCCCGGCCCTTCTCTGCGAGCTGCGGCTTATGGCCATCGGCCTGCTTGATCAGGTCGGCCGGGCGCAGCGGCATGGACAGGAAGCTGCTCTGGCGCTGAATCGCCCCGGCGCGCCGGGTAACCCAGCTCCATTCACCATTCTCAGGGCGGCTGAGGGTAAATTCCAGGCGTTCGCCTGCTGCCAGAGAAAGCGGTTGCAGCAGGGGCAGAAACACGTCGCTCCAATGGGTTGGGCCGGCCGTCCTGCTGGCGTCATACCATTCCGCTCCCAGACGCATGGCAAACCAGCCCAGCCAGCCGTGCTGGATCCCGCTGCGCTCGAGTTCGAGGCTAACAGTCTCCTTACCCCCGGCCTGCTCCGCACGAGCAAGGTCCAGCTGCATTAGCTGGGCAGCTTCAGCCAGAGGATTCAGCGGGTATTTGTCCCCGTTTACATCGTAAAGCAGAGTATTTGCCGCGAACGGTCGAACAGCGCTGTAGTCCAGGGCGGGCAGCCCCGACTCTGCGCAGAAATCGGCGTACCCGGCCCAGGATTCAATGTGGTCTGCGTAAGCCGCGGGAGCTGATACCGGGCAGACGTGGACACGCGCGGCGTCAGGCAACAGCGTCCCGCCGGGTGCAAGAAAACGGTCCCTCGCGTGAAACAGTGAGGGGAGGAGGTCTTCCCCAAACAGCAGGTTTCCGGTGAATACAGAAATGATAATGTCGGCCTGAATGTCGACTGTGAGCTCTTCTACGCTGGCGCGAATGCACTCCACATTAGCAAGACCACTGTCTGCTGCCACCTGACGCGCCATTTCGATCACCGGCTCCGGCTCCACCAAATATACCTTCCGGGCACCGAGACGGGCTGCAAAAAGCCCCAGCACACCCATGCCGGCGCCTATGTCCAGCACCACACTATCCGGCGTGACAAGTTCCCGCAGTGCGCGCGCGTACGCCGCATTGCGCCTGGCGTCAAAAACCATGTGACGGTGAGAGGTGACCTGAGAATAGCTCATTAGCTGCCTGAGAACATTGCCAGTGCCGATTATTCGCGAGACGGGCCTGGCAATGCAAATCGGTGAACAGGGCGCTGGCTTTTCGGCGTCGCGATTGTGTAGGCTTGCCCCTTCGCAACTCGAGCCCTGCCAAAGGTAATGAGACAGCTGTTACGCTACATCACACCATCCTCGAGCGCGCTGGCTATAAGCGTGCTACTGATGCTGGCGGCCACCATACTGGCCTTGCTCAACCCGCTTATGGCGGGACAGTTGACGCGTACAGTGCTCGCCGAGCCCGGTGAGCAGGCCTACCCCATGGTCTGGATAATTGGCGCATGGGCCGGCCTGGTCCTGTTACGAACGCTGCTGAAACTGGTAAGCGAATACTTCCAGGGGATGCTCGGGGAAAAAGTGGCTAGCGGACTGCGCGAG
>JAUIIQ010000035.1 GCA_030431585.1 Gammaproteobacteria bacterium | reverse complement strand
CTTTAATGGGGAAGAGCCTCTTATTTCAAGTAAATCAACCCGTTATATGGCGGAGAGCGAGGGATTCGAACCCTCGATAGGGTATTAGCCTATACACCCTTAGCAGGGGTGCGCCTTCAGCCACTCGGCCAGCTCTCCGAAGACGTTTTGACAACGTTTAAGGCACACCAGATATCGCCCTGATGTGAGCGCGGCATAATAACACAACCGGTGAAAAATCAAAGTGATAGGGGGGATTTGCGGGGGATTAATCAGCTTTGTCGGCGTCGGCAGCAGGCTCATCGTCGTCATGAATACGCTCGTATATCTCTTCGCGGTGCACAGCGACATCGCGCGGGGCATTCACGCCAATTCGAACCTGGTTTCCCTTCACGCCAAGCACTGTCACCGTGATGTTGTCGCCGACCATCAAGGATTCGCCCACTCTGCGAGTCAGTATTAGCATTGTGTTCTCCAGTCAGTGTTCTGACGTTAGGTTTGGGCCTGAGCCTGTTTCCCCCGACGCGAGCGCATAGAGGGCCTGCTCGTGCCCTCCGGAGTCATCAGTGTAGTTACAAAAGAAGCATAGGCCACAATAGGAAAAGGATCTTCCTAATGCGGAATCAGCAAGCACTGACGGCTTTAGGCAGCATTTTCATCTTTAGGTTCCTTCTCCAGACCAAAAGAAGAATGCAATGCTCGTACTGCAAGTTCCAGAAATTTCTCTTCAATAATCACGGAAATCTTTATTTCCGAGGTTGTGATCATCTGGATGTTGATGCCCACCTCGGCAAGAGCAGCAAACATCTGGCTGGCCACGCCGGCATGAGAGCGCATACCGACACCCACCACAGACACCTTGGCGATCTTGTTGTCCACCCGTACTTCCCTGGCATTGATCTCCGAAGACACCTGCCTGAGCACTTCTTCCGCCCGTGGCAGGTCGTTGCGCCCGACTGTGAAGGTGAAGTCTGTGGTGCCATCTTCCGCCACGTTCTGCACAATCACGTCTACCTCTATATTGGCCTCTCCAACGGGGCCGAGAATGTGGTGTGCTATACCCGGCATATCGGGCACTCCCAGGATAGTGAGCTTGGCCTCGTCACGGTTAAAGGCGATGCCGGCGATCGTTGGCGTTTCCATTTGTGTGTCTTCCTCAAGTGTTATCAGGGTTCCCGGGCCTTCCTCAAAGCTGTGCAGTACACGCAGGGGAACGTTGTATTTTCCGGCGAACTCAACCGCGCGGATCTGCAACACCTTGGAACCCATGCTGGCCATTTCCAGCATCTCTTCAAAAGTGATTTTGCTCAGGCGACGAGCGCCGTCCACCACCCTGGGGTCCGTGGTATAGACGCCATCCACATCGGTGTAGATCTGGCATTCGTCTGCTTTGAGTGCCGCTGCGATAGCCACAGCCGTGGTGTCAGAGCCGCCACGGCCCAGGGTCGTAATATTGCCCTGCTCGTCCACTCCCTGAAAACCCGCCACAACGATGACGAAGCCTTCCTTGAGGTCGGCATGCAGGCGTTGGTCGTCAATCTCGCGGATACGCGCCTTGGTGTGCGCGTCGTCCGTCAGAATGCGCACCTGGCTGCCGTTATAACTCTTGGCCTTCACTCCACGCTTGTCGAGTGACATCGACAGCAGGGCGGTGGTGACCTGCTCGCCAGTGGACACCAGTACGTCCATCTCCCTGGGCACGGGCCGCGGATGGATTTCGTGGGCAAGCCCGATCAGGCGGTTGGTCTCGCCAGACATGGCAGACACCACCACAACCAGGTCGTGCCCTTCGGCGCGAAATTTCGCGATCTTGTCCGCTACCTGCTCGATGCGCTCAATAGTGCCTACCGAGGTGCCACCGAATTTCTGAACAATTAAACTCATGCAATCTCACCGGGGTGCCTTATGCACCGGGGCCGCTCGGCCCTTAATAAAAAAGCGGCGGTATTAAACACCACCGCGACCGTTTTTGAAACTCTCCTGGCTGGACTGGCATGGACACCGCCGGCTGCGATGCAAAGCCTGCGCCCTCGCACCAAGCGCTCGCTAGTTGAGCTGCTTGGCTACCCAGTCGGGCACGTCTCCCAGCACTGTGGGCAGAGCAGCTGTATCGTTGCCACCACCCTGTGCCATGTCCGGGCGCCCTCCGCCCTTGCCACCGAGGCGGCCGGCAAATTCACGCATCAGGTCACCGGCTTTGACTCTGTCAGTAAGGTCCTTGCTAACGCCAGCAACCAGAGCCACCTTGCCATCGTTAACGGCAGACAGCAGCACTACTGCTGAACCCAGTTTGTTCTTCACTCGGTCCAGTGTGTCGCGCAGGGACTTGGGGTCCGCTCCATCCACATTGGCTGCCAGCACCTTGATACCGGCCACATCTACTGCGTCGGCGGTCAGGTCAGAGCCAGCCCCGGTTGCCAGTTTCTGCTTCAGGCGGGCAATTTCTTTCTCCAGCTCACGGTTCTCGCTGCGCAGCCCCGACACCTTGTCCGTGACGTTGTCCGGGTTGGCCTTCACCACCTCACACACCCCGGCCAGGCGTGCTTCAAGCGCATCGAAGCGTGCCAGTGCAGCCGCGCCGGTCACCCCCTCTATACGTCGAATTCCAGCGGCCACGCCAGACTCAGCGGTAATGCGCATCAAGCCTATATCACCGGTACGGGCAACATGGGTACCGCCACAGAGTTCAACAGAAAAATCATCATCTCCCATTGCCAGCACGCGCACCTCGTCGCCGTACTTTTCCCCGAACAAGGCCATGGCGCCGGCAGCAACCGCGTCCTCCATAGACATCAGCCGGGTGGTGACCGGGGTATTGGCGCGTATCTGCTCATTTACCATGTGCTCTATCTGTTGCAGCTCTTCCCGGGTCACCGCTTCAAAATGTGAGAAGTCGAAACGCAGGCGCTCGGAGTCCACCAGCGAGCCCTTTTGTTGTACGTGCTCCCCCAGCACCTTGCGCAGGGCGGCGTGTAGCAAATGCGTGGCAGAGTGATTGAGACGTGTACGTTGCCGCAGCGAGTCATCCACCTGGGTGTTCAGCACATCGCCCTTGCGCACGCTGCCCTGTAGCACCTTCACGTGATGCAGATGCTGGTCTGATGACTTGCTGGTATCGCTAACCTCAAGCTTCACGCCTTTGGCGGTCATGTAACCGGTGTCACCTGCCTGCCCACCGGACTCACCATAGAAGGGTGTGTTGGACAGCACCACAATACCTGTTTCATCCTCACCCAGGCTCTCCACCTCTGCGCCATCGCGCAGCAGTGCGGTGACCGTACCTTCGCCGTGCAGCTTGTCGTAGCCGGTAAATTCGGTATGGCCATCCAGTTTCAGAATGTGGTTGTAGTCCACCTTGAAACTGCCGCCCTCCTGAGAGCGTGTTCGCTGCTCGGCCATGGCCGCCTCGTAACCGACCAGGTCCAGTCCCAGGCCACGCTCGCGCGCGATATCTCCGGTGAGGTCCACGGGGAAACCGTAGGTGTCGTAAAGCTTGAACACCACCTTGCCGGGAATTTCCTCACCCTCAAATCCCTGCAGCGCGTCCTCCAGTATCTGCATACCGTTGTCCAGGGTCTTGGCGAACTGTTCTTCTTCTGTCAGCAGTGCCTTTTCAATTTGCGACTGCAGCTTCAGTAACTCGGGGTAGGCCCCGCCCATCTCCTGCGCCAGTGTATCCACCAGCTTGAAAAAGAAAGGCTCTGTGGCGCCCAGCTTGTTGCCGTGGCGCACCGCGCGACGAATAATACGGCGCAGTACATAACCCCTGCCTTCATTGCCCGGCAATACACCATCTATCACCAGAAATGCACAGGAGCGGATGTGGTCGGCAATCACCCGCAATGACTTGTGTTCCAGGTCTTGCACGCCAAGAATGCCCGCGGCAGAGCGGATTAACGCCTGAAACAGGTCAATCTCGTAGTTGCTGTGCACGTTCTGCATCACCGCTGCAATCCGCTCCAGGCCCATCCCGGTATCCACCGAAGGCGCAGGCAGCGGATGCATTTCGCCTGAGGCGTCGCGGTTGAACTGCATAAAGACCAGGTTCCATATTTCAATGTAGCGATCCAGGTCATCATCGGCACTGCCTGGCGGGCCTCCCGGTACATCCGGGCCGTGGTCGTAAAAGATCTCAGAACAGGGGCCACAGGGGCCGGTATCACCCATCTGCCAGAAATTATCCTCGTCGAGGCGGGAGATTCGCTCCCTGGGAAACCCAATCTCGTTTACCCAGATTTCCTCAGCTTCATCATCGGAGATATGGCAGGTTACCCACAGGCGTTCGGGCGGCAGTCCCAGCGTTCTGGTGAGAAAGGTCCAGGCGAAGTTGATGGCGTCCCGCTTGAAATAGTCGCCGAAACTGAAGTTTCCCAGCATCTCAAAAAATGTGTGGTGGCGGGCCGTGTAGCCCACGTTCTCCAGGTCGTTGTGTTTACCGCCCGCGCGCACGCAACGCTGGCTGGACACAGCCCGGGAGTAGGGCCGCGGGTCAGCTCCGAGAAAGGTATCCTTGAACTGGTTCATGCCGGCATTGGTAAACAACAGGGTGGGGTCATTGCCCGGCACCAGGGAACTGGACGGCACCCGCGTATGGCCCTGTTGTTCAAAGAATTCCAGGAACGCTTCACGTATCTCTACGGTTTTCATAATCTGTCTCGTTGTGTTGCGGAAGGCGGAACTCAGCCCGCCATGTGCCCTTCAGCGAATTCCCTGCCGGCGATAATATGCAGATGCAGGTGGAAAACCGTCTGCCCGGCACCTGCTCCGTTATTGATGATGAGCCGGAATGCATCACCCACCCCCAATTGCTCAGCGACCTTCCCCGCTGCCAGTAACAAATGCCCCAGCAGTTGCTGGTCATCCGCCTGCGCATCCACCAGCCGGGGAATGCACTGCTTGGGAATCACCAGCACATGCACCGGTGCCTGCGGCGCGATATCGTTGATAGCAATGCAGTGGTCATCCTCATAAAGCAGTTCAGCGGGAATCTCCCCGGCGATAATCTTGCCAAATATGGTTTCGCTCATGCGCTTACCCCAATTTCTCGTCTGCAGTCAGCTGCCGGGCCTCGGACTCCAGCATTACCGGAATACCGTCGCGCACCGGATAGGCAAGGCCGGATGCCTTGCAGATCAGCTCGCTTTTTTCCTCATCGAATTCCAGAGGCGCTTTACTCACCGGGCATACCAGTATGCTGAGTAGTTTCTTGTCAATCATGTGAAAAACGGCCTTACTAAAAGGGCCCGCATTATACGGATTTTTCGCAGGGCCGCCTATTGCCAAAAAGGGCTCGGGGCGCTGGTGGTCACTGCCCCGCTGCCGCGGCGAAAAGGCGTGTTGGTGGCAGGGGCAGAAAGGCGCATGCGCTGTTTGCAGGACTACTCCAGGGCCATGGGCGGCACCAGCAACTGTGGGTCAATGCGCTGGTTACGCCAACTCATGCGCCAATCCAGGTGAGGGCCTGTGGCGCGGCCAGTGGCACCTACCTCACCTATCAGGTCACCGGTCGCCACCTCCTGCCCTACCACTGCATGTACTTTGCTCATGTGCAGGAAGGAGGACGACAGCCCAAAACCGTGGTCCAGGATCACTGTGCCGCCGGAAAAAAACAGGTCCGTCTCCGCCAGGGTAACCCGGCCCGCGCTGGGCGCATACACGGGCGTGCCCGTTGGCACGGCGACGTCTACGCCGTAATGCGGGCTACCCGGTGTGCCGTTGTACACACGCTGGCTGCCATACACCCCGGAGATACGCCCTCTGGCTGGCCAGGAAAAGCCTGCCAATGCAGCCTGCAACAGGTCCGGTCGCTGCAGCCGGGTGCCTTTGGCAGCGCGAACCAGAGCCCGTTCCCTGGCAATGCGGTCCAGATGCTCCTGCGAAGGCGTGACCGTTTTCTGTGGCACACCCTCCACTCGAGAAATACGGTACTCGCGGGCCGCTATCTGCAGCGTCTGCTTGCACGGCCGTTCGCCGCGTATTACCAGTTCGGCGGTGACGCCCGCATCGCGTCCAAACCCTGCGAAGAAGGTGCCATCTGCCAGCACGTCGAGAGGCTCGTCCGCGAGAGTGACGGCATTCCCGGGTGCTGTCTTGCCCCATACCAGGCCGCCCTGGACGAGATTGCCAGTCAGCGGCGGACATTGGGCAGCCGCCAGAGATGAGCAGCCGGCAAGGCAAATCACAGCCAGAGCGAATTTCATAAAAACCTTTATCAGTTGATGCGCAAGCGGCCATTATCGCGTGCGACGCGTCCGCCGACAACGGTGATAGAAGCGCTGGACACGCGGCTTTGGCAATACCTCTCCCAGGCTTTTACAATGGTCGGCATGGGACGCTACCGACCACCGCGCCAGCGCGGATCAAAATACATCACCCCGGAAGGAGAGGCGGCCCTGCGCGAGGAGCTGCGCCTGTTGTGGAAGGTTGAGCGGCCGCAGGTTACGCACGTTGTGCACGAGGCGGCCAAGAACGGCGACCGCTCCGAGAATGGCGACTACATCTACGGCAAGCGCAGACTGCGCGAGATCGACTCCCGGGTGCGCTTTCTAAACAAACGCCTGGACGAACTGGAGGTCGTGAGTCGACCGCCCGACGACCTCGGAAAAATTCGCTTTGGCGCCTGGGTGACGCTGGAAGATGAGGCCGGTGCAGAGACGCGCTGGCGCATCGTAGGCCCGGACGAATTTGACCTCAAAGCAGGCAAGCTGAGCATGGACTCGCCTATGGCGAGAGCCATGCTGGGTAAGGCCGTTGATGACGAAATTGTCGTGCACAGCCCGCAGGGCGAACAACGCTACTACGTCACCGCGATCAGCTATCAACCGTAGCGCGCTGCTCTTCTGCTCTTACTGCCCCCGTTACGGGCGCGCTGCCCCTAGAATCGCCACTCAACGCCAACTGACGCGGTGCGCGGCTTGTTGGGGCGAGCACCATCTGGCAGGCGGGACACGATAGCGCGCTCATCCAGCAGGTTCTCTACTTTCAGGTACACCATCGCGCCGTCGTTCAGAGCATAGCGGCTGATGTAGTCGAGTACGAACAGGTCCTCACTCTGGTCACGGGCGTCACCGCCTTCGCAACCTACTGTCATGCACATCTTGTCGATGTACTTCGCCACAGCGTAGTTATCCCAGCCGTTGGCTGCCAGCAGCCCAAGGCGCAGGCTGAACGCATTTTCGGGAATAGAGGCCAACTGGTCGCCGTCCTCGAAGCCCTCCTCCACATTGTCCTTGCTGATCTGTGCATCCGTATAGGTGTACATCAGGTCCAGGGGCAGGGTGAATCCGCCCAGCTCAAACTGGGTGCCGGCCTGCAGTTCCAGGCCCGCAATCACGGCTTCTCCGGTGTTGAAAGAGCCTGAGGTGGCACCATTGGAACAGGGGTTGGCGTTGGAGCAGTTCTCACTCTTGTTGTCGAAGTCGGAATAGAATCCCACCGCCTCTACGAACCACTGCCCCCGGTAGCGCACGCCGGCCTCGTAATTGGTGCTGGTCTCGGCTTCCTCAAACTCCTGGGCGCCGCCACCCAGTGGCGAGAATCCTTTGTGCACGCCCGCCAGCACCTGCCAGTTGTTGCTGAGGTCATAAGTAAACGAAGCGCCCGGCAACCACTCATCGCTGTCGTTGCTGCGCCGACTCCTGAGTTCATTGCGCTGCGGATCTGCATACTCCTTACGCTGAGACTCCACGTCTTCCCAGCGCAGCGCCAGGTTAACGTTGAGCGCGTCCGTCACCTGCCAGGCGTCCACCAGCCAAAGGCTGAGCGCTTCGGCCTTTTCCAGCCGGTTATCGCCGCCGGAGGGGGCAGTTGTACTGACATAAACCAGTTCGCCGTCAATCTGGTTGTAAATGTCTACTGGCTGGAAACGATCCATCTCATCTTCATGCACCCTGGCGCCAACCGCGAACTGGTGGCGGCCAAAGCCCATATCAAAATTCAGTTCCACACCGCGGGATTCATATTCACGGTTGTTATTTTTGTAACTGAGGCCGTCAATATCTTCACTGCCATCCAGCACACCCCGCGCAAATGTGTCGCCGTTGTTAGCAGCCGCGATCAGGCTACTTCCGCCACTGAGCTTGTACCAGTTGCGGGCAAACTCGTTGTAGTAGCCGGTGGCCGTCATATTGATGTTGTCCGCCAACTGCAGGCGATACACCAGATTGTAGCCCTGATGGTCGTTGTCCATAACGTCCGGTGCAGACAAGCCATAACGCCTGTCCTCGTCGCGGTCAAAGTCTGCATCCGTCAAACCCAGGTAGGTCTCGTCGGAAGTTTCTTCCGAATACTGTGCCTTGAAATTGAGGCTCTGCTTCTCCGTCTCCCAGGCCAGTTTCACCACGTAGTCGCTGATATCGTAACCGGTATCGCGGCCGCTGCCGTCAATATCCTTGAAGCCATCGCTGCGGCGCTGTGCCGTCTCCAGCAAGGCACCAAAGTTCCCGCTGCGCGCGCCAAAATTGGCCAGCAAATCTGCCTCGGCGTTCTGTCCATAGGACAGATTGAGGGTTCCGGCCGTCTCCTCGGGAATCGGCGTGGAGATCAGGTTGACCACACCACCTGTGGTTTGCGGGCCGTACCGCAGCAGCGGCGCGCCTTTCAAGACCTCAATCGTGTGCATGCGGCTGGCGGTAGGAAAGTAATAAGCTGCAGGATTGGAGTACGGCGCGGGGGCGATCATAACGCCATCTTCGAGCAGGGTGATCTTGGAAGAGCGCTCCGCGGTCGCGCCACGAATACCAATATTGGGTCGCAGGCCGTAGCCATCCTCCTCGAGGATATAGATACCCGGTACCGTCTTCAGGAGCTGGTTGATGTCGCGAGCGGCCTCGATCGCTATCTGCTCGCTGTCTATAACCGACCCGGTACCGGCCAACAAGCGCGCCTGCGCCTTGTCGCCAATAATCGTAACTTCTTCAATGTCGTAGATTTCGGCCTGAGCGGCGGTCGCCAGCGCGGCTGCCACGGCAGTGGCCAGAATACAGTGTTTCATACTATCCCCGAATGATGTTTGCGTGTTGAATAGCCGGAATAGTAATAGGAAGGATTCTTATTAACAAGTCTAAATGGGATTTATTCTCGTTTATTTTCTTCCAGCTCCAGAGCGCTTATCCGTTTGCGCAGGTCGGGAAGCACCGCTTCTTCAAACCAGCGGTTGCGCCGCAACCATAGTGTATTGCGAGGCGAGGGATGAGGCAGGGGGAAATACTGCGGTGCAAAGTCACGCCACCGCTGCACGCGCGCGGTGAGCGTCTCCCGGTCGGGCCCAAGGTAGTGTTGCTGAGCGTAGCTACCCACCAGTAACGTCAGCTCCACCGCAGGCATGTGTTGCAGCAGCTGCGTGTGCCAGAGCGGGGCGCATTCTGCACGCGGGGGAAGATCGCCTGACTTCCCCTTGCCCGGATAGCAAAACCCCATCGGCACAATGGCCACTCGAGATTCATCGTAAAACACCTCGCGAGGCAATTGCAGCCAGTTTCGCAAGCGGTCTCCGCTGGGGTCATTCCAGGGGATACCGGAGGCATGGACGCGCGTACCGGGAGCCTGGCCAATGATGAGCAGACTGGCTGTGGCGCTGGCGCGCAGCACAGGATTGGGCCCCAGCGGCAGGTCTTGCTCACAGAAACGGCAGGCCCGCACGGTGGCCAACAGGTCAATCAGTTCAAGGTTTCCGGGGTTTGGATCAACCATCCTGTCACTACTCACCATTCATACAGATTATTGGCTCGGAGCCGGTGTACTGGTAATATCGCGCCCTTCGCAAGCATCCTCTTGCCGTCCCCGATTCCACCGCCGGAGCACGTATGAGCCGACCGTCACTGTTTGAGCTGGAAAACCACTCTGACTTCATCCAACGTCATATCGGCCCCACTGTCAAACAACAGGAGGACATGGCAAAGACCCTTGGTTACGAAAACCTGGACGCGCTCATTGATGCCACCGTTCCCGCAGCAATCCGCTCGACAGCGCCGATGAACCTGCCGCATGCGCAAACTGAACAGGCAGTGATCAGCAGACTGCAAGCGCTGGCAAAGCAGAACATCGTCAACCGATCCTACATTGGCACTGGCTACACCGACACCTTCGTGCCCGCCGTTATCCAGCGCAATGTGTTGGAGAATCCTGGCTGGTATACCGCCTATACCCCCTACCAGCCGGAAATTTCGCAGGGCCGGCTGGAAGCCCTGCTCAGTTTTCAGCAGATGATCATTGACCTGACCGGGATGGACCTGGCCAATGCATCCATGCTCGACGAAAGCACCGCGGCAGCGGAAGCGATGACCCTGCTGCACAGGGTCAACAGGAAGAATCGCAGCAACGTATTTATCGTCGCCGAAGACTGTCACCCGCAAACCATTGCCGTGGTGAAAACTCGCGCTGAGGTGCTGGGCATAGAGGTGCTGGTGGGCAATCCGCAGCAACTGGCGGGCGCTACCGAGGCCTTTGGCCTGCTGCTTCAGTACCCGGGCACCTATGGGCACCTGAACGACATTTCCGGGCTTATCGACACGGCGCACGAGGCCAACACGCTGGTCACGGTAGCCGCAGATATCATGGCCCTGCTCACGGTCAAGTCGCCGGGAGCGCTTGGTGCCGACGTGGTCGTGGGCAATACGCAGCGCTTTGGCGTACCCATGGGTTTTGGCGGCCCGCACGCGGCGTTCTTCGCAACGCGTGACGCGTACAAACGCTCCATCCCCGGGCGCATCATCGGCGTATCCATAGACCGCCGTGGCAACCAGGCTCTGCGCATGGCAATGCAGACCCGTGAGCAGCACATCCGCCGTGAAAAGGCCACCAGCAATATCTGCACCGCGCAGGCGCTGCTGGCCATCATGGCCACTTTCTATGCCATGTATCATGGGCCGGAAGGCCTGCGTCGCATCTCTCAGCGCATCCACCGGCTGACCGGCATCCTGGCGGCCGGCATGCACAGCATGGGCTTTACCGCTGACAACAACACCTACTTCGACACCCTGACCTTTGCTGTGGGCGAACAGCAACAGGCTATTATTGAGAACGCGCTGGCACAGGGTATTAACCTGCGCATTATCGGCCGCGACCGCCTGGGCATTACCCTTGATGAAACCACTACCGCCGCCGACGTGGAAACACTGTGGCAGGTTTTCGCCGACGGTGACCTCCCCGATGTCACCGCACTGGACGCGAGCATAGACAGCGACCCCGGCATTCCCGGCAGCCTGGTACGCGAAATGGACTACCTGCAACATCCGCTGTTCAATGACTACCACTCGGAAACCGAAATGCTGCGCTACATGCGCTACCTGGAAGACAAGGACATCGCACTCAACCGCGCGATGATTCCGCTGGGCAGCTGCACCATGAAGCTCAATGCTACCACCGAGATGCTGCCGGTGACCTGGCCGGAATTCGCCTCGCTGCACCCCTTCGCACCTGTTGAGCAGACCCAGGGTTACCAGGCCATGCTGGCCGAACTGGAGCATATGTTGCTGGAAGCCACCGGGTATGACGCCCTGTCCATGCAGCCCAACGCCGGCTCCCAGGGAGAGTACGCCGGGCTGCTGGCTATCATGCGGTATCACCAGAGCCGGGGAGACCATCAACGCAAGGTCTGCCTGATACCCTCCTCCGCCCACGGCACCAACCCCGCCTCGGCGGCACTTGCCGGCATGAAAGTGGTGATTGTTGAGTGTGATGAGCAGGGCAACGTGGACATGGAGGACCTGCGCCTGAAGGCCGAGCGCCATACCGAGGACCTTGCCTGTATTATGGTGACCTACCCCTCTACTCACGGTGTCTTCGAAGAGTCCATTATGGATTTGTGTGAGCTGATACACGCCCATGGCGGGCAGGTGTACGTTGACGGTGCCAACCTCAATGCGCTGGTAGGTATAGCGGCACCAGGAAAATTCGGGGCCGACGTCTCCCACCTCAACCTGCACAAAACCTTCTGCATTCCGCACGGCGGCGGCGGGCCGGGCATGGGTCCCATAGGTGTGGGCGCGCACCTGCAACCATTCCTGCCCAGCCACCCCGTTTCGCCGGTGCCGGGGCTGGATGAAAACAATGACGTGGTATCGGGTGCGCCTTACGGCAGCGCGTCCATTCTGCCAATTTCCTGGGCTTACATTGCGTTAATGGGTGCGCAGGGCCTGGAGCAGGCAACGAAAGTTGCCATTCTCAATGCGAACTACATCGCCCATCGGCTCAAGGATCACTATCCCATTCTGTACAAAGGCAGCAGCGGCAATGTGGCCCATGAATGCATCATCGATATCCGACCCATCAAGGAGGCCTCGGGTATCACGGAAGAGGATATCGCCAAGCGGCTGGTCGACTTCGGCTTCCATGCACCGACGATGAGTTTTCCGGTTGCCGGAACGCTGATGGTTGAACCCACGGAATCGGAATCGCTGTACGAGCTGGACCGCTTCTGCGATGCGCTGATCGCCATCAAGCAGGAGATTGACGCCGTGCAATCCGGGGCGCTGGATGCCAAAGACAACCCGCTGGCGAACGCGCCACATACGCTTGAGGACGTTGCCGGCAGCAGTTGGGAGCACGCCTACTCGCGAGAACAGGCCGCCTACCCGGTAGCGTCCCTGCGACGCTACAAGTACTGGCCGCCGGTCAATCGCGTGGACAATGTATTCGGAGATCGCAATCTTTACTGCGCCTGCCCGGCCATTGACAGCTACCGGGAAGAGGCGTGATGATCAGCTTCCAGTGCTGGCATGCACGCTCCCGTGAGAATCATAAAACACCAACCGCAGGGATCGCCCTGGGTTCGAACTCAGGGAAGACAATTCAGTTTCCTTGATACGTTACATCCAGCGCAACTCTCAGTGCCAGCCCGATAAACATGTATTGCACAGGACTCAGACTGCGCGTACCGCCCAACACCTAAAAATTCTTGGCATCCGGGTTTCGTCGCATCTGGCGAAAGAGATCAAACTCCCAGGGACGCAGCGCAATCAGTATGCTTGAGCCAAAGCGCTCCTCGAGTGGCAGACCGATATCCTCCTCATGCAGTTCACTGAACTCGGCGAGCAGACGATCCATTTTTTTCTGCAGCGTGGCATTCGAGCCGCGAGAGAGCATGCCGCTGCGAAAAATCATCTTCTCCCCGCCGGACGAGAACGTAGACGCAAGGAAATCAGACTCCACCTCCCGTTTGAAAAAGCGTTGAATCGGCCCATTGGCACGCCAGCGAAAATCACTGGCCACAATCAATTTGAAGCGATTGCGGGGCAACAACTCAATCACCTGCAATCTGTCCAGGCGGGCAAGCAGTTGGATAACTTCATGCTCGGTCAGCACATAGTTCGCCAGGATCTCCTCAAAGGTCCAGCGATGCAGTGCGCAGATGGCGATCAACAGTAACCGTGGGTCCTCGGCTATCTCACGCTCCTGCGCCTCCGACAGCATGGCGATCCGCTTTCTACCCTCGCCCATCTTCACAACCAGGTCGGAGATCTCCATATCCAGGACATGACACAGCGCTTCAAGGCGCTCCAGCGACATCCTGGCTTCGGAAAACATGCGCTTGATACTGCTCTCAGACAGTTTCAGCCGGACGGCGAGGTCGGCATAGGTCATACCCTGCGCTTTCAACTCGCGTTTCAAGGTACCCAGTAACATTGCCACCTGACTCACCACACCCTCCCATAAGTACCGTTTTATAATACTCGAAGACCTGCATCGCTCTACTAAACAGGTAAAGGGTGCGCATTGCAATACCCCAGTAGTAACTTGGCCACACCCCAAAGGGGAAACAAGCAAGTTCGAGCCAGACTACTGCGAGGTTATTCACATGTCGGGACTATGGAACAGAGTAGTGCAAGCAGCCGCTGCGACAGCGGTTACACTCATCGCCACTCAGGGAGTGCAGGCCGCGGGCCTGATGACACCGGCGGGAGGTGGATTGCCGGCGCTGGATATTCAGCAACACCATGTTGATGTAATGATTGAAGACGGCTATGCCATTACCAGCATTGAACAGGTCTTCTTCAATCCTCACGCACAGGCACTGGAGGCTATCTATTCGTTCCCGGTTCCCGAGAACGCATCCGTGGGCGAGTTCACCTACTGGATTGATGGCCAGCCGGTGACCGGCGAAGTGCTGCCAAAGGCACAGGCCCGCTCAGCCTACGAGCAGGAGAAAGCAGCTGGACGGGAAACAGCGCTGGTTGAGCAGGACGCCTACCGCAGCTTCGACACCCGGGTCTACCCGGTGCAACCCCAGGACTCGGTGCGTATCAGGCTGGTCTATATTCAGCCGGTACACCTTGACCTGAACATAGGCCGCTACGTTTATCCCCTTGAGGAAGGCGGCGTGGACGAGCAGAAAATGGCCTTCTGGACTTACCAGGATGTGGTGAGCGGTGCCTTCAGTTTCGATCTGCGCATGCGCTCCTCCTATCCCATTGACAGTTTTCGCCTGCCGCAACACCCCGCTGCGCAAATACATCGGGAGTCGGCGCAGGTGTGGACGGCATCCGTCACCAATCAAACCACCGCAACAGAGCAGGAAGACAGCGAAACGGCGCAGCTGTCGCACACACCCACGCGCCTGGACCAGGACATTGTCGTCTACTGGCGGCACCAGCAGGGTCTGCCAGGCAGCATCGATATGGTGACACACAAAGACGCGGACAGTGAACGAGGCACGTTCATGCTGACGGTCACCCCCGGTGATGACCTGGCCACCATCCAAAGCGGCCGGGACTGGGTTTTCGTACTCGACCTGTCGGGCTCCATGCAGGGCAAGTACCAGAGCCTGGTGCAGGGGGTCAATCAGGGGCTGGCGAAGCTGCCGGCGAACGACCGCTTCAGGATCATCCTGTTCAACAACCGGGCCAGGGAGCTGACCTCGGGCTTGGTGGCGGTGAACGCGGCAAACATCAGCCGCTACGTAGAACAGCTGGAGTCGATCACACCAGCCAATGGCACCAACCTGTACGCCGGCCTGGAGCGAGGTATCAAGGGGCTGGATGCAGACCGGCCCAGCGCCATCATCCTGGTAACCGACGGCGTGGCAAACGTGGGGGTCACTCAAAAGAAGGACTTTCTGACGCTGTTGGAGGAGCACGATGTGCGCCTGTTCAGTTTTGTCATGGGCAACAGCGCAAACCGACCACTGCTGGAGGGTATGACCCGTATCTCCAACGGGTTCGCCATGAGTATTTCCAACAGCGACGATATCGCTGGCCGGCTGGTCCAGACCGCCGAGAAGCTGACCCACGAGGCCTATCGGGATATTGCAGTTGATATCAATGGCGTCAAGGTAAGCGACATGACCCCGGCCCGCATCGGCTCACTCTACCGCGGGCAGCAACTGATTGTATTCGGCCATTACTGGGGCGATGGCCCCGCAGACGTCCGTATACAGGGGCGCATTGGGCACGAAAAGAAACAGTACCAATCCAGCCTGGCGTTTCCTTCGGAGGCCTCAATGAATCCTGAGATTGAGCGCCTTTGGGCTTTCGCCAGCATAGAGGATATCCAGAACCGCATGGACTACCTGGGCGCAGACGCCGACAGCGAACAGGCTATCGTTGATCTCGCCGTGGAGTATGGACTGGTGACCGACTACACCTCCATGCTGGTCGTGCGCGATGAGGCGCTGGAGCAATATGGCCTGCAGCGCGACAATGCCGAACGCGTGGCCGCCGAGCACAACGCGCGCCAGCAACGCAGCGCCGCGCCCGTGCGCGATCACCGACAGGACAAGCAGCGACCTGCCTTCAGCTCACCCCGCGCACAACCCTCCAGCGGCGGCGGCGCTACAGACCCCTGGGCACTGCTACTGCTATTGCCTCTGCTGTTGCTGCACCGGAAAAGACGCTGCCACTGACCTGAATCTGCACGGGCACGCTTGCAGTGTGCCCGTGTAGCATAGGAGGAAACCACGTGAAACAGCTACCCTACCTGACCTTCTCACTGACTGTGCTGTCCATTGTGCTCATGCTGCTGCCTGAGACATGGCATACCAAGCTGTATTTCGATCGCCAGTTGCTGGCCAACGGCCATGTCTGGGGCTTGCTCAGTGGGCACTGGCTGCATGCCGGAACCCAACACCTGCTCTGGAATGCACCGGCCTTCGCGCTGCTGGCTTCACTGATCGAGCTGCGATCGCGCTGGCTACTGGTGGCAAGCCTGCTGGTTGGCACCGTCAGCGTGGACCTGTTGCTGCTCTCCCCGCTGGTGGAAATCCAGCGCTACTGCGGACTGTCAGGCATACTCAATACCCTGCTGGGCGTTGCGTTGTGCCTTGTTTGGCGAGAAACCCGTTCAGCGGTCGTACTTGTGATTGCGGTTTTGAGTACCCTAAAGATTGTTATAGAGATCAATTCGGGGCACTCTATTTTCACGGACATCAACTGGCCGCCGTTTCCTCTCGCTCACCTGGCGGGCTTACTGGGAACGCCGGTGGCGATGTTGCTCCACTCCCGGCGCAAGCGCGGGGGCAACGCTCGAATAAGAGGGACAAACGAGAATGAGTATCTGGTCACAAGCCAAGCGCCTTGCAGTTGATACGCCTGCGGACAGAAATCGCTATGTGGATTTTCTGCGCGCAGTCTCCATTACCTTTGTCATCATCGGGCACTGGCTGATCACTACGGCTCACTACGACGCCGGGACCAGAACACTCAACCCGATGCTGGCGCTGGATATCATCCCCTGGACGAGCTGGCTTACCTGGGTATTTCAGGTGATGCCCATATTCTTCATTGTTGGCGGCTACTCCAACGCGGTATCGCTGGAGAGCGCGGCCAGGCACAAGACCCACTACGCGCAGTGGTTAACCGGCCGCCTGCATCGGCTGTTGACTCCGCTGCTGTTGCTGGTGGTGGTCTGGGCTGGCCTGTCTTTCCTGCTGCACGTCTTCGGAGCCGCGCCCGACACGGTGCGTTTTCTGTCCAGAACCGCTCTGGTACCCACCTGGTTTCTGGCTATTTACACCATGATTGTGCTGCTCGCACCGCTCACCTACTCCGTCTGGCGTCGCTGGGGTTACGCGTCACTTGTTGCCTACATAGCGCTTGCTGTATTGGTGGACGTGGCCTTTTTCCACCTGGGCTGGACTGCCCTGGGCTGGAGCAACTACTTCTGGGTCTGGCTGGCCATGCACCACCTTGGCTTCGCCTGGCGCGATGGCAGGCTGGGTGGGCCAGGCGCTTTACTGGCCATGTCCGCGGTGGCCCTGCTCACCCTTGTCGCCCTGATACTGCTTGGCCCCTACCCCATCGCCATGGCCGGTTCTCCTGGCGACGCAGTGAGCAATACGCTGCCACCGAAAGTGACCCTGATTGCGTTGGGGCTGTTCCAGTTCGGGCTGCTGATGGCCCTGGAAAAACCGGCGCAGAAGTTGCTCGCGGGAGTCAAAGCCTGGACCATCACCGTTATTGTCAACACCATGATTATGACTATCTACCTTTGGCATATGACCGTTCTGTTGCTGGTTATGGGTGTCGCCTACCTCGCCAATGGTTTTGGGCTGACCATGGAGCCCGGCGGCAGCGGGTGGTGGATAGCACGGCCCGCGTGGTTACTGGTGATGGCCGTTCTGCTGATACCGGTGGCGCTGGCGCTTTCGCCACTGGAACGCATAGCCAGGCCCGCGCATGCGGCCACGCCTCCCGCCTGGCGACTGATTGCCGGTGCAGTCTTCGCCGGGCTGGGCATAACACTGGCTACGCTCTTTGGTTTTGACGGCGCCGTGATGTCGTTGTCGAATGCGGGCATCATTGCCGTTATAGGCGGTGCCGCCCTTTGCGGTATCAGCGTGCGCATGGGCCGCAACAGCCGGTGACTGCAGGCAAGGCCTGCGGCAGGCGACCCTGCGGCAGGCGACCCTGCGGCAGGCGTTCCTGCGGCAGGCGGCCCTGCCGGTATCAGTTGACTACCAGCACGTCTGCCTCGGTGTGATCGAGAATTTTCTCAGCGGTATTTCCCACTACCCGCCCTTTGAGGCCGCTGCGGCCCACGGTACCAATAATAATCAGGTCAACCTTGATCTCATCCGCCAGGGAACTGATAACCGGCGCCGCTGACCCTTTTATCACATGAATGTGTTCGGGTGGGGCACCGAACCTGGCCGACAGGTCGGCCACCTCTGGCGGACGATTGCTGTCATGATAGGCATTGACGAAATGGGCGTCTGAGCCATGGGCGTCAGTAAAGTTCTGTGCAAAGCTGATAATCAGGTTATTCAGTTTGATATGCGCATCGTCTGTAGACGCTGTGTTCACGGCAGCCAGTATCCGACGATGGCTCCAGTCGCGCCGGTCCTTAACCAGCAGTACCGGGCAGGACGCCAGGCGCAGCAGGGTGAAATCGGAGGTGGGGCGCAGTTCCCGCTGCACGTCGCGGTGCTCAAAGGAATTCTTGAAGACCATGGAGGCGCTGCAGCGAGCGGCGGCACGTACCGCAGCCTCGCTCCAGTTATCGGCGCGCTCCAGTTCCTGCAGGGCTTCCACGCCGGCATCCCGGCAGCGCAACACAAAACCATTCAACATATCAGCCAGGCGCTGTTCGGCGTCCGCGTCTCCAGCGGTCACTTCAGGCGTGATGCAGCCGTAGAGATGCAAGCGCGTGCCTGTCATCTTCGCCGATTGCAAAGCCCGCTCGAACGCCGGTTGATCCTCTGTAGTGGGGTCCACTATGACAAAAATCTTATTCAGTACCATCTCGTTACTTCCATTATTATCCGAGGCTATCAGTCAGGTAATAATGGCCGCAGTTGACCCGCGGGTGCTTGACTCGGGTCAAGGTTTTAGCGCTTGACGCAGGCAAGGGGGTAGGAAAAAAAGCCGGTTTGACATAGCAAACCGGGTGCAGGGCTCACTCTTCCAGCTTGAGTGCATCCTTAGCGAACGCCAGTGCAGCCAGCGCGTCTACCCGAACGCTGTAGGACTCAAGGAACAGCTTGCCCACTACCCTGCCCTCGCGGTCAATCACAATACTGCCCGGATAAGGGATACCGAAGGCTTCATCGCCCGGGCTGTAGGACTCGTTGAGGATGCCCAGTGTGGTAAAGCTGAGCGTATCCACGTCATGCAACACGGGGTATTCGATACCCCACTTGTCGACAAAGGCCTGTTGCAGGGCGGGGTCATCGTAGGTCATTGCAACCAGGCCTATACCTGCCTCGTCATAGGCGGCCTTATGTTCCTGTAGCTGAATCATCTGTTTCATGCAGTAAGGGCACCATTCCGCTGAGCGCGTGGCCACGAAGACGGTTCCATTCACCCCGGCAAACTCATTCAGCAGGCGCACTTCCCGCCCTTGCCAGGTAGCGTTTACCCCGGGGAAATTCGAGCCGATGGCCGGGCCGGGATCAAAGGCGTCATTATCTACAGCGGTAAACATGTCCGCCGTCACCGCGTCGTAGGCAAACTGCTTTACCGGCTCGCGAAATAAAAAGAGCAGTAGCGCGGTCACTGCAATGAGGAGCAGTATCGTCAGGAGTACTTTTTTCATAGCTGTTCGCCTTTGTTTGCCGGGCTGCTTGCGCGTTGCTGCTACAGGGCTGCAATGTCCCGGGCATTCGTTGCAGGAGACGATGCACCGGTCGCCCACTGGATGACAAATTCGACAGAACCGGGGGCACCACAGCCACCAAAGATAGTCTGCCATTGCGTTATCAGGCGGTCTTTCAAGTCAAAGAAACCGCAGAATGCCTGCTCCAGGGGAGTGGCCTATCGACCATTGTCAGCATAACAGGCGCTGACTCCGTGGGATATCGGTCTGCAAGACGATCAATTATTAAGCAAAACGTCTCCCTGGCGCAGCACCGCGGGAAATTGTCCTGCCGCGAAAGACATCTCGCCTTGAATACTGTCGGGCAAACAGGATAATACGCTGTCGGCCGCCGATCGCGGTCAGCCTTGATCACTTCTGTAACGACCACATGACACGAGCGCTTCCCCAAGTATCCCTGGGCAGCTCGCGACTTGTCCGCTTTCTGACGGACTGGTCGCTGAATGCCACGCAGGTATCCCATCGCCAGTTTACCGAGCGGCTGGGACAGTGGATCGACTTTTCCGACTCCATCACACTGTCGGAGGCCCACGCACGCGCGCTGCAGGTGGATAACGAGGACGTGGCCAGTTTCAGTGCCGGCATCACCGACGAGTTCCTGCGTGCCCGCAGTCGCCTGGTCCAGGCCTCTATGCGCAGCTTTTTTCCCGGCGCAGGGCCCACTCGTATTCGCTGGCCAGCCTCTGGCGCCCCTCCGGATGATGCTGAATCGGCTCTGCAGCCCTATCTGAGGTTCTATCAGCAGCAACAGGCAGAGGTGGACAGCAAGGTACGTGGCCTGCATTTGCGCACGCGGGAAGCGGTGGCAACCTTGTCCGCCAGGCTGGCACGAATCTGCGCTATCGATGCTGCGCTCGGGGACGCACTTGCGATCCACTCCCGCCGCTATATGACTACCGTACCGACTCTGTTGCAGTCGCGCCTGGAATTCCTGTTCAGCGACTACCAGCAGTCAGTTGCCGACGGCGCTGCGCGCGACGCAGCATGGAAACACAGCTGTGAGCAGTTCCGCCGCGAAGCACAGGGCCTGCTGCTGGCAGAAATCGAGGCCCGCCTGCTGCCGGCGCTGGGACTGATTGAAGCACTCAACGAAGAGATAAATAATGAAGACTAACTTGCTGTTCCTCACAGCCGCCCTGCTGGGAGCCGCCGCCATCGCCTGGATGGCAGTGGATTTTATCGGTGCCAACCCTCTCGCCCTGTTGGTTACCCTGGTCATTGGCTTTGTCTATGCGCTGGGCCTGGTGGAACTGACCCAGTTCCGCCGCGCCACCGCCACTCTCGCGGACGCCCTGGGAGCTGTAGTGGTGAATGAGTCCTTTTCACTGAAGGCCTGGCTGGGCGGGGTTCATCCTTCATTGCAAAATGCCGTGGCGCAGCGGGTGGAAGGAGACAGGGTCGGGCTGGCCGCGCCGGTATTCACCCCCTACCTCGTGGGCCTGCTGGTTATGTTGGGTCTGCTGGGCACCTTTATTGGCATGGTCGATACCCTGCAGGGTGCCGTCAGTGCCCTGCAGGGCAGCACAGAGCTTGAGGCTATACGCGAGGGACTCGCAGCACCCATAGAAGGCCTGGGGCTGGCATTTGGCACCTCTGTAGCAGGTATTGCCGCGTCGGCGATGCTGGGGCTGAACGCTACCCTGGCCCGCCGTGAGCGCATTATGGTCAGTCGCGAGCTGGACCGCAGTATTCAGGGTCCGCTGCAGCAATACTCACTGCACTACAACAGACAACAAACGTTTCAGGCTATGCAGCAACAGGCTCGCGCACTGCCGGATGTGGCGGTAAGCCTGCAGGCAATGGCCGGCGAACTGGAACGCATGGGGCGGGAACTGGGCAACCAGCTTAATGCGAACCAGCAGCAGTTTCACGAAGCTACGGCGAAACAGTACCAGGCGCTGGCCGAGTCAGTGGGCAACTCATTGCGCAGCAGCCTGGCCGCCAGCGGCGAACTCGCCGGACAGAGTATTACTCCCGTCGTCGCCGAGGCGATGCAGGCCTTGTCCGCCAATGCGAACGACACCCAGCAACAGATTCAGCAAGCCGCAGCAGCGGCCCAGCGTGAGCGCAACGCCGCAGAGGCTGCGGCTCAGCAGGAACAGGGCCAACGCATGCAAGCACTGACCACGGCACTGAGAGAGGACCTGGGTAGCATGAGCACTGCGCTACGCGAGGAACTGAGCAGCCTGCGCGAGGAGGAACGTGCGCGCGATGCTGAGGTGGCACGCCGCCTGGCCGACATTGAGGCCGGCACCGCTGAAAAACTTGGCCTACTGCATGATGAAACAGCGCGCTCACTGGCGAACATCCAGCAAGGCACGGACGAGCGACTGGCCACGTTGCTGCGCAGCACCGCTGATGGTCTGGCGCAGACACACACCCAGACTACCCAGACATTGTCGGCAATCAACGCAAGCACCGGTGAAAACATACAAGCCTTGCAAACAACTACCAGCGATCGTCTGGAGCTCCTGCAATCTTCCACCGCCGACAGTCTGGCGCAGCTGCACGCGGCGGCCAGCAAATCCCTGGAGACGCTGGGCACGTCCCTTGGTGATGCGATCTCCCGGCTGGAAAACAGCGCTGCGGAACAACTGGGTCAGCTGCAAACCACCTCTTCGCAGCAGCTGGCGCAGCTGGGGCGCGAATTACAGCAACCGATGAGCGAGTTGATTGCGACCGCCTCCGAAGCGCCCAAAGCGGCGGCCGAAGTAATTGGCAAGTTGCGGGAGGAAATCTCCAACAACATACAGCGTGACAAGCAATTGCTCGTAGAAAGACAGCAGATTCTGCAGGAACTCGCGCACCTTGGCGACGCAATGCAGCAATCCACTGGCGAGCAGAGAAAGGCTATCGAGTCGCTCGTCGCAGAATCCAGCGAATCTTTGCAAAGCGTGAGCAAACAGTTCGGCGAACAACTGGCGGCCGAGGCAGGGAGGCTGTCGGAGATCAGCGCCAACGCAGCGGACAG
>JAUIIQ010000257.1 GCA_030431585.1 Gammaproteobacteria bacterium | reverse complement strand
TCCCGGAACGATTGCCAAGCGCTGGTTACCAGCCTCCATCCCGAGGTTGGTAACGCATTGAATTGGCTGGAAAATTTCGGTGAAGCCAAAATGACCGGCACGGGCGCATGCGTTTTCTGCAGCTTCCCGGACGAACACTCAGCCAGGTCTGCCCTGAGCCAGCTGCCGCGACCGATGCGCGGTTTCGTGGCGCGGGGCGTGAACGAGTCGCCAGTGCATACAGCGCTGGCCAGACCCAAAGTTTGATTGGGGTGTCGCCAAGTGGCAAGGCACCGGGTTTTGATCCCGGCATTCGCAGGTTCGAATCCTGCCACCCCAGCCATTACACCAGGTGCTATACGCCAACTGGCGTATAGCTCTTGTCGCGTTTGAAGCACCAAGACGAATTTAAGCAGGCAATATCAAGGCAGGTAGCAGTGTCCTCGAAGATGATGGTTTTTTCCGGTAATGCCAACCCGGAACTCGCTCATAAAGTTGCCAGCCGTCTGTATTTGTCGCTGGGCAAGGCTGACGTTGGCAAATTCAGCGACGGTGAAGTTGCGGTAGAGCTGAATGAAAACGTGCGTGGCAAGGACGTCTTCGTCGTTCAGTCCACCTGCGCACCCACCAACGACAACCTGATGGAACTGCTGGTGATGATCGATGCGCTGCGCCGTGCGTCAGCACACCGCATTACCGCCGTCGTCCCCTACTTCGGCTATGCCCGCCAGGACCGTCGCGTACGCTCCGCCAGGGTACCCATAACCGCCAAGGTCGTGGCTGACATGATGGATGCAGTGGGTGTCGACCGCGTGCTGACAATGGATTTACATGCGGAGCAGATACAGGGCTTCTTTTCCTGCCCGGTAGACAACGTATATGGCTCCCCGATACTGAACGACGATATCGTGGCCCAGAACTACGACAACCTGATTGTCGTTTCCCCTGATATCGGCGGCGTGGTCAGGGCGCGAGCTATTGCCAAGCAGCTGAATGAAGCTGATCTGGCGATTATCGACAAGCGCCGGCCCAAGGCCAATGAGGCGCAGGTGATGAACCTGATCGGCGACGTAGAGGGCCGCTGCTGCGTACTGGTTGACGACATGGTCGACACTGCCGGCACGCTTTGCCAGGCAGCCAACGCGCTCAAAGAGCGCGGCGCTGTCGCCGTCTATGCCTACTGCACCCACGCGGTACTGTCGGGCAAGGCACTGGACAATATTCGGAACTCCCAGCTGGACCAGCTGGTTGTCACCGATACGATTCCCCTGAGTGACGAGGCGAGAGCGATCACCAAGATTCGCCAACTCACTACCGCCGACCTGCTGGCCGAGTCCATGCGTCGTGTGGCCAACGAGGAATCTATCAGCGCGCTGTTCCAGTAAGGGGCAACGCAAACACCAACCCGTTATCGCACCGGTCGCAGGTGCCGTAGCGAATATCAAAGGAGTCTGACTATGTCTGACCAATTTGAAGTACAAGCCGAAGTGCGTGAGGACATGGGGAAAGGTGCGAGCCGCCGCCTGCGTCGTCACGCTGACAAGATCCCCGCCATCATCTACGGCGGCGGCAAGGATCCCCAACCGCTGACCATCATCCGCAAGGATCTGGAAAAGTCGCTGGAAAACGAAGCATTTTACTCCCACGTGCTGTCTGTGAACGTTGGTGGTGAAGCGCAAAAAGCCATTCTCAAGGACCTGCAGCGCCATCCGGCAAAGCATTTCGTGATGCATGCAGACTTTCTGCGCGTTTCCGACAAGGTCGCACTGAAGGTGAATGTACCCATTCACTTCCTCAACGAGGAGGCATGCCGTGGGGTGAAACTGGAAGGCGGTATCATCCAGCACCAGGCCACAGATATCGAAGTGTCCTGTCTGCCGGCTGACATTCCCGAGTATATTGAAGTAGATATGCTTGAGGTAGAAACCGGACAGATCGTTCACCTCTCTGATATCACACTGCCGGCGGGCGTCACCTCTACCGCCCTGGCCCTGGGTGAAGACCACGACCTGGCCATTGCCTCAGTGATCGCTCCGAAAGGCAGCGCAACGGAAGATGAAGAAGATGTCGAAGCGGCGGACGCTGGCGATGATGCCGACGCCGAAGAAGACAGCGAGGACTAGTTCCTCACCATGCGGCATCCGCGTTGACAGCGATCAAGCTGATCGCCGGTCTGGGCAACCCCGGTAGTGAATACCGGGGCACCCGGCATAACGCGGGTGCCGATTTCGTGGAGGAGCTGGCACGCCAGTGCTCCACAACCTTGCAAACCGAATCAAAATTCTTTGGCCTGTCTGCCAGCGTAACCTATGCAGGGCACGATCTGCGGCTGTTGATTCCCACCACGTTCATGAACCGCTCCGGTAAATCCGTGGCGGCCGCTGCCAATTTCTTCAAGATAGATCCTGAAGAAATACTCATTGCGCACGACGAGCTGGATATCCCCGCTGGCACGGCCAGATTCAAGCAAGGGGGTGGGCACGGCGGACACAATGGCTTGCGCGACATCATCCCGGCGCTGGGCAACAACCGTGATTTCCACCGTCTTCGTATAGGCATAGACCACCCCGGACACGCCTCCAGAGTCTCCGGCTACGTGCTCACCAGGCCCTCCCAGACGGACCGGCACCGCATAGACGCCAGCATTCAGGAAGCCATCGCATCGCTGCCACTGCTACTGGACGGTGACACGACCAAAGCGATGACACGTTTACACAGTTTCCAGGCAGCCTGACTGCCGATCTAAGGACAATCTCATGGGTTTCAAATGCGGAATCGTCGGCCTGCCTAACGTGGGCAAGTCAACCCTGTTCAACGCACTGACCAAAGCCGGCATAGATGCGGAAAATTTTCCTTTCTGCACGATCGAGCCAAATGCCGGCATAGTGCCTATACCGGACCCGCGACAGGACAAGATAGCAGCCATCGTCAAGCCGGAGCGCGAGGTAGCCACCACCATGGAGTTTGTCGACATCGCCGGACTGGTGGCCGGGGCATCCAAGGGTGAGGGGCTGGGGAATCAGTTCCTCGCCAATATCCGCGAGACTGATGCCATCGCCCACGTGGTGCGCTGCTTCGAGGACGATAACGTAATCCACGTAGCAAACCAGATTGATCCCGCCGCAGACATAGAAATCATCAATACTGAACTGGCGCTGGCAGACCTGGAGAGTTGCGAAAAACAGCTACAGAAAGTCGTGCGCACGGCCAAGGGAGGCGACAAGGAAGCAATTGCCATGAAGGCCTTGCTGGAAGACAAGCTGCTGCCACACCTCAATGAAGCGCGGCCAGTGCGTGCGCTTGAGTTGGACAAGAACGAACAGGTGCTACTCAAACAGTTGTTCCTGCTTACGGTCAAGCCGACTATGTACATCGCCAATGTCGACGAAGACGGCTTTGAGGGCAACCCGCATCTGGATGTGGTACGCAACATTGCCGAGATGGAAAATGCCGTGGTTGTAGCGATCTGCAACAAACTGGAGTCGGAGATTGTTGAACTGGACGACGAGGAACGTGACGAATTCCTCGCCGACCTGGGTATGGAGGAGCCGGGACTGAACCGGGTGATTCGCGCAGGTTATGAGTTACTCGACCTGCAGACCTATTTCACCGCTGGCGTGAAAGAGGTACGCGCCTGGACGGTTAAAGTGGGTGCCACCGCACCCGAGGCAGCAGCTGTTATTCACACAGACTTCCAGAAAGGCTTCATCCGCGCAGAGGTCATCTCCTATGACGATTTTATCGCGCACAACGGCGAGCAGGGAGCCAAGGACGCGGGACGCTGGCGACTGGAGGGCAAGGACTATATTGTGCAGGACGGTGACGTTATTCACTTCCGTTTCAACGTGTAGACCCAGGCCTGCACGGCTTCACCACCTGCTATCAAACAAGGGCTAAAACGCGCGCTGGTAGCTGACCTGATATACGTCAAAGTCCTCATCGGAATCGTTCACTGAGCCCGTGGCGAAGGCCAGTTTTATGGCGTGCTTGCCGGCAAAAGGAAACACCACGGTTGCCCCTATCTTCGCATCCCGCTGTACATCATCCAGACGCTTGCCGTTAACAACGCTT
>JAUIIQ010000034.1 GCA_030431585.1 Gammaproteobacteria bacterium | reverse complement strand
TGGGGCCCATTGCGATCAAGACTCTGGCCCTCTACCTTATGACGACTGCTATTGCTATCAGCCTGGCGCTGTTCTTTGCGGTACTGGTGAGCCCCGGCTCTGGCGTGGAGATGGTCGGGATCAGCAACTTTGAACCGCGAGAGGCACCTGCGCTTACCGACGTACTGGTTGATATATTTCCCTCCAATCCGGTGCAGGCGATGGCTGAGGGAAAGATGCTTCAGATTATCGTGTTTGCGCTGCTATTCGGCTATGCAATTTCACACGCGGGCGAACCCGGCCGGCGCCTGGCCAGCTTTTTCCGTGATCTAGACGCGGTAATCATGAAAATGGTCGAGATCCTGATGTCGTTGGCGCCCTATGGCGTTTACGCATTGCTCTCCAAGCTGTTTGCCAATTTGGGCATCAGCGCAATTCTCGACCTCGCGGCCTACGTATTTACGGTGATAGGCGTTCTTTTGCTGCATGCACTGGGTGTATACAGCTTGCTATTAAAAAGCCTGGCGAGAGTGTCGCCGGCGATGATGCTGCGCAAAATGCGACCTATCTGGGCCTTTGCTTTCAGTACTGCGTCTTCTGGAGCGACCCTGCCCATTACGCTGCGGACGGTGGAAAAGCGTATGGGCGTGCACAATTCTGTGGCCGGTTTTACAGTGCCTCTTGGTGCCACGATCAACATGGACGGCACAGCAATCATGCAGGGCGTGGCGACGGTTTTTATAGCGCAGGTCTACGGCGTGGACCTCTCCATGGGTGACTTCATTACCGTCATTCTCACTGCGACGCTCGCTTCCATCGGCACCGCCGCTGTACCCGGGGTAGGCCTCATCACCCTGGCGCTGGTGCTGGAACAAGCCGGCTTGCCTGTGGAGGGCATTGCACTGATCATAGGCGTAGACAGATTGCTCGACATGGTGCGCACTGCAGTGAATGTTACCGGTGACGCGACAGTTGCGGTGCTGGTTGGTAAAAGCGAAAAAGAATTTGACCAGCATGTGTTCGACGACCCACTGGCCGACCAACGAGGCGCTGACGAGCCAGCGGCGCACACGAACACGGTGTAACGCCTGTGCCGCAGCAAGGCATCGGCCTGTGGTATCCTTGCCTGCCCTAGCAAACGACCAGAGCCTTGATTATGCCTATTGAGTGCACCATAGTGCCGGTGACTCCCTACCAACAGAATTGTTCCGTTATCAAATGCCAAACCACGAGCATGGCCGCTATTGTTGACCCGGGCGGTGACGTGGAACGTATTCTGCAAACTGTCGAAAAGATGGGGGCAACCGTGGAGAAGATCATCCTGACGCATGCCCACATGGACCATTGTGCCGCTGCCGATCTTTTGCGCAAACAGCTCAACGTTCCGATTGAAGGGCCGCAGGAAGCTGATACGTTTTGGCTGGAGAAGCTCCCGGAATGGTGCCAGATGTCCGGCTTTCCCCACGCTGATGCTTTCCTGCCGGATCGTTGGCTGGAGGACGGCGATACGGTGACGGTTGGTGAGCAAACCCTGCAGGTGTTGCACTGTCCAGGCCATACGCCTGGTCACGTGGTGTTTGTTCATCCCCAGCAAAAAGTGGCCTGGGTGGGTGATGTGTTATTTCAGGGATCCATTGGGCGCACGGATTTCCCCAAGGGAAATCATGAGGAGCTTATCGGCAGCATCCGGGAAAAACTTTTTCCCCTGGGCGATGACATTACCTTTATCCCCGGGCACGGCCCTACTTCCACCTTTGGGCAGGAACGGCGCAGCAATCCTTTTGTGGCGGACACCCGCTATGGCTGAACTGCCCTCGGACAGGGAGTCCCTGCTGCGCAACGAATACCATAGCCAGACCGCCCGGATAAGTTGGCACGATTTACAGACCTATTACGCCCACGGCAGTGTTGTTGCCGTGAGTGCGGGCCTGGATCTGGTGGAGGTGGCGGTGCAGCTGGGGATGGATAACACCACGCAATTTCAGCAGTGGATTGCGGCGGGAGATGTCGCCCCGGTGCGCGATGAGCAGGCGCTCGCCTGGTATGAGAAAAATCAGGAATTGTGGGCGGTAGTGGCGCCACCCTGGGTACTCGTGCAGATGCGTGACTAGCCTGCCATCCTGTCGCTGTTTGCCTTAGGATGTCTGTGAAGCTGCTATCTCTTGCGTGCTGGATGCAGCTCACCTGCAAATACAGTCCCCCACACGGTAATGTCCTTTAGCCTCTCTGGCTCCACTTTGTAGGGGTCTTGCTCCAAAACAGCAAAATCTGCCCGTTTCCCGGCCCTTATCGAACCTATCTGGTCCTCTTCGCCCATAATCCAGGCGGCATCAATAGTGATGGCGCGAAGGGCTGCGTGCAGACTTATTCGCTCTGCTGGCGCCCTGAGCTTACCGTTTATGGTGACTCTGTTGACGGCGGCCGATACAAGGGTTAGCGGTGACAAAGGAGCCATTGGGCAGTCGGAATGGAAAGCGAAGGGCAGGCCGATTCGTTCCAGAGAGCCCAGCCGGACCATCTGTGCGCCCCGGTCAGGACCCAGCCAGCGTTCAGCATAAATATCCGCCAGCAGGTAGTGGTAGTAAGGGTTGGCTGATACCACCATACCTAAAGCGGCCATCTGTCTGCTCTGGTCTTCGGTGGAATAAGCAAAATGTTCCAATGCGGTTCGGTGGTCTGCTCTGGGGTGCTCGCGCTGCAGAGTTGCCACCATGTCGATCAGCGCTGCCGCACTTTTGTCGCCATTGGTGTGCGCATGGATCTGGTAACCCTGCTGCCAGAAGAAGCGCGCCCACTCCGTGCTCGTTTCAAGCGGGGCCATCCAGATACCTTCATGACCATCCAGATAACCCGGCGGTCCCATTTGCGCCAGACCGCTGAATATTGCGCCGTCCATCATGATCTTGAAGTGTTTGCCAACGCTGACGCGGGGCGAGCTGGCGGCCTGCCAGGATTCTATTTCCGCTAATGCCTGTTCGGGCGTTTTCCCGCGTGCCAGGAAGTCGGTGATTATTGGTGTAAGTATGATGCGACCCGGTGCCTCCAGCTTTTCCGCTGCCTGGCGTATCATGGCGATTTCCTGCTGCGGATTACCAAAGATTCCCGTACCCATGTCCAGCGCAGTAGTGATTCCGGCCTGGTGCATCATCTCCAGGAAGTTGGCCATGCCCTCGGTATAGCGCTCCGGTGCAAACAGGAAGCTGAGGGAAGGCAGCAGGAATTTCAGTCCGTTCTCCCAGAAATGCCCTCGCGCCCAGTCCACTTCAGGTTGACCTTGCACATCCTCTGCGGTTATCCCCAAAAGGGCGAAGGCGGCATCGTTGCCGATCAGTTCGTGGAACGACCGGTGCCATAACATCACCGGGACATCGCCGAACCAGGCGTTGAGTTCTTCCCTGAAAATCTCTCCGTGCCAGAGTGGGTGGTATCCCCAGGCAATGAATGGGACATCCGGGTTCTGGTGCAGTGCAACCAGTTTGGTCAGGCTCGCTCTGAACGTATCTGCCGTGGTAGCGCCGGGAAAGCTCCCGGTAGGCAGTGTCCAGTCGTCTGGAGCCAGAAAAGGGAGCTGCGTCAATACTGCCGGTAGCGAGGGGTGCACGTGGGGGTCGATGAATCCGGGCATCAGAACTTTACCACCGAGGCTATGGTCCAGCCTGCCACCGCGTTGCCGGCGTAATGGCTCAAGGTCCTCTGCCGACCCCACGGCGACAATCACCCCGTCCTCTACCGCTACAGCAGTTGCCACTGGCAGGGCCGGTTCCATGGTGATTATTTTGCTGGCCGTATAGACCACCAGCTCGCCGGCGTGTGTTGTCTGGCTAAGCAAGCTCAGCAACAGTAATGCAAGAATCATTCGGGTCATGTCTGGGGGGCTATGTTGACGGTGAATGTGTCAAGCATAGACTAAATGAAGCACAGGCGTCGCGTTCGGCTGTTGGCTCGATTAGCGGATGACTTTGATCCAGTCCCCTGTGCGCGGCTCACCGCGCGGGTACATACCATTGAGCAAACGCAGCTGCTCTTCCGCAAAGGGAATGCGTATACTCGCGGCGAGACTGGCAAATGTCGCGCCCCGCGGCACTTGTACATACTGAACATAACGCGGAGTGCCGGCCTGCCTTTCCTGGGGATGAGTTGGGCGGAAACTTTCAATCATGCCCAGCAAGGTGGCGTCACCGACCTCGGGGTCCTCTGCTTTTCCCTCAAACAGGTAGGTGTAGTTGTAATCAATGACTGCCAGCCGCTTGACGTTGTTATTACTGCTGGCAATAGCGGTGTACCCTTTGAGGCCTGCCTGCTCAAGCGCCTTGCCCTGCGAAAGTTCCCCTCTCGCACTGTCCCGGAGTATGTCCTGGGGACTGACTGTGCCATCTCTCCGGCGCAGGGTTATGGTAAGTGATACGGAGCCGTTCGCTGAGGTGGCCACCACTGCCCGGCTGCCTGACGCTACCGTCCAGCCCTGTGGCAGCTCAAAGGTGAAAGCCAGTTTACTGTGATAGTAGCGGTTTTCCTGGCGTTTACCCTGCACACTCTTGCCCCAGACCAGGCCGTTGATTTGTCGACGAAACTCGCCGGGCTGCTCCGGACTCTCTACGTACTCGTCCAGTTCCAGTTCGCCGGCTTTGCGGATGACTGTCTGCAGGCGTTTATCGTTTCTTGGGTGAGTGGCATAGAGTCCATGGTAGGTACCGGCAGGTTTGCCAGTGGCCTTGGCCTTGACCCGCTGGAATTGCTCCTGGTCTTTGAGTACACCAATGACCTGCAGCAATGCTTGAGGATCGTAGCCGGTCCTGTGCATGATCTCGGCCCCCAACTGGTCGGCTTCAAGTTCCATCTCACGGCCGTAGCCACTGATCAGTTCTGTGCCATACAGTACAGAGGCGTCGGCAACGTCAGCACTGCCGGTGAGAATGTAAGCAGTGGTTGCCACGATCTTGTTGGTAATGTCTGCTCTGCCGCGCCGGCCATGGTGGTTGGCCGTAACGTGGCCAATCTCGTGGCCCAGCACACCGGCCAATTCTTCTTCCGAATCCAGATAGGGGAGCAGGCCCCTGCTGATGTAAATATACCCACCTGGTGCGGCGAAAGCGTTGATCATTTCGGTGTCGAGCACGGTGAAGGTGAAACGTTGATCAGGTTTGTCGGAATTGGCAGCCAGGCGCTGCCCAACCCGATTAACATAGGCTTGCAGTTCCGGGTCGTCATAGATCTGGCCCGCCTCGACAATTTTCTGGTGCGCCTCTTCGCCCTTGTTTGCGGCAGCCGGCTCCGCAACAAGCATTGTCAGGCACAGGAGGAGAGCCGCGAACACGCCATGCGAAGCACGTCCACAGCGGTGTCGCCAACCCATCCGATCGTCATCACCGTCAAACAATGCTCTCAATCTCCAAGCTGTTGTTGCGAACGTTTCATCTTCTGGCGACCCTAATATTCCGCTGACAGAAACTGCAGTAACTGCTCTCCTATGCCGTCACAGGCGGTGCCCTGTACGGGAGCAATAATAGGGATGGGGATAACGACTGCAGGCATGTAGGACTGGCCGGTGGCGGTGGTATTGACCCTGCCTACTTCTGCCCTGTCGGTAAAGTCCCAGATAACTGCCTCGTAATCAGAGTCGTTGCTCCAGGTGCCAAAGCCGAAACAACCTCCCCCTCCGGGTCCGATACCACAGGTCATGGTGCCGGTAGAATCAGATTGCACGGTAGCCCCGTCTATCCAGATCATGTATTCAGTTTTCAACTCCTCCAGGCGCTGCGCCACCGGACGCTGCTGCAGCAGGCGCTCTATATCGGCCGGGTGAAGGGGCGCAGTGCGTGGCTCAAACCAGGGGTAGAGTGAATTGACGAAGTCCAGCTCACTTATAACTGTTATGGAGTTGTCGCGGGACGCTATGTGTTTGCCGACGCAATCGATGAAGTCAGGTTCGGTCTCGTAGTCGCTGGCGTGTCGCCTGCCCAGAATGACGACAGTAGCATCACCGATACCTTCCACCGGTTCGTTGAATACCATTTCATCAACGGTGGAGGTGACGCAGCCAGTCGTCAAAATGATGCCGAAACACAAGCCCAGTGCCGCTGGCAGGCGGGCCCAAGCCCCGATCCGGAGCAAGTTGCGTGCGATCATGGTTGTCTGCCTCCCGGGCTTGCACCCTCCGCAGTAGTTTTAGTGGCAGGCCGTGCCTTCCCTCCGCGCCGGCTCTCGCGCCATGCAGCCACCTCCGGAACGCGGTGAAAGCCGGTAGCGAAATTGGCACCGGCATCGCGCAACGCCATCACGGCCGCCAGGTTCACGGCCGCCTGGTCGCTACGCAGAAAAGCGGTGGGCGTTTTACCATAGGCTGACATGGTCCACTCGGCGATGGGTTGACCGCCTGTCGTCACCAGTGCAAAGCGGTAACGCATCCATATCTCGTACACTTTTACATTGGTGTGCTGGGGTATTGAGTACTGCAATTCATCTACGTAGGGAATTAGCACGGCATCAACCACGGGGTTCATTTGCTCCGGCGCCGGCATGCCTTTCATATGCACCAGTTCCTTGAACATACCTGCCAATAATGTATCCCACATGGCAACCTGTGCCTCACCCGTATCGACGACCCAGCTGGACTCTCCGCGGCTCTTCGCGTCATCGAAAAACTCGTGATTGCGAAACGCTTCCGGATACCACACACCCATTTTCAGAGGTAATGGCTCCATTAGTGGTGTCGGAAAACTGCCCTCAACCTTCACCTGGGTCGGCCCACATCCTGCCAGCAATGCCAGGATCATGGCCAGGTATAAACGGCGCATATCAGGGGCGAAAATCACTGAGGGCGACAAAAGTACCTCCATTGCGATAGGCGAGTTCTCGCATAAGTGTAGCGAAGCGGATGCCTGTCGTCTGCAAATGTGGGGCTCGTATAAATTGTACGGGGAAACCCACGCCATGGATGCGTACCAGTCGGTTGCCCTGGCTGTCCTCCCGGTTTATGCGGTCCACCGTGGCCACCACGTCCGAAATGGACTCACCGGTGAATTCATCGCCGAATACATAGAGGCTTATTTTCTTCCCAGGGTCATAGAATGTCCGTATAGCTGTCGTAATACCTTCTACCGGGCTGGAGTTACTGAACACATTCCAGTTGCGCAGGTTCTGCATAATCACCTGGCGTCTTCCGGGCGTATCCGGTATCCACTGACCACGATAGCGGCTGAACATATACTGGCCCATGTCGTTCATTACCTGAATACCTTTTACCTCCGGGTATATGCTCAAAGTTGCTTCCACTTCCTGGATCATGCGGTCCCAGGCATAGGAAAACATTGACCCAGAGGTATCTATGATGAATATGATGTACTCGCTGTCTACCGGGATGCCGCCTATCAGATTGTTCTTTGACTGGTGTTGTTTACCCAGCAGGCGTTTCATTTCCGCGCTGAGCTGCTGCCTCGCGACGGCCAGTTGTTCACCGATGATATTATTGCTGCTGCTTTCCACCTGAATGCTGTCGTGGCGAGAGCGAGCGCTGGCCAGCTGGCCCTGGAGTATGGCAATACGCTGCTCAAACTCGGAAAGCTGTTCGTGCTTTGCGTTCAGATCCCGGTTAAGAACCACGGATTCTCCGCGCAGTTCATACAGCTGTTCCTGCAATGCTGCCAGCCTGCCCTCGAGCTTCACCGTGGATGCCTCGATGATTTGTGGCTGCACGGTCTTGGTAATCATCAACAGCAGGATGACCGCGCCAAAGCCACAGCAGATCACGTCAAGAAACGACAGCGAGAATTGCTCTGTAGCGCGCCGGCGTGCCATCACGGCCAGTCCTTTGAGGGGCTGAGGAACGAGCCCTGCGTGACCTGGGCCAACTGCCAGAATTCCGCTGCAGCCATAGGATCGCCCTCCATGGGCGCAAGGATCACATTGACCGGGACGTTCCCCGGCAGTTGCCGTATGGCTTCCCGGTAGAGTTTTTGCCGTTCGCGGCCACTGATTCGTGAGCCCCGTGGAGGGGTTGTGCCTTGCGTGGGCAGACCGTCGGTGATGAGGAAAATATTGTCGGGAGCGGGGGAGAGTTGTTGCAGTGCGAGGAACGCGTTTTCCAGGCTGGTACCGCCTTCGGGTACGATACGGCGGAGTTCCCTGGACAAGTTTTCCAATTGGGCCTGGTCTGCTACTTCCAGCCACTTTCCTGCGGTGTCAACAAGCGCTGGTCCGGCCTGGGTGTTGAAGGTGATCACCTGGTATTCCGCGTTCACGGGCAACTGGGCTGTCAACCAGTCGACGGTGTTCAGTGCGCGGGTCCATTTGTCCGCACGCCGCTGCACATCTTCTCCCATATTGCGCAAGCGAATGATGTTAACCAGCCTGTCCGCGAGCATGCTGGAGGAGACGTCCAGCAGGATGGCGATACGACGACCGCCGAGGTTCAGGCCCGTCAGATACTGGCGATTACCTTCGCCGATAAATGTTCTGGCACTGTTGCCACCGTCATCGGGGGCTGAATCACGTAGTTTCTTTACTTCGCTTTCCAGAGATTGAATCTCTGCTTTGAGTTGCTCTATATCGTCTTGTTCGGTGAAGCCATCGGCACGCAGGGACTGGATGAGCGCCTCATACTCATCAATATCCTCAGTAATGCGGGTAGCACGGCCTTGCGCCTCGACCATTTGCAGATCCAGGTCAGACAAGGTGTTGCGCAGGCGAACCAGGCCCGCCTCGCCCTCTGTTACCTCTTCTTCCAAAAAGCTGACTTCAGACAGCAAGTCGCGATTCAGATCGCGAGAGTGTACTGCCATGGAATGATCGATTATCAGAAAGACCAGCACAACTGCGCCAAAGCCACAGGACATGATGTCCAGAAAGCTGAGATTGAAGGTAGTGAAATCGCGCTGCTTTCTTCGGCCCATCGGTCACCCGCATTTCGCGCTGGAGCCGGCCCGTCCTGCGCAGTTAGGGTGTTTGCCGCCCCCAGCGCACGGCGACATCAGGATTGAACCTCAATCAAACTTAGCGCCTCTCCGTCGGGCAGTTCAATGCGGTCTCCTGGTGCCAATGCCGCTTCGGTCACGGCGTCGCCATTCACCGTAGCGTTACCGCACAAATGCCAGCCGCGGACGCTTCCGGTAATGCTGATATCCGGAGCCAGTTGCATGCCGTCTACCAACGGCATGGCCCTGGCGCCTTGCAGCAAGTGGGTGGGCTGAGCGTCTGGACTGGCCACGCTCTGGGGCGGCGGAGTGATAGCGGTTGTGCTGGCTGCGCGGGTCAGGCAGGGGACAGCGGACACAAAAGCCAGTGGGCCGTCACGGTTGATCAGGTGATCAGCCTGTTGCTGTGCAGCCAGCCACAGAGCATCTTCTGCAGCAACCTGAACCCGGGGAAAACTGTCCCGAAGCCCGGGGAGTAGCGACACCAGCGGGTCGACCAGTATGGGGTCTGTCTGCCGGTTGTTGCCCATTGCCTGCGCAGCAGCCGTGAACAGGTGCTGTCCTGCTCCGGCCATTTCCGCGGCAGATACGCGTGCCCGATAACCGTTCACCTCAATATTGGCTTCGGGCTGCGCGGCCAGCGTTTGCAAAACTGCGGGCAGGACGTCGTAGAGATTTTGTTCCGTGGCCGCCTTGCGTCGCGGATCGAAGCGAGTCTGGCGGATAAATGCATTGGCAGCGGACTCTACCAGACGCTCCTGGAGCTGTAGCAGGCCGCAGCCGGGCAGGGCTACCGTTCGTGTTACCGACATGGTGTTGTCGTGCTGCGTAAGCTCCGTCAGCAGCCCCTGGTGCAGTTGCAGTTCCAGGTGAAACAATCCATCTTCACCGCTGTGATGGCTGGCCAGCAATGCACTGCGATTGAGCAGTGCTACGGCCTTGAAAGGACATTGCTGAACAATGCCCAGTAACAGGCTCAATTGCTCGCGTTGCATGCTTCCGGAGCAAGCAAGTAAGAGTTCCTCGGGGCCCTCGCTGGTGTCATGAATCTGCAACAGGTGCGCATGTACGAGATCTGCTGTGTGTCGCGCCGGTCCCAGTGCAGGTTGCAACGGCTCTGTGCTGAGTTGCCACCAGAAGCGATTGTTGATGTCACGTGGTCGCAGTCGTGCGCTGCCCCTGGCCTCGTTGCCGAAGCGGTACTCTCCACTTTCCAGCAAGGCGTAGCCCGGGCTCTGTACTCGCCCCTGTCCTGCCCACAGCTGGAGATTGCAGTCGTTGATATCAAGCAGGGCTGTCATGCCGATACCAGGTGACGCAGCAGGCGCTTGTCAGCGTAACGCTGGCAGTCCAGAACCAGGCGCTCCTGGGACAACTGAAGCTGGTGCAGGCAGAACATGATAACAATTGACAGCACCAGCGCTACAAAGGTGCTGTTGAAAGCCACCCCCAGGCTGACGGTGACGCCCGAAATGTCGCCCTCCACTGCCTTGTAAGCCTGGCCCAGCGCTTCGCCGATACCGCGGACCGTGCCGATAAAGCCGATGGAGGGAATTGCCCAGGCGATATAGCGCACCATTGAAAGCTCCGAGTCCAGCCGGTCAGCTTCGATTTCGCAGTTTTCCTTGATGGTGTCGGAGACCGCTTGAATACTGCCGGTGGTGGCAAAACGCTGCAAGGCAGAGAGCAGCGTGCGCGGCAGCAGATAATCCTGCTCGGCCTCTGGCAACGCTTCCAGTGAGCGACTGTATTCTCTGGCATCCTGCGGCAATACACTGGTGCCTTCGGGTATGTCCAGCAATCGCCGGTCCAGGAGAGACTGTTCGTTGAGAGCTCGCTTGCCCTTGTAGGCCATGATCGCCAGCGCCCATAGCAGGAGGATAAAGCATGCCTCCTGCTCGAAATCGCGAATGACCACCACGAAACTGCGTTCAGGAACGTAGTCTGCCCCGGAAGCCTGTAGCGCCATTTCCTCGCGAAGCTGAGAGTCTGCTGCAGGCCGTATGGCACCTACGTAAACCGCATGCACCACGATAACGGCGATGAGCAGCGCGAATAGCTGGTAGATAAATTCGGATGACATCCTCTGCTTCATAGCGTGGTCCTATATATCCACCGGTAAGGAGACTGAAAGGTCCTCGGAAATCTGCTCGGAGGCCTGGTAGTCGAAGGGGTCGCGCTTTGCCTCGGCACCCGGTTCGTTTGGCTGGCCAGTTGACTCCGGCTGTGACCCTGTGCCGACGCTTTCCCCGCGGGCACTGCCGGGCGCCGCATCACTGCCTGCATCGCTGGTATCCTGCGCGCTCAGGTTGTTTGCCGTAAGAAGCAGGCTCAGCAAGCTGGCTGCCAAAATAAGTCGAGTGCTCATGCCTTACTCCGCATAACGGGCAATCCTGAATCCTACGTCATCCCGTCCAGCTTGCCCATAATCCCGATACGACAGACGCAGCTCGGCAATTCGACTATGGGACCAGCTTGCACCGCGTATCACGTAATTGTCACCGGACTGGTCTCCCAGCGGATCGGTTTGAGTTGCGCCGTTTGCAGAGGGGATGGTATAGACATCGTGTATCCACTCTGCCACGTTGCCACCCATGTCGAAAAGTCCCTGCGGGCTCGCCGGAAACGATGCCACCGGCGCACTCACCACGTAGCCATCACGATAGCCACTCAGGATACGGCCGGTGACGTAGGCGGAGGTATTGTCAGCGTAGTTTTCCACTGCCTCGGTAGGGGGAAAATTATCTCCCCAGGGGAATTTCAGTAAGGAATCTCCATTGCTGCGCGCAGCCCAGGCCCACTCCGCCTCGCTGGGCAGGCGATAGCCAGTGGCGGAAGGGTTGTAGCCGTTGATGATGCCGTTGGTCTCTCGATAAAAGGGCGGCAGGCCCTCGCGCCGACTCAGCCAGTTGCAGAAGGAGGCTGCCTGCTGCCAGCTCAGCTGAACCGCTGGCTGGTGGTCGCGGTTCAGGCTGTTGCCCTCGATTTGGCCTGAGTCATGGCTTGGGTCGAACAGGCGATATTGCGCATTGGTGACCTCGGTAGTCTGCAGATAGAAGCTTCGACGCAGGGCAACCGGGTGCAGTACTTCATTGGCGCGACGCCCGGGTTCACGGCGCGAGGCTCCCATGGTGAAATCAGCTGTGGGCGAGTCTCCTGGATTGAACAGGCGCAGGGTTTGGCCGAGTGCAGTCGTCACCTCCGGTTTGATGCGTGCGGCTCTGGCCTCGGCCTGGGTTTTCAGCGTGACGTCCACCAGCTGCTGCAAGCCGGGCCTGGGAGTGACCTGTTGCTTGATCGTGGCGTAGCCGTCAAGTGAAACCTCTATGTGCTGTTCGACTGCAGGTAAAGACAGGACCTGGTTGCCTTTGCCGAATACTCTGCCGTTAACCTTCAATACCGCATCAGCAGGGGCAAGGCGGAATTTAACCTCTCCAAGGCGCGGTTGCAGCGTGATGCTGCGAATGTTGGTGGCTGCGGCTTCCATCTCCAGCGACTCGTTGTGTCGCCGGTAACCGGGTTTGAAGACTGCCAGGCGGTGCGCGCGTCCCGGGGCGATTTCCAACTCCAGCGGTGTTTGCCCCTGGAACTCACCGTTCAGAGTGATGTTGGCACCACTGGGCTTGCTGTCCAGCTGTAACAGACCGGCGGCAGGTTGCAGGCTGATCACGCCCAGTTCCAATGCCTCTCCCGCCGAAATGTCTACATCTTGCTGCCAAGTGGCGAAGCCGGGCCGCTGCAGCATCAATTGGTGTTCTCCCTGCATGATCTCGATGCGGGCCGGAGTGGTGCCGGCGTTCTCTCCATCGACGAGGATGGTTGCGCCGCCAGGCGAGCTGTCCAGGCTGACTTCCGCCCAGCCCGGCTGCATGTTTGCAGTTACCGACTGCTGAACATCTCGCCCGGTGACCCGGAGTTCCTGGCTGTGCTCCAGATAGCGCTCTGCCTGAAGCCTGATCCAGCGCGTTCCGGCGGCCAGTGGCAGGTCTTCCAAGGGTGTTTCACCCACAGGTTCATCGTCGACAAAGACTCTGGCCCCGGCAGGTACAGAGTCGATACTGATGCGGCCTGGTAGCGGTGACATTTGCAGAGTAACGACCTGGCTGTCTTCCCGCGTCACAGTCACTGATGTGGTCAGCGGCTGGTAGCCTTTGGCCATCAGGTTCAGGGTATAGTCACCCGGTCTCAGCAAGTAGCGTTCGCCGAATGGCAGCGCGAAACCGGAGATGTCGATCGTTACCGGCGACTCGGCTTCCACGATTACCTGCAGCGAGCGCGCGCTTAACAGAAAGGCCATCGCCAGTGCAAAAACCAGTGCTGCGGCGCCAGTCAACCAGCGCAACGGGTGCACGGCTTTCCGCGGGGCAGCTTGTGTTTTATCCAACGGTGCAAAAGCACTCGGTTCGATGGGCTCGGGCGCGATGCTTTTCCCTGGCTGGCTCACAGTATGCGCTCGGTGCAGGTGACGGTGATTGCAGGCACGTCACCCTCATGGCTTACTGTGAATGTGTGCAGCACGTCGCGATACCCCCTGCGGCTGCCTCGCACCCGGTAGCTGCCTGGACGCAATGTCAGTGTTGTTTCCTGAAAGCGTCCCAATCGCGCAACCTTGTAGACGATCACCTCGGTCTCCCCATCAGAGCGAAAATTCACGGGAACCAAGGTGTTGTATTGCTCCAGCAGTTGCTCCAGCGTGTTGACCTGCTTCGCCAGTACTGGGCCTCGTGGAGAAATTTTCCGCGCCTGCTCCAGTAAGCTGGCAGTAGCGTCCGCAACAGCCACGTCGGCAAGCCGCTCAGGTTGCTCAATGGCCTTGCGAAACTGTTGATCCAGTCTTGCCCTTGCCTGGCTGCGTTTGAGTCCTTCACTGGCGAACAGCACACTGGAGTCCAGCTTCACTGCGCGCTGATATGCATCTGCCGCGGCTTGCCATTGTTCGTTACTTTCCAGTTTGGCGCCTTGCGTCTTGATGGCCACCAGCTGCGCCGCCTGCCGCGCCACTTGCAGCTCTTGCAGCGCGCTGCTCGCTTCAGCAGAGTTCGGTTTGAGACTCTGTGCGCTACTGAACTGAGCGCTCGCCTCAGTGAAATCCTGCTCATCCAGTGCCAGGTAGCCGCTGCTCATTGCTGCGTTGAAGCGCTGTTCCGTATTGGCAATGCTGACGCGCTCCAGCTCACTTGCGGCGCGCTGGTGTTGGGGGTCCAGCGCCACCGCCTGCCGCAGTGACTCTTCCGCCTCGTTGAGCTCACCCCTGGCTTCGGCGGCAGTCGCCTCCTGCAGGTGCTTTATGAGTGAGGGCAGTGAGTCAGCCCGTTGCCGCAAGTCAGCCAGCTCCGCGTTTTCCGGTGCGATAAGAGTTACCAACTCCAGGGCTGAGTTGACGTCTTGTACCTGCCCGGCCTCAAGCGCCGCTCTGGCCATTTCCAGTTGCTCTTCTACCGCCGCAGGAAGGCGTGCTTCGACCTCGCGCATTTGCTGCAGCCCACTGGCGTATTCTTCTTTAGCCTCAACGTATCTGCGTTGCCGATAGAGCTCATCTCCCGCTTTAGCGGTAGACACCGCGTCGGCCCATTGCTCTCCGGCCCAGCGCTCGGCTGCACTCTCCTCAAGCGTGAACTGCAGGTCCAGCAGGTCCTGAAGCACTTCCTGAGCTTCTTTTCGTAGCCTGGCGGCTTGTGCTTCGGACCATGGCGAAGCGTCCTCAGCCAATGCATCGGCTGGGCTTTGCGGTGCCGCCGGTGTGCTGGGGCTCATAGCTTCGTCTGTGTTGACGCCGCGGTCCTGCGGCTCGCTTACCTGCTGCGGTAGCCAGAAAAAAACCAGCAATGCCAGTATTGCCAGGCCGGCCAGCGCTGGCAGAATCCAACGCGGCCCCCCGCGATGTTCACTCTGCGTGGTTTGTTCGTCAGCGGGTGCGAGCTCGAAGGGAGTGGGCTCCAGTTGCTCGTTGTGATCTGACATTTACAGCGCGAACCTTGTGTGGGGTGAATTGACGGTAAAGCCTAGAGTGTATCAGCCTTGGATCCGGACTCCTCGGGGAACTCCAGGGCGCCGATTTCGGTTGCGTAAATGTCAGCCAGCAGCTGGCGCCACTGCGCATATTGTTCTTCCACGTTGCCACTGAGGGTCACTGAGCGGTCTTCCAGGTCGATGACTTGTGGTGTGATCTCCGCCTCCAGAGACATACCCAGTTCCTCCAGTGCCTGTACGTGGATCTGCGCCTCGGCACGTTTTTCCAACCCGCTCTTGAGCAGGTAGCCACCGCCAATAATAGCCACGTTACCCGCGGTGCGGTTCTCTCTGTTATCGCTGCTGGCAGCGGCGATACCGGCAGCGACCGCCAGTGCGCCTGCAATCAGGCGCCTGCGGCTCTGGGCCTGCAACTCCTGCATGGCCACTGCCTCGTCGTAGCTTAATCTGCGCCAGTCGTTGTAGGGCCCGGCCATATCGACACCAAAGCTGTTGTAGTACTCCTGCATGGTGTCGATATAGGTATGGTCGCGCTCACGTATAGTCCGTATACGATCCAGCATGGGGTCGTCTTCTGCCGGGAGGCGCATTACCAGATAGACGCCTGAGCGACTTTTTGCGAGGTAGTCGTCGAAGGCCTGGGGCGAAAAATCCCTGGCGAACAGCAACTCGGTAGTCAGGCGAATAGTCTTGCGGTCCTGCGGTCGCAGCGTGCCCATGGCATCGAGCAAGTCATTGGCGATAGTGTGATAGACGGCCTGAAATGGGTCGTAGCGCTCTCGGGTGCTGGTCCGATACGCGTAGGCTGTGGCACGGCCTTTGTAGGTTTTGTCCAGCCATTCATAGCCGCGTGAATCTACCGCAGTGATCGCCAGCTCCAGGGTTTCTCCGTCTGAGTGCAGGATTTTTCCGCGCACCGACAGATCGGAAATTCGTTCGGGGTCCGGAACGACTCGCACCGCACCCCAGGCGCCGCTCTGCTGCATCGCCTGGGAAAGGATGTTGGGGATAAAGCGCGCTTCGGCCTTGCGCACCTCCGGGTAGATCTGCTCATCTTCGTCGTACTCGTCGATTCCCGGGTCGAAGATAGCGATACCCACGTCCAGGAGCAGCGACTCTGGCACTGCCTCATCGGGTGAGTTGATGTTGGGCACCGACGTGCTCTTGATCGTTTGGCTGACGCACCCGGAAAGCATGGCCAGCATCGCTATGCTACCCAGCAGCCGCGCTGGCAGGGCGCGAGAAAAGCACCTGCTCACCGATCTATACCCTTGTACTTGCGGTATTCGTCCCAGAGTTTTTCGCGCACTGCGGGGTCAGGCTCACGCATGGCCGCTTCGCGCAGTTGGCGGGCCACAACATCGTCATCGTCGCCGTCAGGGATATCCGCGGGCGGAGGGTACCTGGCGGTATCCCTGGGTATCGGACCGCCGCCGGACACACCACCAATGCCCCCGCCATAGCTGCCGCTGCTGGCCTGGCCGCCGTAATCGCTGCCATTGGCGCCGCCGTTGTCTCGGTTACCGGCTGAGTGAGTATCCGAGCTGGATTTCTGGTCGCCACGAGCGCGAGCCGCCTGCCGCTGCTCTTGCTGCTCTTCCAGAATCATCGTGTCGAACTCTCCGGTTCCCTGCTCAAGGCGCGCGTCAAGTATTGCCACTTGTTCCGCTGGTGTCAGCGGGCCCTGACCAGAGCCATAGGCGCCCTGTCCACTCGCAGAGCCGCTCGCGGTGCCTGCTGGAGGCTGTCCCGGGCTGTTACTGACCCCGCCGGGTGTGTCTCCCATTGCGTCTTCCATACCTGCGAGTACGTCTTCGAAGGACGGCGAGTCGCTCATATCCGGAAGGCCGGCTGTAGCGGAAGGCTCGAAACCGGGATCACCTGCGGTGTCCTCGAAGCCGGGCTCTCCCGTGCCACCTGCTGTGCCGGCCTCCTCCCCTGTCTCTGCCGGGAACTCACTCTGCGGAAAGCCGGTAGCGGCATCACCTTGCCCTTCCGCGCCGGCAGCAGATGCTGCGCCGCCCTGTTCTGCCGTGCCTGCCTCAACTGCTGCCGGGTTTCCTGACGAGGAAGCGCCGCTGGATGACGCACTGCCGGCAGCGCTGGACTGACTGCCGTCTGAGGGGGCGCCGCCGGAAGAGTTTGAGCTTGAGGTGCTGGAACTCGATGAGCTGCTCGCAGGTGTGGCGGGGGGTTGCTCTTTGCTGGGGTTGCTCGCGCTGGGGCAGCCAGCCAGGAGCAGGCAGGCAGCCACGACGGTAGCCGTCAGCGGCAGCCGGGTACGAGGAACGGCGGGTTTGTTACTGGATTTCATATGCTCTGGTCATTCCCTCGGTGGCCTGCGGTTCTCCCATGGCTAGCCTTGGGCGGAACTGCGTTTTGCGCAGCATGCGCATTATTCGATTGGCCTCTGCCCTGTTCAGATCATTCTCGTCCACACGCTCCAGGTCGACAACCCTGCCTCGCCTGTCTACGCCAAATTCCAGGAGCAGGTTAGCCACATCATCGTCTGCCTGCATGGGCAGGCGTCCGGCGCCCTCAAGATCAGGCAATTCTACTGGCTGGGCAAACAGGGTCGCCATCAATTCTTCGGCATCATCTCTCGGGGTAAGTTCCGCAGTGGCTTCCCTGTAGGCTTTCATTGCGCGGTCGGTATTGCCATGCCATAGCATCCAGTCACCCAGCATGGCGCGGGTTCGGGCGGTTTCCAGGCTGTTGGCACCATGCTGCGCCTTCTGAATGTCATAAATAGACTGGATGATCGCCTGGCCGCGCTTGTAACTCTGTGCTCGGTAGGCGCTGAATCGACTCACCTGGTGTTGCACGCTGAAGTTGTCAATACCGGCACTGGCGGCCTGTAGCTCCTCCAGGTCGTAGTCTGCAATCAGGTATTGTGCGCGCAGCATGCCCAGCAGTGGTTCCAGCAGCCGACTGGACGTCTCTCCATCCTGTTCAATGATGTCGGTTAGCGCCAGGCGGTAAAGGTCCCACATGCTCATCAGCCTGGCAAAGCCCCGGTCGTCAAGATCCAGCCGGTAGGCGGTGTATTGCCATTGCGCCTGCTGCAGGAAAGCGCGAGATCTCAACGGGCCCGCTTCAATGCTGCGCATTTGCACCCGGTACAGGTAGGCCTGCCGCTCATCTGCCTTGGCATATTGCCCCAGAGCCAGGTGGCTTATGATTTCCCGCTCGAGCATGGGGAGTTGTTGGGTGCAGTAAAGACCCTCGTTGATACGAGCCAGGTGCACGCCGCGCTTGAATGAGGCAATCGCCTCGCGGTGTCTGCCCTGGCGTTGTAACTCCAGGCCAAGGCTCAGCAGCGACTCCGAGAGCTCGGGTGCATAGGCGCCTTCACTGGACTCCAGTTCCGCGATGATTTGCCCGTAATCGCTACGCGTTGTGACCGGGGCGTCTTGATCTGCCCTGGACAGCGATAACGGGTCCGCACTGACCGCCATGCTGCCTGTTATTGCAGGAAGCAGCATGGCACAGGAGATGACCACGGTGATCGACGCTCTGCTCATGCTCTCTCTTGTCGCCTCCTTTGGCATGCAGCCACAAGCTTGGTCGTCATTCGATAGCGCAGCAGTATATACCCTTGCCAATGAGCTGAAAAATGTGTCCGCTGGCTGCATAATTCAATGATAAGCATCTGAGGATACGTTATGCAGCTTATGATGGATGAATTGCAGCAGCGCTGGCAATCCATGTTCGCCGCCCTGGCGAGGGGGGACGACATGCCTCCCGGGAAACTGCTTCGCACTGAGGGCATGATGGAGGCGGCGGTCCTGGCCGGGGTCTTTAGTGAGGCCGATTTGACCCGTGCCATGGATGCCTGCTTTCAACAGGCCTTCGGACGCAGCCTGTCTCAGTCTTTCGGTGAGGACTGGCGTGTTTTTTTCCCGTTTCCGCAAATTCCTGCGTTCGCTCAGCGTGCCCCTGTATATCCCAGTACAAAGGATTGACTATAATGGCGTCAATTCTTGAGGAAGCCGTGACTATGATGTCCAGACTGTTTCGCATTTTAGGTGGTATCGGCCTGCTGGGCCTGTTGTGTGGCTGCGCGTCCACGCTTGAGTCGACTATGGACTATGATCAGCAGTTCGACTTTTCGACTGTACGAAAAATCGCGATTCAACCGGTGGACAGAACCGAGCTGTCCACGATCACTATCAGTGACATGCAGGTTGAGCGTATCGATCAAGCGCTGGCCGCCGAGCTGCAGGCAAAAGGCTTCAAAATTGTTACCGATAACCGTCAGGCCGACATGTATCTCACCTGGCACCTGGTGACGGAAGAGCGCACCGATATACGCAGCTACAACAGCATGAGCTACTACAATTGCTGGCGCTGTGGCCCTGCGGTAGCTGACGTAAGCGTGCGCCAATATACCCAGGGTACGTTCATAACAGACATGATAGACCCCCTGCGTAACCAGTCGGTATGGCGGTCTGTTATTGCCTCTCGCCTGCAACCACAGCCGGATCCGGAGCAGGCCGATATGCGGCGTCAGGAGGCGGCCAGGGCTGTGTTTGCCGAATTTCCTCCGCTTTAACGGGTTATCGGGCTTCGCGCCACATAAACCAGGCCGGGGGGCCACCTCCCGGCAGATTTTCCTGGGCAATGACTTCAAAGCCGTGCCGTTCATATAGCGGTATGTTCTTTTCGTTAGAACTTTCAAGGTAGGCTGGCAGGTGGTTCTGGTCGCAGATTCGAGTACCTTGCTTGAGTAACGTTGAACCCACTCCCAGGCCCTGGGCGCTCTGCCGGACACCCACAAAAACCAGATGGTAGTGTGGTTCCTGGGGGTGATGGCGCTCAAACACCTTTCCCTGTTGGGGAATGCGCAGCAGTGGCATCGGGCCGCGTCGCAGCAGTAAACGAGCAAATAGACTGAGCATGGCGAGGCCTGGAGCAACCGTCAGTTTTCGGCCGGGAGGCAGCCACAGCGCTGCTCCGCGATCGCCCGTCTCCAGATGCATGATGCCCCCGGGCAGGAAGGTATCGCGGATTATCAGACGAAAGAAATCTGGGTAAAGGGTGCGCTCAGGGATCACCCAGTTGAGCACCGGGTCGTTGGCGAAGGCGTCGGCCAGAATATCGGCCAGGCTGGCGCTCTGCGCTTCACCTGCACCTATGATCTCTGCTGCCGCTTGCATGGCTGCCTCCTTTGCCTGTGCGTCCTGCGGTCGCTAATATGGCATGTCTTATTCGTTGTCGGCAGAGTAGCAGGAAACTATATTGCAATACGAGGAGTTCAGGCGCCAGTATACCGCGGGGGGGCTCACTCGCGAGATGCTGGATGGGTGCCCGCTGCGTCAGTTTGAGCGTTGGCTGGAGGAGGCTGTGCTTGCCGGGCTGAAGGATCCCACGGCCATGGTATTGGCCACCGTGGGCGAGGGAGGGATGCCCTGGCAGAGAATCGTCCTGCTCAAGGGCATGTCACATGGCGGATTGGTGTTCTATACCAACTATGGCAGTAACAAAGCCCGGGCAATAGCAGCCAACCCACTGGTTTCGCTGCACTTTCCATGGAATGAACTGGACAGACAAGTGATTGTTTGCGGGCGCGTCGAGAAAATGACGGTTGCTGAGTCAGCTGCCTATTTTGTCACCCGCCCCAGGGAAAGCCAGATCGCAGCCTGGGCCTCTCGCCAGAGTCGGCCTGTCTCCGCCCGCGCACTGCTGGAGAAGCAGGTGTCCGTGCTGAAAGAGCGCTTTGGCAATGGCGAGATCCCGTTGCCCGATTTCTGGGGCGGCTACCGAGTGCTGCCAGAGCGCTTCGAGTTCTGGCAGGGCGGCGAGCATCGTCTGCACGATCGTTTCCTCTACCGGCGCCAGCACGAAGGTGGCTGGATAATAGAGCAGCTACAACCCTAACGTCCAAGGAGTACTTCATGATCAGCAAAAATGACCTTATCGGTGCCTGGGAACTGGAATCCTGGGCGATAGGATACGCAGATCGGGATGACCTCAGCTATCCTTACGGGGAGGACCCGCAAGGTCTTCTGGTGTATAGCCCGGACGGCTGGATGAGTGCCGCCATAGCCCGCAGTGACCGGGATCAGTTTCCAGCGGATGTGCCTTACCGGAAAGTATCGGACGAACTGAAGGGGCGTGCCTTCAGCACTTACTTTCACTATGCGGGCCGTTATCGAGTGCAGGATGGTGACGTTATTCACTATGTCAGTATGAGCCTGAATCCTGGTTTTCCCGGAACGGAACAGCTACGCCACGCGGAACTGGACGGCCATACGCTGGTGCTGAGTGGCAAAGACAGCGTAGGTGAGGTGGAGCGCTTTCACTCGCTGGTGTGGCATCGCTCACTGCCGACAGAGGATAATCCGCCGCTGGAGACGGAGGCCTGACGCGATGACGTCAACGTGCTTTGCGTTGACGGAAGTAGCGCGGTTCCGAGTCGAGCCCCAGCAGCATGCGCCGGATCATATCCAACCCTGCCGCAGCTATCATCGTCTGGAACAGGCTGCGTTCTACCGGCCAGCACAGGCACCGGGTCAGCAGGGTGTCGCGCCCACCCCAGGCCAGCCAGACCGTGCCCACGGGCTTGTCGTCGGTGCCTCCTCCCGGGCCGGCGATTCCGGAAACAGCGATAGCATAGTCTGCGCCGGACCTGTCCAGCGCGCCCAGCGCCATCTCACGCACCACCTCCTCACTGACTGCACCGTGCTCGCCAAGTGCCGCCTCGGACACACCCAGCACGGAATGCTTGATATGGTTGGCATAGGTGACGAATCCGGCATGAAAGGCATCGGATGACCCCGGGATGCTGGTGAGCATGGAGGCAATCAGGCCACCGGTGCAGGATTCCGCCGTGGTCAGAGTCTGGCTGCGCTGGCGCAGCAGATCCAGCACGCGCTCTGCCAGCAGGCTATCACCCTCACCGATTATGTGATCGCCAAACAGGTGCTCGATTCGCTCCCGGCAACGCTGTCTTGCGGGCAGGTCCGCCCTGCGGTTGACGCTGAGCTTGATCTCCATCTGCGGGGCTCCGGCGCGAAATCCCAGCTCCACTTCCGCCGGCCAGTCAGGCAGGTGGTCCGAGATCAGTTGCTGCGCCGAAGACTCGCCCAGACCGAAAGTCTGCAGGCGAAGGATGTCGCGCTCCACCGGACGCTGCAGCTGCGCCGCCAGGCTATGCACAATAGTGTCCATCATGGCTCGCAGCTCGCTGGGCACTCCTGGTGTGCAAATGATGCGACAGTCTGACACCTGCATCTCGAAACCCACCGCGCTGCCGATCGGGTTGTCGACGATGAGGCAGCCAGCGGGAAGTATTGCCTGTTTTCGATTCGCGGCGTTCAATTTCAGGTTGCGCGCGGCGCACCATGTTTCGAGGTGGGCGACTGCCTGGGGGTGCTCGGCCAACTGCACGCCAGCTACAGCCGCCAGGATTTCTGCGGTTAGGTCGTCTATCGTTGGGCCCAGCCCGCCATTGACGATCACCAGGTCAGCATTCGCTGCCATGGACGCGAGTTCTCTCTTGAGCAAGCCGGGGTCATCACCAACAGTGACTTTGCGGTAAACCGGTATCGCCAGTTCATCCAGCCGTTTGGCAATCAGCGCGGAGTTGGAGTCCACGGTATCGCCGCTCATGATCTCGTTGCCGGTGAGTAGCAGTTGTACCCGTGGTGTCTGGTTTCTCATGCTGGTGTCTCGCGCCATCGTTGTGGGTGCAAGCATAGCGTCAATGCTTTCGTATGGGCAAAGTGCTATGGTTTTCTTGTCCGGGTGGGAGGCCTGTCGTTGAAAGAGCACAAGTATTGTCCCGATTGCGGTGCACCGCTGCAGCGCCATGTGGTGGGCGGTGAAACACGCAATCATTGGAGATGCTCAGGCTGCGGGCAGCTGGATTACGCCTATCCGATGATTGTGGTGACCTGCTTTGTGGCTTACGAGGACAGGCTGCTTTGGGTGCAGCGGGGTATTGAGCCGCAGCGTGGTGCCTGG
>JAUIIQ010000256.1 GCA_030431585.1 Gammaproteobacteria bacterium | reverse complement strand
ATATTACTCCTGCGTGGGACATCGGTGTTCTCTCCATTAAACGAACTTCGCAAATTCAGTTTAATGAATGCCGGTGTCCCCCGTTAATGATGAAGAGCCCAAGGCCATTTCCCTTGAATGTTCCGGCAGGCGCGCAAACAACCTCGCCTGCTCGTCCCATGACAGAAGGTATGGCTTGCGGGCATCGTCACAATCGAGCAACTGCAGCAAAGGGGCTGTTTCAAGCCAGGTCAAACCCGATTCATCCCGTCACAATATCTCGGATGTGTTTCTGGCGGCAAGTTTCTGCAGTTAACCGCCAATACGGAGATTTTTCACACCGCAGCAAATATCCCTACTATAGTCGTGAGTAAGAGCGAGCCCCGGGATATGAAAACATGATAAGAATGGGTGGCGCAGACGCCTTCATGCTGACCAATGAAACGCCCCGGGCCTATATGCACACCTTCAAGGTGGCCATCCTGGACCCTACGACAGACCCCGAGGGCTGGTCGTTCGAGAAGTACTACAAGGATACCTCCGAGCGGATTCATTTGATTCCGTATTTCCGCTGGAAGTACGCCCCATCGCCGCTGGGCATCAGCCACCCCATGTGGGTGGACGACCCGGATTTCAACCTGCGCTACCATCTGCGCCGCGTGTCCTGCCCGGCGCCGGGGGACCACCGGGCCCTGTGCGAGTTTATGTCGTCGGTCTATGCCTACCAGCTGGATCGCAGCCGCCCGCTGTGGATGTCATGGGTCGTCGAAGGCCTGGCAGACGGCAAGATTGCCATCGTCACCCTGGTACACCACGCCTACGTGGACGGTGTGGGCGCGGCCTGGGGCTTACAGCAACTGTACCGCCCCGAGCCCGGCTGGAAGCCCGACCATGTTCCGCCCTGGCAGCCACGACTCTGGCCATCCTGGGGTAAGCGCCTGCTGTGGGGCATAGGCGACCTGCCCCGGGTAGTCATAAAGCAACTGCCTAAAGTGGTGTCGGGTATCAGGAAAAAAAGGGCCCTGGACAAGCGCCATGAAGCGCTGGGCAAGCCGCCTCACCCCTCGCCGACGAAGATGCCACAAACTCCTTTCAACCAGGCACTCTCCTATGGCAGGACATTCGTCTGCGACAGTATGCCACTGGATAAATTCAAGGCCATCAGCAAGGGCCTGGGGGGCACTATCAATGATGTCTTCATGTGCTGTGTTGCCGGGGCTATCCGGGAGCTGCTGCAGGATATGGATTACGATCCCGTCCAGCCGTTGATAGGCGGCACACCCTTTGCCGGCATGCGACCAGAGGGTTGGCAGGGTCTGGGGAATTTTGCGACTGTCGATTACTGCTGGATACACAGCTAAATTGCCGATCCGCTGGAACGGCTCACGGCAAGCCATAATTCCGCTGTCGAGATGAAAGCACACCTCAGGGAAACGCTGTCTGCCGGCGCTGACCTCAACGCCGTCTTCCAGCTGTGCCCGCCGTGGCTGGTAAGCGCCATTCGGTGGTATATAAACAGGCAGAAGGGGGCCCTTGGGTTTTTTGGCAATCTTGTTATATCCAATGTACCCGGGCCCCGGGAAGCAATCTACCTCAACCGTTACAAACTGGACAACTGGTTCTCCACCGGGCAGGTTTTTGACGGGTCCTGCCTCAACATGACCATGTGGTCATACTGCGACAAGGCCAGCCTGTGCATTCTGGCGGACGAGGAGGTCATTCCTGACGGTTGGCTGGTTTACAATGCTTTTGTCAAGGAGCTCGACGCACTGGCTGCTCTCATACCCGAACAGGCGTAACAGGAGCGTCTGAGGCAGTTAGAAGTATGCGCGCACTGCCGCCCAAAGCGTCACGCCGCTGAGCTCGCGTTCGCGGTCGCCGCTGATGTCTTCGTACTCGACGCCGGTCATGAATTTGAGGTTATCGCCTGCGACGTAGTAGTTCAGGCCCGCGTAAATTGCCTGATACTGGTCACCGCTTCCAGCCCCTGCAAGCTCTTCCAGAGCCACACGTCGCAGCCCTCGAGATCCACTGGAGACAGGCACTCCAAGGTCGGTACTGACACCTGCATACTGATAACGGAAAGCTGCCTCAAGCTTGTTGTCTACAATGAAAAAACTCGGCAGGATCACGAAACCATAGGGATCAAACCTGCTCTCGCCCACGGTAGCGTTGGTCATCACGTTTACATCACCAAATTTGCGGGTATACGTTACCGAGCCTGCCCAGTCATAGCCAAAGGGCGTCAAAATTGTGTCTTCGTTGTCTGCGTAAATGAAGTCGAGAATCAGCTCGCCTTCTGCCACTGGCAGAATTGCGCTGGCCTGAAGGGCAACCTTGTCACTCCAGCCGGCCCATTTTTCCAATTCAAGCTCCGTGGACCAGACGCCAAGTATGTACTCGGCACCGTCCTTCTCGAGGTTGATATTCACACCCGTGGGGCGCCGGCTGCCGAAGCGGTTGTTGATGGCGCTGCGTTCAATAGTCTTGATTCGCTTGGAGGACTGGTGTTCCTCTCCACCGAAAAGAAGCTTGTAGCGGCCGTAACCAACCGAGGCTTTATCAAAACCCAGCACATCGCTCTTGCTATAATCGATGTAGAGTTCGTCCCAGCTGTCGTAAAACGTAATATCGTCGTCCAGTCCCCGCTCTCTGGCGTTCCACCGACCCAGCACCCTGAAACCGTCCAGGAACTTTATCGACATGCCGGCCCGGAGGCGGCGAAGCTCATTATGGTCGCCGCTGAAGTCTTGACCGGCCAGTTCGCCATCGGAGTAATTGTATTGATAGTGCAGGCGACCGAAAACCTTCACTTCCTGCACAAATCCATCATCGCTGGAATAGACTTTCCCCATGTTCTTCAGGGTATCCTTCCAGTCCTCTGCCTGGACAGTGGTAGAGCCAAGCAGGACGCTGGCCGCGAGTAAACAAGTTCCAGATAGGTTGCGAATCATGCGTCTTTCCTCGTGATGGGCCGTTGCGGTTAATGCTTGTTATAGCGGGCGTTGGGCTGGCCGGCCGGGCCAGTCAGGAGCAGGACTTTAGCAATGGTTTATTACACATTTATGACACTGTGACGGTTTATTACATATTTATTACATAAGGGCGGTTTTGGCAACTTGACCCATCCAGGCATGAGAAAAATGCCTTGAACCGGGAGCAGGTCCTCAGTACCCCGGTGGCTGAGATTGAATCGCTAATGTAGCCAGAAAGCCGGCCCCATCAAGTGCTTTGGGCACTGAGTAGGAGCTGATGCGCCGATATGATCAGGAGGGCATATACTCGCTACTCGGGCCTCCTCTCGTCTCACTACGTCCAGTGTGCCTCATCGCCGATCGACGTCATTGATATGAAGACCGGCCGGGACTCTCATTGCTTTCAGTACTTTACAATTCTTTTCATGGATGGTCGTCTACGAAGGGCCCATGTTGCGTATCATAAGAGGTCCCATTAACGAACCTGGCAAGCCTGGCAAACCCAACGGCCCCGACGGGGCCTCCTCGGAAAAAACAACATGTCTCCTCTGGTTAAAAATCTACTACTTCCGCTGCTACTGCTGTTCCTGGCTGGTGCAGTGGCTTTTCTTATGGTTAAAAGCCGCGATGATTTGCCTCGCCGTGAGCAACCCGCTGCCGTAGCTGCGGTGCAAGCCATAACGGTCAACCCCGGGCCTGTTGCGGTCACCATCGAGTCGCGAGGCATGGTGGCACCGCAGCGCGCTATTGATCTGGTTAGTGAGGTGTCGGGCCGGGTGGTTTGGGTGGACCCCGGGTTCGTGCAAGGAGAGGAAGTCCAGGCTGGGCAACTGCTTCTGCGCGTGGATCCCATTGATTACGAGGTTGCGGTAGCGGATGCGGAGGCGGCGCTGGCCAGCGCAGAGCTGTCGCTGGCAGAGGTGAAGGCCTTGGTTCAAAAGGCTGCGATCGTTGAAGCTCAGTCGCGTGTGAGCGCCGCCCGTGAGCGGCTGCGGCAAGCGCGGAACGACCTCGCCAATACCGAAGTAAGTGCGCCTTTCAGTGCCATTGTCGACGTGAAGCAGGTAGATCTGGGGCAGTATGTGCAGACAGGACAGGCGCTAACCCGGTTACTGTCCACCGACGTGGCAGAGGTGCGCCTGCCGCTTCTGGCCTCCGACGTGCCTTTTGTGGAGC
>JAUIIQ010000033.1 GCA_030431585.1 Gammaproteobacteria bacterium | reverse complement strand
AGTCCCCTGCTTTCAAAGTTGGAGATCGCCGTCATTTCGAAGAGTTCCATGCCCAACTCCCCATCAAAAACGTAGAGACAGGCAATGGCAGTGAAGCCGATGAGGCTAAGCCATGACAGGGTAAGCAGCGATTTCAGCAAGCCGCCGGGCGTGATTCTGGCTGAGGCCAGCAAGTAGAAAATGACCGGCCCGGAGGCGATGCCCCACCAGTGTCTTTCCGCGAGAACTCCATAGATAAATGGTTGGCCAAAGTAGAGCTTCGCCCTGATCGCCGAATACAGTGGTAGGCACAGTGCGACAGCAACAACGATCAGCGTCTGGTGGTGAGTCCAGCGCTCTCCAACCCCACCGGTGATGCCAAGAACGATTGCCGACAGCAGCAGAAGACCCAGTAAACCCGCTCCCGCTACACTGGCGGGGAAGTGTAATGGTGTGCCTATGAAGTACCAGAGCAGCAACACCAGAGCTAGAATGACCAGCCCCTGTACAACGGTCTCGTCAGGGCTCTGCAGCCACAACCTGGTCTGCTTCCACCTACTTTTGGCTGTCATTGGCCACCTCCGCGCCCAGCGCTTGCCGGTATACTTTCGCTGTACGTTTTCCTATTTCCTTCCAACTGTAGTGCTCTGCCATCTCAGCGGCAGCGCGGCTGCCCATCATTTTCAGGGCTTCGACATCGCCAAGTGCCTGGCTCAAGGCCGCAGCGAGTGCGTCCACGTCGCCGGCTGTAAAGATCAAACCGGTTTCGCCATGGCTTACCACTTCCTGCATGGCCGGCAGGTCAGAGCACAGCACTGGACGACCGTGGCTCATGGCCATCAGCAGCACACCGCTCTGGAAGATCTCCCGATAGGGCAGAACAACCAGGTCAGCGGCGCTGTAGCAAGCGCTGGCTTCTTCGTCACTGACGTAGCGCAGATCGAACTTGACGTTGTCCGCCAGTCCCAGTTTATGGGCTATGCTGACATAATCCTCTTTTGCATGCGCCATGGGGCGCCCTACAACATACAGCAAACCGTTGCCGCCCTCACTCTGGTAGCGTGCGAATGCTTTCAGCAGTTCTTCCAGGCCTTTCTCGGGCTTGACCTGGCCAAAAAACAAAATGACCGGGCGCTCCTCTGGCAGGCCCAGTCTTCGTCTCGCAGCCGAACTGTCCAGCAACTTGAGGTGGGCAATAAAGTTGCCATGCCTGATGACTGACAGGGGTGGTGGTCGAGACATGCTGTCCAGCCTGTCAGCCAGCATCCCTGCACTGAATTTGTTGTGTACGATGACGTGATCGCTCAAGCGCATCACCGTGCCGAAGACGCTGAGTCCCTCCGGTCGGGAGAACGGCGTGATATCGTGGGCAGTCGCTACAATTCTCATGCGCAATGCTTTCAGTATCACGCAGCAGGCCAGTTCCCTGAGGCCATACTGAAAATAGTGTAGATGAACAACTTTTATTCGATGCCGCCTGGTGTCGCGCGCAGACCACAGCAGGCCGCGTAGAAACCGCAGCCCGGCGATTGCTTTGGAGCGACTGCCATAGAGCGCCCGGAACGGCTTGAGTATGCTGACACCGGGTTCACTGCTTTCAAGCGTCTGGTCACAGGTATAGAGCCGGGTAGTGACGCCGTATTCGCGCAGTCCTCGGGCAAGTTCCAGGTCATAGAAGTTCATGCCTGCATGGCCACCCAGGGGTTCGATCATGGCGATTGTGCCTGGCGAATCGATATGGCCATCTGCTTTGGGGGGCATGCGAACGATTTCTCGATAGATATACGCTACTGGGTACCTTATGCTACACGGATGCTGCGTCGGGGATAAAGATAAGTTCTTCACCTTATTGAATTTGTGCTGCAGGGGGAGCGTCGAACTTAGTGATAGCGATGTTTTCCGGGCGGCGGGTTTTCAGGTGAGACCCGAAGGCGCAGTTGACTGGACAATTCCGCTCTTGCCGTCTTATTGCAGGCCGGTATCCAGTGAGCGTTTCATTCTGGCCAGGAATTTTCCTTCCCTATGACCATGAATTCGTTTCTGCACCGTGGAGCCAATACCGGCATGAGAGGCCTTGTGCTGGCTGGCCGCCTGTTGCTCATGTTGCTGCTTGCGCGCTTCCTTCCTGTGGAAGAAGTCGGTTTGTTTGGGCTTGTTTTCGTCACCGTAAGTTTCGGACTGATGTTCGCGGGCCTGGATTTCCACGCCTTCAGCAATCGACAGATCATCGGTGCCGATGACGGCCTGAGGCCACAATTGCTGGTCAACCAACTATTTCTCTACGCGGCGGTATATGTGCTGATGCTGCCGCTTTGCCTGGCGATCTTCAGCGCGGGTTTACTGCCGTGGCGGGTTTTTGGCCTGTTTTTTCTGATACTTATTGTGGAACACCTGTCCTACGAAGCCTACCGCTTGTTTATTTCGCTGGAGCGCCCGCTCACCGGAAGCACAGTGTCTTTTATTCGCGGTGCCAGCTGGGTTCTGCTACTGCCTGTCCTTTTTCTCTGGCGGGAGGACCTGCAAACACTGAATACTGTCTTGTTGATGTGGTTGTTTGGCGGTCTGTTGTCGCTGCTCTTTTCCGCGCTGATGATCGTTCGCACCGGTTGGAGTTTTGCAGGCGTTTCCCTTGATGTTCGCTGGATCAGGCGCGGCCTGAATATAGCCCTGCCTTTTCTGCTGGGAACGCTGGCTATTCGCAGCATTTTTGCACTGGACCGGTACTTCATAGAGGCCATGTCTACCCTGGCGATGGTTGGCGTATATACTTTCTACATAGGCATGTGCGTCGCCATGCAGGGGCTTATGGATGCGGCGATTTTCAGTTTTGCCTACCCTCGGATGATTGCGGCAGCCAGCGCGGGCGACGAGGAGGGTTTCTGGCAGCTGTTCTGGCGGGTGGCCGGTCATACCCTGGTGGCCACGGCAGTGCTGGTGGTTGCCATTTACTGGTTAAGTGCACCACTGATACGGTTGGTCGATAACCCGGTGTACCTCGACTACCTGTATTTGCTGAAGCACTTGCTGGCCGCTTTCAGCGTGTTTCTTTTCAGTATGGTCCCTCACTTCGGTCTCTATGCCATGCATTCAGACAGCGCAATTATCATTGGCAATGTCCTTGCCCTGCTTGCTTTTCTTGCGGCTGCCGCGGCCTTGTATGCCTATCAGCCGGCTCTCACGGTGATACCCGACGCCATGATCATCGCTTTCAGCCTTATGTTCCTGTTCAAGTCGATACGCCTGTACTACGTCAGCAGAGCTTTTTTTACTCGCTCCCGGGCGAATGCTGCGCGAACAGGCCCATGATTCCGGATCGGTTGAACGGGCAGGACATCGATTCCAGCAACAGCGCGACCGGGGTCAGCAACAGGACCAGCAATACCAGTTTGAAAGATCTTTTCCGCTTGAGCCCAACGATAATGTTGTCCTTGTAGCCGAGTCGGGAAGACAGTGCCTGCAGCATGCCCAGTACACCAAGGTGAAATGAGAAACGCCGCCTCGCCACCACTTTGTACCCCAGGGACGCAAGCGCCCTGCGCAGTTGTGGCTCCGTCCAGTGGGACAGATGCTTGGGGATGTCCAGGTGCATCCAGTCGCGCCCGGCGATGTTAGATTGCCAGGAGTCCAGGCGTGGGACTTCAATATACGCGAGTCCGTTCGCGGATAAGTTGTGGCGCAACAGTTCTTCCAGCAATGGCATGGGCCTGGGCAGGTGCTCCAGCACGTGGTTTAGGGTGATCAGCTCAAAATTGCCACTCTCGATGACGCCGCTTTCATACAGATCGTCGCAGACGCGGGCGCCGTATTGCTCGCGTGCAAAGTTGGCACGTTGCGCCGAGGTCTCTACGCCCAGGGCCTGCCATCCCATCTCTTTTGCTTGCACCAGAAATTGCCCTTTACCACAACCGAAATCCAGTAGCCTGCCAGGCGTCGGGCGCTTGCGCAGGGCGCTTGCCTGCCGCAGCACTGCAGCTGCCTCCCTGAGGATGATCTTCTCAAAAACTGATCCCCGATTATCGACGACCTGGTACACCTCGTCGCTATACAGTTCGTCCGGGTCTATGGGTTCCGAGATATATGTCCACAACAGATCGCACTGCTCGCAGACCAGTAAATCGAGGTTGCCAGGGTGCCCGCTGGTGGGCGCTTTCTGGCAATTCGGGCAGAGTAACTGCTCCATGTACTATGGCTCCGGGTAGCCTTGGGTTACCCAGCCATCCTATCTCAGCACGTGCCGCGACGATAGCAGGCGAGGTAACAGTGCTTTTGCTGGCGTCTGCGACAGATTGGTATTGTCAGCGCCCCGGGCAATCGGTACCGTGGCGCTTCCACGGGCCAACTGCACGCGATAAACCCTTTATGCATCGAGAAGTTCACATCCTTGGGTCTCGCGGAATTCCCGCCGCGCACAGTGGTTTTGAATATCTTGCGGAGCATCTGGCTCTGTATCTGGTGCGCCGCGGTTGGAAGGTTACGGTGTACTGTCAACTCGCTGGCAGCGGTGAGGTATACGAGGACGACTGGGAAGGCATTCGTCGCGTCAATATTCCTGTCCGCAACGAGGGGGCGGCGGGCACTATTTTTTTTGACTGGAAGGCCACGCTGATTTCTGCCCGGCGCGACGGAACCATGCTGACCCTGGGTTACAACACGGCGATATTTGGTCTCGTTTATCGCCTGCTGGGCAAGCGCAACGTGATCAATATGGATGGCATTGAGTACCGCAGAGCGAAGTGGGGCCCACTGGCCAAGGCGTGGTTTTACCTGAATGACTGGTTTGGCTGCTGGCTGGGAAATCACCTTGTTGCGGATCACCCCGAGATCAAGAAGCACCTGAGCACCCGGGTTTCTGCAGACAAGATAAGCATGATTCCCTATGGGGCCGATGCCGTGTCTTCTGCCAGTACTGCGCCGCTCGAAGAACTGGGTCTTGAGCCCGGAACCTACTGCACGGTGATCGCCCGGCCTGTACCCGAGAACTCCATACTGGAGATAGTCTCTGCGTTCTCGCGCCTGGACACATCATGCAAGCTGGTCGTCCTGGGAGACTACCGGGCAGACAATGAGTATCAGCGGCGAGTCCTTGCGGCGGCCGGCGACAACGTACTGTTCGCAGGCGCCATTTTTGACAAGCAAACCGTCCGCTCCTTGCGCTTTCACGCGCGGTTTTATATACACGGGCACACGGTAGGGGGTACTAACCCGTCACTGGTGGAGGCACTCGCTGCGGGCTCGGCTGTATTGGCGCAGGATAACCCCTTTAATCGCTGGGTCCTCGCTGACGCGGGTGAGTTTTTCAGCGATGCCCTGCAATGTGAGCAGTGTTTACGCGACTTGTTGCAGAATGATGCCCGGATCGCGGTGTTGTCTGACGCCAGTGTGCAGCGGCACAAGGCCTTGTTTCAGTGGCCGGCGATTCTGTCAGCTTATGAGTCGCTGCTCTGAATGGATACCCGTCGGGACACTAATAGGCATTCTTGCTCAGCAACAGGCTGAATGGTGTCCTGATAATGATCGCCAGGTCCAACCAGATGCTCCAGTTGTTAATGTATTCGATGTCGTAACGAATGCGGTGCTCCATCTTGTCCTGCGTATCTGTTTCACCACGATAGCCATGGACCTGGGCAAGACCGGTTATCCCCGGCTTGACCTTGTGGCGCAGCATGTAACCGAAAATCTTGCTGCGGTAGGTTTCGTTCAGCGCGACCGGGTGAGGCCTTGGGCCCACTATAGACATGTCACCCTTGAGCACGTTGAACAGCTGCGGAAGTTCATCCAGTGATGTGCGTCTGAGCAGTCTGCCCAACCCGGTCACTCTTGCGTCGTCCCGTGTGGCTTGCACAAACTCTTCCGTGGACTCCATAACGGACATTGTGCGGAACTTCCACACCATAATGGGCTTGCCGCTGGCGCCATAGCGCAGTTGTTTGTACAGCGCAGGGCCCGGGGAGGATAGCCGCACCGCCGCGGCAATAGCCAGCATGGGTACGGACAGTAGCAGCAGTGCGAGCGCGGCGATGCACAAGTCTTCCACGCGCTTTACCATGGCATTCGCACCGCGGGAATGCTCATCAATTACGCATACTGCGGGTACATTGCCCAGCGTTACCCAGGTGCCCTGCATGATATCGGCGGTATAGAGATCGGGTACCAGAAATATGGATACGGTTGAGTTGCCAAGAACCCTCAGTATCGCCTCCAGTTGCTCTCTCTCTGCCGTAGGCACGGACACGTAGACAATGTCCACATCGTTACCGGATACCAATTCATTGAGAGCATCCAACTGGCCCAGCACGCTGCCGTAGCTGTCAACCGCGTTGTCGTAAGTGTCAACCAGGGTAACGAAGCCTTTCAGCTTGATGCCGATCCACGGGGACGTTGTGATGCTGTGCGCGAGAGCCAATGCATTATTGTCGGTGCCGATGATCAGTGCGTCGCGAACGCCGTACCCGCGTGCGCGCATGGCCTGGATGAAGCGCCAGGAGAACAGACGGCTGGCGAGCAGTAACACCGGGACTATCACCGCATAGATACCCAACGTTATGCGCGATAGCTCATGCGTGCTCTTGAAGGCATAGCCCATCAGCAGCAATCCGGCGAGTGTCAGGCACCAGGTGAATAACAGTGATTGGATCTGCTGTTCACCAAACTGTACGAAGTTTGCACGATACAGGTTTCCGGCTTTGGCGCTCAGGTAGAAAAGGGGAATGGCCGCGATTGCGGTGATGGTGTATTTGTCGCCCCAGTATAAATTTCCGTAGTAGATCCAGAAGGCAACGGGCAGCGAGCCACCCACGACGATAGCATCCATTACCCGCTGATACAGGTCGATCTGGTTGCTCAGTAGCTTCACCGGCTGTGGTCTTTTTCAGGAATCCAGTATGTCAGAAGCCAAAATACAAGAGAGGGAATCACGTACAGTACCGCTCGATTCAGAGTAATGAACCATACCGCGTGCTCGTAGTATCTGGAAACAAAAAACACAAAAAAGTAGAACAGGAACATAGCGATCAGTATCAAAGAAAGTGTGCTGGGCCTGCTCCACGCGCTCATCCTGACCAGGCACAGCAGGAGCGCGCCCGCCAACGCGTACCAAAGCAGGTGCCAGTGAGCCATGGTCCAAAGTGACCGCATCACCGGCAGTGTCGACTCTGCATGAAAGCCCAGCTCATAAGGGCCGAACATTCCGATTTGAAAGGTCTCCGGACGCAGGCTGATCGTGCCCAGGCCGGGGGCCTGGAAGCTGAAGCCAAGCGCAAAGCCCGTCACGATGGCGGACATTGCGATGACTACCATCACCAGTTCTGTGCGCCATGCCAGTGAAAGCCATACCCTGATCACTGCCAGAAGCAGTATCAGTCCCAGAATCATGCCGGGGTTTTTCAGCTGCGTGCATGCCAACGCCGCAAGGAAGGTGATGACCAGCATTCCACGGTGTCTATAACGTTCCCATTCGCACAGTGCCATAACACCCACACTGAACATCACCGTTAACCAAAGGTCCGCGTAACCAGCAATGACAGTATGAATGTTGAGGTAGGGCAGGCTTAGCAGAAGGTAGCAAGCCAGCACACAGATTGGCGGACTGATACCGCGCATACGTAGAAACCCGTATAACACCAGGCCCAGGTTGACTGCCGCCAGCAACCACGGCAGATGCAGCAGTGGATGCTCCCCGGTGCCGGCACCCAGCATGTGCCAGTAGAAAATCAGTGGCACCATTTCCGGGTAGTTCGATGCCGCTGCGTTGCCCAGGGTGTAGGGTCCGGAAGCGGTAGCCTCCAGCAGCCACTGTGGAGGGGCGACGAAGTCCGTGAGTTCGCCATGGTGCAGCCACACAACTGCCTTGGGTGCCCAGTTCATCATCGCGTCCCAGCCGAACAGAGGCTGTTCCATAATGATGCCCAACAGCGTGAGGTAGCGCCATCCCAGTAGCAGCAACAAGGCCAGCATGAACAGCAGTTGGCCTGGACCCACGGCCCGTGGCGTGCCGGGGAGAACAGGCATTGGATGTTGCGCCAGGCGCCGGGCCAGCCCGGTCAGCAGCAGGCCCAGCAGAACCAGTGCGGCGGCCAGCCCGGTAAAGACCATGGGCAAACCGACAGCGTTGTTAGCGACAAGTAGTAAAGTGCAAAGCCCCATGCCCAGAAAATAACCAAGGCCGATGAGGATGGCCGCGCGGCCTTGCGAACCTCTGGCTATGAGCAAACGCGCAGCGGCGTATCCCACGGCCCAGGGCAGGAGCAGGGCGGTCAGCAGCCCGGGAATGGACAGCGCGGCCTCTGTCACCGGTTGCCCTCCCAGCCTTGCCCCGGGGTAGTGTCCACTACCCGGTATAGCTTGCCCAGTGGGTGTGAGTGTTCCAGCTTGACGGGCAGCAACTCGCCATTGTCCGCAGCTAGCTTCGCAATGTGTGCATCGGGTAGCAGGCCGGGAATGTCACCCAGCGCCAACAGGTAGTCACCGGGCCTGACAGCATCCGCGGGGGGCAGGATGGCGTGGTTGTAGACATTGTGTGGTAGCAGGTAGTACTGCATCCACAGGCGCTGAAAATCATGCTCCACGGAATCGTGCAGGATGAACAGCTTCACCGGCGTTGCTGGCAGAGCGGCGGATTTGAGCTGCTTCGCATGCTCATGGTATGGCGCTGACACACTGCGGCTTTGGCGCTGCTCGGCAGGTTTACCGTGAAAGAGATGCCTGGTGAGGTCCAGGTGATTGGCCAACTGGTGCTGCCAGAGCAGGTCCAGGAACACCCAGGGAGCCAGCAACACGGTAATACCGGTGACGCTGCTATTGGCTTTGCGCTCTCCTGCTCGCCAGTTCAAGCCCATGACGATGAGCAGGGCGAGCAGTCCCCACAGGGCGGCGGCCAGCACAGGAGAGAGTGATTTGGCCGAGAATGTGGCTTCCAGCCGGTTGATCGTTGCCTGGTCAAACTTGCGCCTTGCTGTCCATTCGCTGAGCAGGTTGTAGAACTGCTGATCCATGCCTGAAGCATGCAGGGAGAAGTCGGCAATGGTGACCGGGAAAGCTTCCGTGTTGCTTGTCAGCAGCAGTCCTATCTCAGCGAGATGGCCACGCCAGTCGGGATTGCGAGTCAGGTCAATGGTGCCTCTGCCCAGGCCGCCGGTGGGTAGAGGCTGGCTGTAGAGTTCGTCACCGGGCCCTGCGGGGCGCCAGAATAGCTCTACCTCAAGATCCGGACTGGCCTGGTCCAGCTTCAGGGAGAGAAAGCGAAAGTCTGCGCTGTTGATGGCTTGCCAGGTACTGAGGATGGCCAGGCGCGAGCCTGTCGGTTGCTTGTGCCCGCGTACGATGAGGTGCTTGCCCTCGACGCGCGCCCGTCCTACCGCCGCGCGCAGTTCCCCCGGGGCAATTGCAAGCGTCTTTGCCGGCGACGTTTCGTTTGCCACCCAATAGGTCGCCAACGCGAGGCACAACAGCAGTGCGGCGCATACGAGTGCAATCACTGCATGCACCACAGAAACAGTGGCGCTGCTGTGATTGGGCGAAGCAACTGAGTTGTTCGGGCGGATCATCGCGAGTGGTTGCCGTCCTTTCGGGTCTGCGCAGCCATGGCTGCGGGAGCCGGCACGGATCATGTTTGCCGGGCGCGGCCTTGGTAGCTGAGAATATCGCAATGCGAGTGGCATCGGTAGTCGTACGCATGGCCTGGCCCGGTGATGCTGGTGCCTGAACGGTAGTTGATAGTACAGTTGTTGCAAAAGCACTGTCGAGCAAGCGTGAGAATATCCGGTCGCATGAAACAACTGGCGAGATCAATAGTGGGTTTAACCCTGAAGCCTTACCTGGAGTCCAGGTACCTGACTCGTCGCCGGCAGTTTCGCTACAAAGGCTTGCATCTTGAGGTGGAGCCCGGCGTCTTTCATCCCGGCTTGTTCTTCAGCTCGAAGTTTCTCGCGGGATTTCTTGAGAAGCTGGATCTGCGCAATAAATCGGTACTGGAAATGGGGTCTGGTTCCGGCCTGCTGTCGCTGGTAGCTGCACGCCAGGGCGCCTGTGTCTGCGCAGTGGATATCAGCCCTCTGGCCGTTGACACGACGACCGCCAACGCACTTAACAATGGCCTGACGGTGGCAGTTCAGCAGTCCGACCTGTTTAGCAATATCCAGCCGCAGAGGTTTGACCTGATAGTCGTCAACCCTCCGTATTTTCGCGGCCAGGCCGCTGATATAGCTCGCCACGCCTGGTATTGCGGAGACAATCTCGAGTACTTTCACGGCTTGTTCTGTGCCGCTTCATCCTTCATGGGGCCCGATGGTGTTATGTACATGGTTTTGTCCGACGATTGTGAAGTGGCCGAAATTACAGCGATAGCAAAAACGAACGGTTTCGATTTTACAGAGAAAGCACGCAAGCACTTTTTCTTTGAAGATAATTTTGTATTGGCTTTTTATCCGGCACCTGCCGCCCAGTTGGGCGATGACGTTACCGGGAGCCCGCTAGCGGTTGCTTGACAAACCGCTATAGATTTCCTGTAGCGCGGTGGCAGTGGCCTTGCTGTTTTGCGCTTTGACCACGGTCTGCAATGGCTGCACACGTGAGTGGCGCAGGGCCGGGTCGTCCCAATAGCGGACGATTTCATTCGCTATACCCTGCGCCAGTCCCGGGGAATCCGGGGGCAGCCCAACGCCCTGGTCCGCCAACCAGCCCACTCTGGTACCCACGGGGCACAAGCCCTGGCTGACGCCTTCCATTATCGCTATTCCCTGGGCTTCAAACCGGGAGGTCTGCAGAATGAAGTGCTGATCTTCCATGTGCAGACGAATATCGTCCATATCCCGATAGCCCAGAAACTCAACCTGCCCGGATACGCCTGTGTCATGCGCAAGGCGCTGCATCTCGCCCGCCAGGGTATCAACGCCTATGCAGGTGATCCTGAATGGCAGACACTGTTCCTTCAATTGCGCAGCGACTGCCAGCATAAGTGAGGGTTGCTTCACTGCGTTTAACGATGCCAGGTAGAGAATGTTGCACTGAGTGGCCTGCCCGGCAGGCTCCCGATGCTGCCAATAGCCGGCGTCGATGCCCAGGGGCAATACACTGGCAGGAGCGCCCAACTGCTCTCTCACGCCGGCAAGCAGGAAGTTGCTCCCTGCCGTATAGCGATTTGCCACTCTGGCGCTGAGCCTGACCCTGGCGCGTCCGCGTAGTCCGCGCAGGCCTCCGTAGGCCAGCTCGGGCAGGTGGATGAGCTCACCGCCGCAGACACTGGCGATAAGCGGCGTGCGAAAGGCCCGCGCCAGGCCATACCCGGTCAGGGTGGGTGATCCCAGCCAGAAGCTGTGCACCAAATCCGGTACGAAGCCCTTGTTTAAGCAGTCTTTGCGTGCGTCCAGGGCGTGAGCCAGGGGCCCAAGTGTGCGGTTGCTCGCAAGCGATACGACCCGGGCCCCGCCAACACGTTCTTCGCGCGGTTGTGCGTCCTGCATGGTCAGGTAGGTAACCACCTCATGGTGCTCTGCCAGTGCGGTGATCAGGCTTTCGAAAACAGGAATATATCGTCCGCTGGCCCGGTCCAGTCCACCGGGCAGAATCAGGGCAATGCGCTGGCGGCTCATGGCTCACTCGAATAGTGTTGGTAGCTCAAGTGACGCAGTTGATCCTCACATGCCTTGCCCGCACTCGCCAGGTCTTTCAGTTCATCTGTTGTCAGGTCGGAGCGCAATGGCCGCTGCGAGGCTTCGATGCGCCCCGCCCATATCTTCGGCGAAGGATCGCCGCGCATGCCCGTAAATTGATGTGTCGGATAGCGCTCAGACAAGGGCGAGGACAGTGAGAGAAACTGCGCCAGTGTGTTGAGCACGGCGTCGGTGTCGTTGAGCAGGGACTCATAGCTGATCCAGATGCGTCTGGAGTGCTGGTGCTCAGTACCAAACCTTGCGAGGTAGGGGTACCGCTGCAGGAAGTAATCCATCACCCATGCCTTGTCGACCCCGGCCTGGTACGAATCACTCATCGCCAGCAGACTGGAGGCCGCCCTGGCCGGGTCTCGTGTCAGCAGAATAATATCGATATCTGTTGAATCAAAGAGTTCAAGATCGGGCGTCAAGGCGTTCTGGTTGATTTTGTCTGTTATGTAATCGAAGGGTCTGAACAGCTTGCCTGCCATTTTGCGGCTGTAGAGTTCGCTGGCCAGAAAATCTGCGCAGGTCCGGTAGGTCCAGCGTACTTCCCCCCAGGCGAGTATGCGTGGGTTTGAAGCCAGAATGTGGGTCAACAGCGAACTGCCCGAACGGGCATGGGCAAAAACCAGCAGCCATCGGGGCCTGGGCGTGATGCCGGCAAACTGCAAAGCACGGTAGCAGCCAATATAGACCTGCTTCGCCATGCCACGTGCCAGGGAGCTGACCGCCTTTTGCGTCATGCGCTGATAATAACCCAGGGGAATGGTGAGTCGTGTTGATGGACGCGTTCGCTCATGGGTTCGTAATGAAACCGCACAGCATACTTTTCCAGGTCTTCGCGGCAATGGTGGAAATAGTGCTTTGCCATGCTGTTCGATTCCAGTTGCGCATAGTACTCATCGCTGCGCCGGCGTGCCTCAGCAACGGTTTCACGAGTATAGAGCGGGCTGTCCAGCAGGTGAATCTCGGCGCCTTTGCGGCACAGCTGCAGGCAGCGATCTACCAGACGAGGCAGGTCCGGAAAGTACTGCAGCGCTGAGCCGATGATAATAATGTCGAAACAGTCACTCTCAAACACCGGTGCAAAAATATCCGCATAACAGAAGCTGAGCTGATCGCTGGTGAATACGCGCCTGGCCTGACGCAACTCCGCAAGGTTCACATCCACACCCAGAATACTGTCCCTGCCGGCCTCGGCGAGGCGCCCGGACAACCATCCGTTGCCGCAGCCCAGGTCCAGAACCGTGCGTGACTGCGGCCCTTCGGACATCAGGTGATCGCGAAGTTTGTCGAAGCTCCTGCTGCGAATCTGCCATTCGCGGTGATGCCTGTCGTCCTCGGGTGTCTGCGGCAGAGCGGCGACAGCCTGGTCTGGCAGGATGCGGCCCTCCTGCTCACGCACTTGCAGATAGTTCGCCTCGAAATCGTCAGGTGATGACGAGCGATACACCAGAACGCCGGAAGCGATCTCGTCTGCGGGCAGGCGCAGGCATGTGTGTTGTGTGGCTGGCATCTCTAGAACCCTGAAATCTCCGGCCGTTGGTAGGCAAATTTTTTCTGTAGCCACTTCAGCTCCAGCGGAAAGCGATACCAGCCGCTGTGATAGCGCAGACCGCTCACCGCCTTGAGTAAATGGAACTGCCAGGACCCCGGTTTGATATGACGCATGGTTGAGGTGGGGAACTGCGCGTTGAGTACGGTCTGGAAATCTGCCAGGTAAGCCTGTTCCTTGCTGGTGAGCCAGGGTACGTCGGCGGAGGTGCGCCGTTGTATTTTACGCCAGCGCTCGTCTACCCACTCTTCCAGTGTGGTGGGAAAAGTGAAGCCCAGCCGGGTTACTTCATCGTACATCTCGCCACCGATGGGGACCGGGTCATAGCGGTAGATGATGATCTCCGTATCGGGGTTGGCGCGTTTGATGCGCCTGATGAAGTGTATAGTCTGGCGCATATCGCGATCAGGTTCCGGTGGGTTGCCAACGATGAAGCTGAGCTCGGGGATAATATTGAAACGACGCATTTTGGTGACCAGTTCCATCACCCCGGAGGTCGTCTGCGTCCCCCCTTTGTTCATCTGTTTGAGGGTGTCGTCGCTACCGCTCTCCGCCCCGAAGAAAATCATCTTGAGTCCGGTACGGGACATTAACTCCCAGGTTTCATCTGCGTACTTGAGCAGGGTGTCTGGCCTGCCTTCTCCCCACCACTGCAGGGAGAGCTTGCGCGTGAGCAACTCCTCGCAGAACGCTTTCACCCGTGACTCGGAGGTGAAGAAGTTGTTGTCGTGGAATTCCAGCGCATTGATCTGCCACTGCTGCACCATGTGCTCCGCCAGTTCTCCCAGCCTGGCGCCACTCTCACCTTTCCAGCGCCCGTTAGCCAGTGAGACTACCGCGCAGAAGTTGCATAAAAACGGGCAACCAAAACTGCTGTGATGGCTCAGCGTCCTGGAACCCAGAAAGGTGGGTACCACGTATTGCTCAACGTCCAGGCGATGATAAGGGTAGCGCGGTAGCTCGTTGGGGTTGATATATTCCTGCTTTTCATTCTGCCTTACAGGCTGCAGGGAACTGCTGCTGGCCAGTATCTCTTCTTCACACCAGGCTATGCCCGCAACATCGACTGGCTGGTCGCCACGTTCCAGGCAGGCGATGAGATCTCGAAACGCGGTTTCCGCAGGCCCTGCAATGACATAGTCCACGTCGGCATCGCGCGCGCAGGTTTCATAATGGTTCAGTGGAAAGTAGCCGCCAAAGATGGTGGTCACCTCAGGACAAGCAGCCTTTATGGTGCGCAAATCGGCCACGGTCGAGGCGAGCTGAGGTCCCGGCATGACGCTGAATGCCAGATAGCGCACGCCGGCCTGGCGAATCCTGTCGATGATCAGGGCGGCATAGTCGGTGTCCTGTGCCAGATTGCCGTCAATGATTTCATAGGGGTAGACGTCTTCGATGAACGAGGCTACCTGCAGGATCGCCGCGGGAAGGCGTTGAAAGCCTCGCTTGGCACATTGCGCGTTGTAGAAAATAATCAGTGGTTGATCGGCATTCATCCTGTTACTGCTTTCTGTAAACGCTAAGGTGATGGTCAGACAGGTTAACGACGCAGGGGAGTCTGGCCAGTGTTGATTCTACCCGGCCCAGACCAGCGAAAACCCGCGGCCATGAGTTAACGAAGTCGCTGGCGTAGCTTGGCGGCATCACGAAGCCCAGGCCCTCCCGGTGAATGCGCTTGAAGCCTGCTGCCTGCATCGCACGGTTGGTGTCGGCAGCACTTGGGTAATGGATGTCCATATTGCGCCAGCGACTCTTGCGAGACAGCCTGCGGGTGGCGGATGTTACGTCTGCACGAAGGCCGAACCAGAGCCACTCCCACGGCACCCATGGACCCATAATGCACAGCACGGCCTCACCGCCAGGCTTGAGGCGTGCGCTCAGCTGTTGTGCAAACTGGTCAAGGTCTGCGATGCAGTTCAAGCCGCCGAAGTTGGACAGCACGCCGTCGAACCGTTCTGCCTGCAGTGCGCCCAGGTCGGCGAGGTCCACCCGGGAGGTATTGATATCCCCGTAGTAGTTACGCCCTGCAATTCGTCGCCGTATGGTCTCGAGCATGGGCCTCGAGGCGTCCGTTGCCAGTACGCTATTGCCCAGGCTGGCAAGATAGACGGCGTCTGCACCGGTGCCGGCGTTAAGTTCCAGCAGTCGTTTCGCGCCCGGCCAATAGCGCGCGCACACGGCCTGTACCCGATCGCGATAATATCGCCCCAGGTGCGTCTCGGTGAACGTGAGGTCGTAGCTGGCGGCAAGCTCGTCGAAGGCGCCAGTGGCTGCATCAGACCCGGCCGGATTCAAGAATGCTCCTTGCGCGACTCGCGTGCCGTGCCTTTATCCTCGCCAACGCCGGATTGCTCTGATGCAGCCTGGTGGAGGCGACATGGCTTTTCAGGTAACGGTTGGCGAATCTGTAGTAGCGGGGGCTTTGCTGCGTGCCAATCTTCAGGTCCCGGTCTGTACTTTGCGTCCAGGCTTTGTCGCTGCTTATCACCTCGGCCTTGTTATCGTAAAACTCCGTGCCCTTGATAGGGTAGGCCACGGTGGTAAAGAAGATGTCCGGGTTGATGTCGGCAATCTGCACTACAGTTTCGTCGATATCGGCGAGCTGCTCGCTGCCGAATCCCCACATCAGGAATATCCCCACCTCTATGTTGCGCGCCTGTGCTGCCTGGGTGGCCTGCTTGACCTGGCTGACGGTGACGCCACGCTTCATTTCGTCCAGCAGCCGCTGGCTGCCGCTCTCCGCGCCTATCCAGACGCGGTAGCAGCCCATTTCGGCGAGCGTGTCCATGACACGTTCGTCCAGCATGCGGTCGGCCCGGGAAATGGTTTCAAAGGGTACCTTCAGCCCGCGTTCGCGCAGCTGCTCGGCGTACTTGAACAGCCATTTGTGGTTGATGGTGAAAACGTCGTCTGCGTACCAGATTTCGTCGGGATTGTAGGTCTCGACGATGTGCTGCAGTTCGTCAGCGCATTCCACCGGGTCGCGCTTCTTGTGGTTGTAACCGAAGACGGCGTGAGAGCACCAGGTGCACTTGTAGGGGCAGCCTCTGGCTGTAATCATGCTTATGCTGGAGCCACCGTGATGCGTGCGCCAGGCATCGAAGTAGGGCTGCAGGTCAATTGCGTCACGCGCTGGCCAGGGGTAGTCGGAGAGGTTGGCGAGCATCGCCCGCTCCGGTGTTCTGACCAGTTCGTCTCCGGCGAGGAAGGCCAGGCCATGAACCTGATGCAGGTCTGAGCCGTCAGCCAGCGCGGCCAATAACTCGGCAGTCGTCTGTTCGCCTTCACCCATCACCACGAATTCGGCACCATGGCGCAGGTATTCCAGAGGGTAGTTTGCCGACTCCGGCCCGCCAACGATGACTCTCCAGCCTGAGGCCCTGGCGCGCGTGGCGATCTCCACCACCGAGGCGCGGGTCATCAGGTTGGTGTACAAGCCAAGAATGCCGGGAGTTTCTGTCTCCAACAATGCGTACAGCGCGTCACGATCGCCAAAGGTGCTGTCGAATATGTCGACAGAAAATGACTGTTTCTTCAGGTAGGCACAGAGATAAAGCAGCCCCAGCGGTACATAGGGCTTCATGATCTCCTGTTCCTTTGCGTCCTCGTTGAGGAAATAACCATGTGTAAGCAAGATATCAGCCACGATCAGAGTGCCTCCCGGGTGAGGAGGGTAACCGTGTCCACATTGCGATAATCTTCAGCCGATTGCGTCAGGTTCTGCCACTCGCTGCGCCAGTATTCCACGTTGCCGCCGGTATGAATCGCCTTCAACTCACCGTGCAACTGGTTCCTCACTTTGCGGTAGAACGCCGAGGTAAACGTGGCAGTGAAAAACGCATCCAGATCGTTGCTCTGGACCCAGTTCTGCTTCTCATCGAGTTGCTCTGCGACCATTTTGTGAAATCTGGTACCCGGTAGTGGGTAGCTGACGCTGACGCCAATACTATCGGGTTTGAGCTGCAGAATAAGGTCCCGGGTTTGCTGCAGGTCCTCCAGGTCCTCTCCTGAGTAGCCCAACTGGATAAAGAAGCCAACCTTTATCCCATTGTCTTGTAGTAGCCGCCTTGCCTGGCGAACCTGCCAGAGCTCGATATCCTTGTCCATGCTGTCCAGGATCGCCTGGCTGCCGCTCTCCACCCCCAGCCAGACCTCTTCGCATCCAGCACGTCGCAGCAGGCTTGCGGTGCGTTCGTCGACCAGGTCTGCCCGGGACTGGATGGTAAAGGGAATGGTGGCCCCCGTGGATTCAATGGTCTCGGTGAAGCTGGACAGCCACTCCTTGTTCAGTCCGAAGATGTCATCGGCAAACCAGATATGCTCGGGCTGTACATGCGATTTCAGCCACGACAGCTGTTCGGCCATGTATTCAGGCCGGAAGCGGACGTACTGTTGCCCCCATATCGGCTTGGCGCACCAGTTGCACTTGTAGGGGCAGCCCCTGGACGACACCATATTGATGCTGAAGTGGCCGTGCTGACCCTGCCAGGCCTGGCGGTATTGTTCAAAGTCAACGAGGTCCCACGCTGGAAAGGGGAGGTGGTCAATATCGCGAAAGTTGTTGCGTTTTCCTGCGCTGAGAAGGCTGCCGTCCTGCAGGGTAATTACCCCGGGTGGTAGCTCCGCCAGCTGCGCGGATTGCTGCAGGGCGTCAACCAGTTCCAGCAGTGTCTGCTCACCTTCGCCGGTCACCACATAGTCTGCCCCGCGCTGCAAGTAGAGTTCCGGCCTGTCCGATGCATCGGCGCTGTGTACGACCACGGGAATGTTCAGGCTGGAGGCAGTATCGATCATGTCGAAACAGGCATCCCGCACGTGGGTAAGGCACATCTTGGTGAGAAAGTTGAAGTCATCCTCGTATATCACCAGCAGATCGCAGGGCTGTGCGTTGATGCACGTACTGAACTCTTCGACGGAAGCCGCAAGGACAGCATCGAACAAGGACACGCGGTAACCGGCTTCCCTCACTACGGCAGCGGCATAGAGGGTTGCCAGGGGCGGATAGGGCCGGAATTTCTCCTTCAGCTGCTTCTCGTCGTTCGCGAGAAAAAATGCATGCGTGAAAAGTATATGTGGATTTGCCCGCAAGCGCCTTCATCCCCTTTGCTGTGCGTATTCCCTGGCCCGTCGCCATGGCGAGTAGCGATCATGTGGGGATTCTGCTATACAGGCCGCAATGTGCCTCACCCTCCACCCGTGTCAGGATACTTTAAATATGGTCTTGTCGTCGTGCCAATCGCCCTGCCAATCGCCGGCACCACGTGCCAGTGCGGGCCACGCCTATCAGTGCACCGTGATGGGCATTTGCCTGCGTTTTGAGAGCAATTCCGCGCAATTGGTGCATTGGATCGCGCAGGCTTTTCCACAGCACCAGTGTTCTGCTCAACAGAATCAGGGCCTCATCCGCATTACGATAAGGCCCGATAATAATAAGGTTATTTACCAGCGTCCTCTGCTGGAGTATCGCGTCTCCGACAATATTTTGGAAGCAGAAAGTAAGCCTGTTTCACTGCGGGCGGACGCTTTTAGCGGTGAGGCCAGTGCCTCGGTGGACGCAAGTGTGCTCGACGATAAAGAGTTTTTTCTCACCGATGTGGTTCAGTGCCTCAGCCTTTTCCTGATATGTGGCCGTGGACGATTTCCGGTGCATGCTGCTGCAGTGCGTAGCGGGGATACAACGCTGCTGCTATCAGGCAATAGCGGTTTTGGTAAATCCAGCCTGGCCTATGCCTGCATGCGACGGGGCTGGGAACTGGTCAGCGAGGATACCGTGTTTCTGGATATTCAGTCTGGTGTGAGCGCCTGGTCCAACCCGCGTTTTATACACCTGCTGCCCGCAGCCAGGGACCGTTTTCCGGAGTTGGCGGGCCTGCCCGCGCTACAGCTTCCCAATGGAAAAACCAAGATCAGGATCCCCGTTGCGGACAAGCCTTGCCTGCCGGCCACCGGTCTGGTGTTGTGCCGGTTAATACCCCGTCATTCCCTGGCAGCGAGCCGATGGCGCCGCGCTGTGGCATCGGAGGTTGTTGCATGGATGCTCGATAGCCGCGAACCCGGTTTTGATCTTGCCGCAGAGGCCAGGGCATTGCTGGGAGTCGCCCTGGGTGAACTGCCTGCGGTCAATCTGGAAATTGGCCATGATGCTGACGGGCTGGAGGAGACGATGCAGGATATCGTTCATGCCGTTGCCCGCTAGCCCGGGGCGCAAGATTTCCGGGATTTATGCAACCCTGCTCGATCTACTGCAGCCGGAGTCCTTTGCAGCTGGCTGCAGTGCGCTGGCGTCCTGGAATGACGACGACCGTCTTGCCGCTATGTTGTTGTGCCAGATGCACGGTATTGCACCCCTGCTGCACACGCGTTTCAAGGCATCCGGTATCAGCACTCGTTGTGCACCGGAATTTATTGATTACCTGGCCACGCAATACGGTGCCTGTAAAAGCCGTGCCCGGCGTATCAGCGAAATACAGCAGCAGCTGACGCAACCATTCGCAGATGATAATCGTGATCTGTTGTTGCTCAAGGGCTGTCAGCTGCTGAGTGCATGTTACCCGGATCCCGCGCTCCGACCGATGGCGGACATCGATGTACTGATCCGTGCCGAGAACCGACCGTTGCTGGAAGCGGTAACGGATCGACTGGGTCTGCGGCTCTATTCCGAGACCGCGGACGGCGCGTCCTATCTCACCTCTGCGGCGATGTCAGGCATAGAGGATGCGAATGAGGGAATGTTTGTGTCCGAGGATGCACGTGAGCTCTATGTCTATGAGCGCGCCGATGCGCCCATCGCGGTAGATGTTCACTTTCGTGTCACCCGTTCGCTGCAGTTTGCAGTAATCGACCTCACGGAGTCACTGCGCCGGGAGGGTCAGGAGGGCAGATTGGGGGCGGCCGCGATGGCGCACCTGGTGCTGCACAATGTGCAGAATCTCATCGAACACCGCTGCCGGCTGATTCAGCTCTATGATGTCTACCTGCTGGCGCAACAGCTGAATGAAAAAGACTGGAACGAGCTGGCGCAGCTAAGCCGCCAATGGCGCATGGCTTACCAGTTCTCGCTGGTTTTCTTGCTGGCAGGACGGCTTTTCAGTGATCAGCCTGCCGGACTGTCGCAGTGGTTGCCCTTTCAGGACATGCGGGTGATGGGCGTTGACGTTCGCCAGTTCAGCATGCGTTTCTCCTATGCCAACCCCGAGCCTGTTCGCTTGCGTGACCTGCTGAGTCTCTGCGATGGTCTGGAACAGAAGAAAACGGTACTGGCGTACAAGCTGAATGCGCGTCACCCGCATCGTAGCCAGTATCGCTTCGCCTCTGCGGTGGCACGGTCCCAGCGCTCAAGCAACGTACTGGCCCGGGGATATCACTACTTCTTCAAGCGCGGAAACCGGGCGGGCTTTCGCGGGTTTGAGATGCATGGCTTTTCTGCTGATCAGGTGTGGTAGTCACTCCCGTTTTCCCGGGGTGCATTGACAGGAGCCTGCAGCCTGATTTCAGCATCGACAAACTCCGAGGAGATGGGCCGATGGCTGATGATGATAAGGGTGAAGCGACCGTGCAGGCGTCTCAACTCGTCGTGAATGCGCTCTTCGTTTTCCGGGTCCAGGGCACTGGTGGCCTCGTCCAGTATCAACAGGTCGGGTTGGGTGAGTATTGCCCTGGCCAGGCATATACGCTGTTTTTCCCCGCCTGACAGCCTGATGCCCTGATCTCCTATGACGGTATCAATGCCCTCCTTCAGTTCCAGCACAAACTCTTTTGCCGCTGCCATATCCAGCGCTTCCCATAAGTCTTCCTCTGCTGCCTCTGGTGCGAAGAGGCTGAGATTTGCGCGTATGGTGTCGTGAAACAGGTACATTTCCTGCGTAAGGTAGAACAACTTGCGTCGCCAGGCCTGGCGGTTCTGTTGCGTCAACTCGCGACCATCAATCAGTACGGCGCCGGATTCCGGCTGCAGCAGCCCGACGACAATGTCGGCAAGTGTAGACTTCCCCGAGCCCGATGGCCCCGAAACCAGAACGGTCTGGTTCTTCCCGATTGTGGCAGAAAAGTTCTCCAGCGCCGGGCGCGCGCTGCCGGGGTAATGATGGGTGACTTTATTGACGCAGATCGATTCAGCGAACGGCAGTGTTGTGCTTTCATCCGCGAGCTCTGTTTCCCAGTGTGCCTCGCAGTCCCGCTCCATAGCTTTCACGTCAAGAAAAGCGGGAATCTGGTGCAGCACGCGTTGCTGCGCCGCTTGAATGGTGGAGAACTTTGGCAGCAAACGCGACAGCACCAGTAGCAGGACTGCCAGGGTGGGGATGTCGATCTGCAGCCACTTCACTGCAAGGTAAAAGAAAACAGAAAAAGAAATCACTGCGCCCAGCATATACATCAGTTGGGTGAGCGCATTGATGCGTACGATCGCGACGGCCTGCTCTTCCAATTTTTTGCCAACCTGTGACAGCCTGCTGGCGTGCAGCGCTTCTCCGGCATGGCTTTTTATCATCTTCAGGCTATGGAGTTGTTCATCAAGCATATGGAAGATCGACTTGTAGCTCGCCAACTGGACCTTGCCCGAAACCAGTGCCCGTCGATTCATCGGCGTGATCAGCAGCAGCAGGCAGCATCCAAAGGCGGCGGCGACCAGGCTCAGCTCCCATGAGAGCAGAAAGGAGATGCCCACGTAGACAAGCGCAAGACAGGCCTCGCTCATCATGCGCAGCATGCTGTTGGCCGATTCTCCGATCATCTGTACCTGGGTGCTGAGGCAGTGCAGGAACTCGGACATGCGCCGTTGGATGACGAACTGCCAACGTGTGCGCAACAACGAACGGTACAAGTTGTCGCGTTTGCGGCGAACGTAGTTCTGCTGCACCTCGATAGTGGTGACGGACAGCAGGTACTGTATACCGGCAAAACTGCCTACCACTGCTACATAAATGGCCAGTACGAGGGTGAGCGAAAGTGGCTGGCCAATGCCGGCTAACAGGCTCAGGCCGGGCTCCAGAGCGGCGTTGACCGACCCGTCACCCAGTTCCATGCCGGTGAGTTGCAGCAGCGGTATGAGCAACAGCAGGCCGACGCCAGAGAACAGGCCCTGCAGTACCATGAGTATCAGGCACAGGCTCACGCGCAGTGGCGCGGATTGAAAAATGTCTACAAATGCCTGTGAGAGCTGCTTCATATTGGGCTGTGGGCTGCCGTGTTTGCGTTACCGTTGCGCGCAGCGGTAGCGGTTGTTTGTTGTGTTATCGGGCTGACTGGCAACCCGGTCTTCTTCAGTGGGCTCAATGGTGTGACCGGGAAGGGTATACAGTGTTCCAGTGATGCCACCATACCGTCTCAGGGCTTGCGGAGCCAGATCGGGCGTGCGTCGTGTCTGGATAACATGCGGGCTTTAAAGGCAGGTGGCAAGTGTGGGAAGCATAGGCAGCACAATCTGGTGTACAGTCTGATATATGCTGCAGCGTAGTGCAGCACCAGAACCCATTCCCCCTGGAGGCAAAAGATACAGTGACAGACAAGAGAAGCCACTCATCCCTGGTTGTGGATGGTATAGAGAAAGCACCGGCCCGGGCTATGCTGCGGGCGGTTGGTTTCAGTGATGAGGATTTCAGCAAGCCGCAGGTGGGCATAGCCTCTACCTGGAGTATGGTGACGCCTTGCAACATGCACATCAATGCCCTGGCGGATGAGGCCTGCGCCGGGGCCGATGCGGCAGGCGGCAAAGGCGTGGTGTTCAATACCATCACGGTTTCCGATGGCATTTCAAATGGCACCGAGGGCATGAAGTACTCGCTGGTGTCGCGTGAGGTGATCGCCGACTCCATTGAAGCTGTCGCCGGCTGTCAGGGTTTCGATGGCCTGGTGGCCATAGGCGGTTGTGACAAGAATATGCCTGGGTGCATGATCGGTTTGTCCCGGCTGAACCGCCCGTCGGTGTTTGTGTATGGGGGTACCATACAGCCGGGCGCGAATCATACGGATATCATCTCTGTTTTTGAGGCTGTGGGCCAGCATGCGCG
>JAUIIQ010000255.1 GCA_030431585.1 Gammaproteobacteria bacterium | reverse complement strand
CACGTATTGTACTGCCCTCGGTGCAGGGCGATGTTAGGTTTGAAAATGTCTATTTCCGCTATGACGAGAATGATCCGGGATACGTCCTTCAGGATATCAACCTCGATATCAAGCAGGGAGAACTCGTTGCACTGGTGGGTCAAAGCGGCTCCGGCAAGTCCACTCTGGCAAAGTTGCTGGTGGGTTTCTATCCTCCCACGGAAGGAAAAATTCTGGTCGACGGATACGATCTCAAGCTGATTGAGATGCAACGCTATCGCGCCCAGCTGGGTTACGTAATGCAGAGTAACCTGCTGTTCCAGGGAACCATTGCGGACAATATCGCAATAGGCGACGACGAGCCGGACAAACGCCGTATCGTGGATGCTGCGGAACTTGCCGACGCGCATGGTTTTATCAGTAATCTTCCGCGCGGCTATGAGCAGGAAGTTGGCGAGCGCGGCACCGGTTTGTCCGGCGGTCAGATACAGCGGCTTTGCATTGCCCGGGCCCTGTACCGCGACCCGCGCATACTTATTCTCGATGAAGCCACTTCATCACTGGATACTGAATCCGAGAGTAACATTCTCAGCAATATGGATGGCATACTGCAGGGACGCACAGCCCTGGTGATTGCTCACCGCCTGAGCACCATTATGCGCGCTGACAAGATTCTGGTGTTGTATAACGGAGCCATTGCTGAAAGCGGTACTCACGATGAACTTCTTGCCCGCAAGGGCATGTATTACCAACTGGTACAAAAGCAGATCGCCGTATGAAGCAATTCAGTTTTAACACACAGCCCTCGTCCAGCCACGGCGGTTTGATAGAGAAAATTGAGATCATCCGTTCCCGGTTACGTCTTGCCAGCCAGCTGGACAGGCAGGAAATCGATGCGCTGTTGGACGACTTCAACTCGCTGCGCAGTGCGCTTCTGTTGGCCTCTCGAACCGAGCGGCTTGAGCAGGCTACAGCCCCGAAAACGGTGGACAGCACTGGTGCCGCGAGTAAGCCTTCCAGCTACGATGAACTCGGTTTTGAAGGTGTTCTGGGAGAGAGCCCCGGCTTGCTCGAAGCGCTGGAGATCGTGCGCAAGGCAGCGCCGACCATGTTGCCGATACTGATAGACGGTGAGAGTGGTACTGGCAAAGAGTTGTTCGCCAAGGTGATACACGCCAACAGCTCCAGGGCCGACAAGCCCTTCGTTTCCATAAACTGCGGGGCGATACCTGACAATCTTATCGAGTCCGAGTTGTTCGGACACAAAAAAGGCGCCTTTACCGGCGCCAGCAGTGATCGCAAGGGCCGATTTGAAGCGGCTAATGGCGGCACGATTTTTCTCGATGAAGTGGGCGAGTTACCCATGCCGGGACAGGTAAAGTTGCTGCGCGTATTGCAGGCCAGCGAAATTCAGCGGGTGGGTTCAGACGAGGTCACTGCGGTTGATACCCGGGTAGTGGCGGCGACCAATCGCAACCTGGAAAAAATGTCCGCCGAAGGGACATTTCGAGAGGACCTGTTCTACAGGCTGGGAGTAATCCACGCCAGCCTGCCGCCGCTGCGCGAGCGTCGCGACGAAATCCCGCTTTTGTGTGATTACTTTTTTGCCGAGGCATCAGAGCAACTGGGCAGGCCCCCGGTCAAGCTGTCAGAGGCGCTGCATCAGTTTTTGCAAAATTACAGCTACCCCGGCAACGTGCGCGAATTGCGTAATCTGGTCTACCGTCTTTCTTGCCTGGCAGATGAAGTGGCGGATACGGTGCATCTGCCCAAAACCATTCGTGTGGCCAACGTGACGCCAGAGCCAGCTGAGCCGGGCTTTTCCGGCTCGCTCTCGGAGGTAAAACGCATGGCGAGCGACGCCGCCGAGAAACGTTTTCTGGAGAATGGGCTCAGGGAAACAAAGGGAAGGGTCGTCGACCTGGCGGCTAAACTGGAGCTGAATCGTTCCCACCTGCAAACGCTGTTAAAGAAGCACGGTATCCAGTCGAAGTCTTTCAAGGTGAGCCGCGACGGCTGACTGGTCCGCTGGCGTGGCATCCTTAGCGCCATGGATCCGCTGGCCGCGCAACAGGGTACCCCTGGAACGGCCGGAATGCCCGGGCGGGCTTACCGGCCGAATAGATTTGCTTTAGACTTGCCGGCTTGTGTAACAAGTCGCGTTGATGACCCGTGGAAGTACCGCTGCAACTTATTGACATTGTATCTCTGGCCTATTTCCTGTGCCTGTGGCTCGGTTATGCCCGTTACGCCAAATATCGCGCCAAGAAGGGAGGCGATGTGTCACTCTCCCGGTCTTTGCGCAGTCATCGCGAGGCCTGGGCCAGGCGTTTGCTGCAGCGCGAAATGCGTATGACCGACGCGTCTCTGCTGGCCAGCCAGGAGCGCGTTGTCGGCTTTTTTGCCTCGACAACACTGCTACTGATGGCGGCAGTGCTGACGGCATTGACCACCAGCGGACAAATCGCCGAGATTACCTCGCATATTCCGTTTGCCCAACCGCAGAGCAGCGGCCAGATTGAAGCCAAGCTGGCGTTGCTGCTGGTGATTCTGATCTATGCCTTCTTCAAGGTGACATGGAGCCTGCGCCAGTATGGTTTTGCGGCCGTCGTCATGGGGGCGGCCCCCGATGTGGGCGAGCAGCTGACACCGCAGCAGCGCGATGCCTTTGTCTGCAACTTCGCCAAACTGATGGATTCTGCCGGCCATGACAACAACGGCGGGCTGAGGGCCTACTACTTCTGCCTGTCGGTTGTCTGCTGGCTCTCGGGTACTTTGCCGTTTCTGCTGGCTGCGACGATAACCGTATTCGTGCTGTACCGTCGAGAGTTCAGGTCGGGCACCGTCATGAGTATAGAACAGGCGTTGGTGCCCGTGGCCCGGGGCGAGTGAGACCGTTTCGAACTGGATTAGCTCACCGCGGTTTAGCAAGCCACACTCGCCCGGGCTCAGGCAGGCCCTGGTGAGTGATACTGTGATCTGCCCTGGTCTGCGGGGCGTAAGCCGTAACGGAACACCGTTCCCCAGACCAGACGCCAGATGCTGACAGATTGTGCAGCGCAGACGCGGCGCCACGACAATAACCCCAAATGCCCGGGAGCCTGATCATGAAATTCGCCTACCACGCCACCATGTGCCCGCCAGAGCAATACCTGCCACTGGCGATTGCCGCCGAAGAGGCCGGTTTTGACACATTCACCTTTCCGGACAGCATTTGCTATCCGCAGGAAGGGTCGGACGTTTATCCCTACAACGATGATGGTACGCGGGAATTTCTCGATGGCGTGCCGTTCCTGGAGCCATTCGTCGCCATTCCCTATCTTGCTGCGCGCACGGAAAAGCTGCGGTTTACCACCTCAGTGGTGAAACTGGCAGTAAGGCAACCGGCTATTGTCGCCAAACAGTTATCAACGCTGGGGGTGATGATAGGCGACCGCTTTGGCTTTGGTGTGGGTATAAGCCCCTGGCCCGAGGATTTCCTGGCTTGCCAGATTCCCTGGGAGAAGCGGGGCAAGCGCATGGACGAGATGATGGAGATCGTCAACGGCCTGATGACGGGTGAGTACTTCGGTTACGACGGCGAAATATTCCAGCTGGAACCGATAAAAATGACGCCCGTGCCCGATCACCATATTCCATTGTTGGTGGGTGGGCATGCCAGGCCAGCGTTGCGTCGCGCAGCGCGACTTGGTGATGGTTGGATATCGGCGGGTTCTTCCCTGCAGGAACTGCGGGATATGATCTCCCAGATAGAGGCGTTCAAGCGGGACTACGGTCGCGAGGGCGTCCCCTTTGAGTATCACGCGATGACTGAGGCCGCCTACACCGTCGAGGGGCTGGGTGATCTTGCCGACGCGGGTGTGACCGAGGTGATTATTGCGTTTCGTAATCCCTACGCTGCCGAGCCGGACACGCAGAGCGTGGAAGAGAAAATCGGCATGATCAACTGGTACGCTGAAAACGTGATACGGCCCTACAGGGGCGATTGATGAACGCAGGCCTGCGCTACGCAGTGACGCAATCCGGCTGCATGTCGTAGTGCAACAACCGCTGTTGCGTCACTGGCTATTGCTGGCTTACCTGAGCGTTTTCTGGGGGCTTGCGTTCTACCTTATCGCGGTTGCCCTGCGCGGTTTTCCCCCGCTGACGATCGTCTGGCTGCGGCTCGCCGTGGGGGCCTGCATCCTCTATC
>JAUIIQ010000254.1 GCA_030431585.1 Gammaproteobacteria bacterium | reverse complement strand
AGGCTGAGCCGGGCTTCTACCAGCCCCTCCTCGCGACGCAGGATTTCGGCGCCCACGCAGCCGTCCATAAAACTGGGGTAGGCTTCGATGTCGTTCACCAGGTCAAACATTTGCTGCGCCCGAAATGGCAACAGCGCACTGCGGTTGATACTCGTCATGGAATTCTTTGTCTACAGAATGTGCCCCACCAGCATCAGTACCAGGATGGCGGGAGGGGCAATATAGCGCAATAGCCCCCTCCAGAGCGAGAACGAGACATTGGATTCGCGCGGGAACTGGGGCCGCAGCACCGCCGGCTTCAGCCACCAGCCCACCAGGAACGCCGTGAGCAGGCTCACCAGGGGCACCAGGAAATTGGCAGTGAATGCATCCACTTGTACCAGCAGGCTGGGTGAGCCCGACAGCTGCGCGTTTGCCACCGACGCCGACACGGCCCGCGCCAGCAACCAGACCAGCGCGCCGGCAACCAGCGCAGCCAGCGGGCGGCGTAAATGCAGGCGCTGTTGCAGCGAGGCCACGGTGGGCTCCAGCATGGCCACGGCCGAGCCCAGCGCGGCCACCGCCACCAGGGCAAAAAACAGGCTGCCGAACAGATCGCCCCCGGCGAGATTACCAAACGCATAGGGCGCGCTGATAAACAACAGGCCCGGCCCGGCAGCGGGCTCCAGGTTATTGGCGAACACCACCGGGAATATGGCGATACCGGCGAGCAGCGCCACCACGGTGTCGAACACCGCCACGGCAATGACCGAGCGACCAATGGGAATACGCTCCGGTGCATAGGCGCCGTAGGCGATACCTGCACCCACACCCACGCCCAGGGTCAGCGCCGCGTGGCCCAGGGCCGCCAGCACCGAGCCGCGGGTGAAATCCACTCGCTTTACCGAGAACAGGAAATCCTGCGCGGCCTCAAGGTCGCCATTGTCCAGGGCGAAGCGCAGCAGCACGCCCAGCAGGGCGATCATTACCGGCACCAGCAGCCATACCAGCAGGCCCAGCCCGTTGCGCACGCCCAGCGCCAGCACCGCGACAACCACGCCTAGAAACAGGCTTTGCCACTTCAGCTGCAGGGCCTCGCTGGACAACAGCCCCTCCAGGTGCGCCGACACCAAAGGCACACTGGCGGCCGAGAACTCGCCGGTGGCCATCGCCTTGGCGTAAGCCAGCGACCACCCCGCCACCACCGACTGGTACCCCAGCAGCAGCACGCCGGCAAACGCCGCCAACACGCCCAGCCACTGCCAGTGGCGGCTGCGCAGCGAGCGGTCGCAGGCGTGGCGGATACTGTTAATGGGGCTGGCCCTGCCCCAGCTGCCCAGCACCACTTCGGCACACAGCAAGGGCACCGCCAGCAGGAACAGGCACAGCACATAAGACAGCATGAACGCCCCGCCGCCGTGCTCGCCCATCAGCCAGGCAAAGCGCCACAGGCTGCCCAGGCCAACGGCCGCTCCCGCCAGCGCCAGCACGAAGGTGGTACGCCCGCGCCAGCGCGGGGAGGCCTGCGCCGCGCTCAGAATCACCTTGAATTTCCCTTTGAAATCATAGCGTCAGATTGCCCCAGCCCAACCCTGCAGAAAAGGGAAAGAATACCGTTTAAGTGCCGCGCCTTGGCCGTATAATGCGCGCCATGGCCAAGAAGAAACCCAACAAATCCAGCAACGTCATCGCCCAGAACAAACGGGCGAGCTTTGACTATCACCTGCTGGAAACCTTTGAAGCGGGCGTTGCCCTCACCGGCTGGGAAGTGAAAAGCCTGCGTATGGGCAAGGCCGACCTGGCCGATTCCTACGTGCTGATGAAAAACGGCGAGGCCTACCTGCTGGGCGCGCACATCATTCCGCTGGACACCGCCTCTACCCATTTCGTGCCCGACCCCACGCGCACGCGCAAACTGCTGCTGCACAAAAAGGAGCTGGCGCGCATCCTCGCGGCCATCACCCAGAAAGGCCAGACCTGCGTGTGCACCCAGATTTACTGGAAAGGTCATTTAGTGAAAGCGCGCATTGCCCTGGCCCAGGGCAAGAAGGCCCACGACAAGCGCGATGCACAAAAAGACAAGGACTGGGCCCGCCAGAAGCAACGCATTGTGCGCGATAACGTCAAGCAGTAAGCGCAGCGGCAAGGCCCGGCGGCGCCTTCAAACCGCGATCAACCCAGCACACCCATGGCGCGCAACAGCATGCGTACCGCCACAATGCCCAGGAACACACCAAAGGCCAGGCTCAGCTGGCGTTTGGACAGCTTGTGGGCAAGGCGCGCACCCAGCGGCGCCATGAGCACCGTCATGGGGGCAATGAGCGCCACACCCACCAGGTTGATATAGCCGATATTGGCCGGGGGCAGGCGCGGGTCACCCCAACCCGTAACAATGAAACCCAGCGTACCGGGAACGGCGATAAGCAGGCCAAACAGGGAGGCCGTGCCCACCGCCCGGTGAATGGGCTGGCTCATCATGGTGAGCGTGGCCACGCTGAAAGTGCCACCGCCTATGCCCATCATGGACGAGAGGCCGCCAATCAGGGACGGGGCAATAATGCCCCCGGGCCCGCGCGGCACCGCCTTCCAGGGTCGGTAGTTTTCCAGCGGCAGCAGCATTTGAATAGCAATCAGCAGGGCAACCACCCCGAATACCGCCGCCAGCACCGAACTGTCTACCGCGGCGGCCACCACCGAGCCCATCATCGAGCCGACAAAGATAAACGGGCCCCACAGTTTCACCAGGTACATATCCACCGCGCCACGGGCATGGTGCGCGCGCGCTGAGGACATAGAGGTAAAGATGATAGTGGCCAGCGAGGTGCCCACCGCCACATGCATGCGTATGGCAGGGTCGACACCGCGCACTGCCAGGGCGGCATCCAGCACCGGCACGATCACAATGCCGCCGCCCACACCGAGCAGGCCGGCAATAAGGCCCGCCACCACGCCGGTAGCCAGCATGGTCAACACCAGGGGAAGCAAGCCTTCCATATTATTCTCCGTTTGAACAGGCGGCAGAATACAGTGCCGCGGCCTTGAAAAATACCCGAACGGACCCCATAAAATGGCGTATACTGGAAAGTCACACGGGGGCGATTTGGATTCGACGACGGATACAAACCCTTAGGTGCATGCCGTGATGGCAGCCAATCACGTAAATCAAAAGCTGTAAACTTATAGTTGCCAACGACGACAACTACGGTGCCCAACTGGCTGCGTAAGCAGTCACAAAAGCACTTCTAGTGGCCTCGGCCCTAGCGGTCTTTAGCAAGGTTCCAGCCCCGCGCTACTGACTGTCATATAGAACTGGATCGCAGCAGGGTTTGTTCTGGGCCATGCAGCTAAATTTGAACAGAACTCGCCAAGTACGTCCTGCCCGTTGGGCTGTATGCGGTTAAATTAATTAACGGAATCTAAGCATGTAGAGCCGAAGGCAGCGGTCTGGCGGACGCGGGTTCGAGACCCGCCGCCTCCACCAATCTAGAAGAGGGCCACCAATAAACCGGTGGCCCTCTTTTACTTTCTCCATGAGATTTTAAGACTCCAGCCTTAAACCCGCGAGCGTGACACAGGGTGCAGAGCCACCGCGGCACCAACTTCGTGATCCATAGTGCTAACGTGATAGTTAATCAATTTCGCCCAACTACAACACGCTTGCCGCAATAGCTCTTATCATGATGCCTTGTTCCAGAGGTATTCATAGATGCCGCCCTACGCTGCAGCGAACATACTATCCACTGCTGAAGCAGCCTACATAGCCGGCCTGGTCGATGGGGAAGGCAGTATCACCCTGACCCGCAAACACAGAAATGAAAACCGGCATCTGGGGCTGACCATCAGCAGCACCGAACTTCCACTCTTACAGTTTGTGGTGGATGCTGCTGGCGTAGGCAACATATCGAACAAGAGAGCCTCGAAACCAGGGCACTCGCACAGTCTTGCCTATGGTGTATACAATCGACAGGCGCTGGACTTGATTGAACAAATTTATCCACACCTACTTTCTTACAAGGCGGAACGTTGCTCGCTTGTTATAAGAGACTATCTCAGGCTGACACCGAGAAATGGAAAATATAGCCCGCAGCTGATGGAAGAGAGGAAGTTTTTTGAGTCCCGATTTCTGAATATCAAGCCACGCGATCTTAAACGGCGCTGAGGGTCATACTTCCACTTCACTTGCGTTCTCTCAACTACG
>JAUIIQ010000253.1 GCA_030431585.1 Gammaproteobacteria bacterium | reverse complement strand
CCTGACACCGTGGCATCACGCTGCTATCAACACGCACCGGGGACTGGGGCCGACGGCCACTACTTTCTACCCCGTGCCGGTGTTCGCCGCGGCTCTCGCTCTGAGCATTGCGGCTTATCTGGTCTTCCTGCTGTTACCGTGGACCCGGCAGCGATTTGACTGGCGGGCAGTGTCCCTGATGTTTCTGGCCTGCTGGATAGGGCTTGATTTCATCTGGCAGAAACAGTTGTTCCATCAACTCGCGCTGACCTACGACACATTTTCCGGAAAGGACAGCGACGAAAAACTGGAGGCGGGAATAGACGGCGACATTGTCGCTTTCATGACCCAGGTAAAAAAAGAAATCGCATCGCCCGAAGCACAGGTATTTGTGAGCTCAGCTGACGACTACCTGGGGATGCGCGGTGCGTATTATCTCTATCCATTGAACGTCTACTGGGAACGTAAAGGGCCGGAACTGCCGCCGCAGAAATACGTTCATGACGGAGACTATATCGTCGTTGTCGAGCCTGCCGGCATGCATTTCGATGCGCAAACCGGGGTGCTTCGCTCGCGCAGCGGCACAGCCTTGCAGGTTGAGCCCGTGCTTTCCAGGCACGTGGGCAGTCTGTACCGGGTGAAATAATGGAATGGTTTCTTATTCTGGTGGCCCTTGCTATCCCCGCGTTACTGGGTGGGCTGTGGCTGGGACTGTGTATTCCGCCCGGAACGCCGGGCCGCAGGGCACTGGTATGGGGCAACGGCATACTCGCAGGTTTGCTGGTGGTTCCCATGCTGATGCGACTGGTGGACGCTCTGGGGCTGCCGCTCGGTTTCGGGACGACCGCCTCTTTCGCCTGCGGCCTGATTCTGTTCGCGCTGTTGATCCGCTATTTCTGGCAACCACACACCGCCACCCCAAGCTTGCCACAAGCGCTATGGCCCACCCTGCCGCCGTCTCACAAGATGCTTGTCGCCTTCCTCGGCACATTGATTGCGGTCAGGCTGGCAACGCTTGGGCTGGAGCTGATGTTACGTCCCCTGTTCCCCTGGGACGCCACCATGCATTGGGCAACCAAGGCACGCGTGTGGTTTGAGGCCGGCCGCATTGTGCCTTTTGTTGAGAACAGCCAGTGGCTGGAGCTAGCCGGTGAAGGCGTCTACACAGACAATCATCCCGATTACCCGATTACCACGCCGCTGCTTCAGGTATGGATGAACTCTGCCAAAGGGCAGTGGGATGAGAGCCTGATGAACCTGCCCTGGCTACTGTGTCTCATCGGTCTTGGCGCTGCTTTCTTCGGCCAGGCACGCGCATCCGGGGCGGGGATGGTTGTGGCAACAGTATTCTGCTACTTCCTCCTGTCCATGCCTCTGGTAAACACCCATGTTGCGTTGGCAGGCTATGCCGACCTCTTCCTTGGCGCCTGTTACTGCGCTGCGCTCATGGCCTTCCACAACTGGTCGGTGCAGCGGCAGAACTGGCAGGCCGGAATGGCGGTGTTCTTTGCACTGTGCTGCCCGCTGATCAAGAACGAAGGCTTTTACTGGTTGCTGACGTTCATCCCCGCCCTTGTCGTGGTTCTGGTTCCCGGGCGCAAGGCCCTGTTGTTGCTATGTTGCCTGCTGCTGGCGGCCGTTGGCGTGTTGGCGTTCTTCCCGCCGGATCTGGCCGTAGCCGGCCACTCATTGAACAGACTGAACCTGCACTATCGTCCGGGGGCGTTGGCTGGAATAGGCAGCGTTTTCTGGGTGCATGGAAATTGGCACCTGTTTGCCTACCTGTTTATCGCGGCCCTGCCGCTGGGCCTGATCAGCGCAGGTGGCAAAGCTCGTCACTGCCAGGGGATACTCGCCGCGCTGAGCTCTGCACTTGCCCTGTTTCTGATTCTCTTCCTGTTCACCGGCTACGCCAAAGGCGCTGTCTACTTCACCGCCGTGGGACGGATCAGCTTACAACTTGTGCCCGGCCTGGTTTTCCTCGCTATGCTGCTATGCAGCAGCCTGCTTGCCAACACGCAAAGAGAGACTTCCCCGAAGCGACCTCTGCATGCCGGGTCCAGGCAAGCACCGGCCAGCGAATGAGAGTACTCGTAGACATTGTTCATCCGGCGGACGTGTTGTTTTTCCTGAATCCGATCAGAGCGCTGAAAACGCTTGGTCACCAGGTCTGCATCGCAAGCAGGCACAAGGATGTAACGGAAGAGCTGTTACTCGCTTTCGGGCTGGAACACCGCACCCTGTCGACAGCCGGCTCCGGCCTGCCGCGCCTGGGCCTGGAACTTCTGCAACGCGACCTGGCGATGCTGAGCCTGGTGCGGGATTTCCAGCCCCACGTCATGGTGGGGTTCGGCGGCATATCCATATCGCATGCAGGCAAACTGACCGGCACGCCCGCGATCAGTTTTTATGACACTGAGCGCGCATCGCTGCAACACCGCATTACCCTGCCCTTCCTGACACACTTGTACGTACCTGATTCGTACACCGGCCCCACCGCGAAGAACCGCACTACCCGGTCAGACTGGAACAAAGAATTCTCCTATCTGCATCCGCACAATTTCAGCCCCGACAAAGCCGTCGCTGAGGCCGCAGGCCTGGCAGCGGACAGCAAAAATTTCTTTCTCCGCCTGGTGGGGTGGCAGGCCAGCCATGACCTGGGAAAAACAGGCTGGCGGGAAGACACCTTGCGCGCATTCGTCACCCACCTTGCCGCGCGTGGCCGTGTGCATATATCGTCAGAGCGGCGGCTACCGGAAGACCTGCAAGCATTTCAATACACCGGCTCCGCTCATCAGGTGCACCACCTGCTGGCCTATTGCGACAGCTATATAGGGGAAAGCGCGACCATGGCAAGCGAGGCGGTGTTGCTGGGTATCCCGGCCCTGTATGCAACCAGCGACAGGCGCGGCTACACCGACCAGCTGGCCGGCAAAAACCTGCTGTGGCAGATAACAGACGTTGGCACCGACGCGCTGACGCAGGCATTCAATGAGATAGAGGCCCTGGACCGCCGGGAATGGGCCCGCCGCGTTCAGCAGTACAGGTCAGGCAAGATCAATGCCGCGCAGTTGGTGGTTGAGGCGACCCTGCGACACGGGGCGCCCGACACATACTGAACACGCCGGGACTAGAGATACTTGTCGCTGACGGCGCCTTCCGACGCGGATGCTACGGTTTTGGCATACTTCGCCAGCAAGCCCCGTGTATAGCGCGGCGGCGGTGGCTCCCAGGCAGCCAGGCGTGACTGGATTTCTGCCTCGCTCAACTGCACATCGATCTGCATTGCCTGCGCATCGATAAGAATTTCGTCGCCGTCCTCAACAATGGCCAATGGCCCTCCCTCGCTGGCTTCCGGGGTAATGTGCCCGACTACAAAACCGTGGCTGCCGCCGGAGAAACGACCATCGGTAATAAGCGCAACGTCAGCCCCCAGACCCTTGCCCATGAGCGCAGACGTCGGACTCAGCATTTCCCGCATACCGGGACCACCCCTGGGACCTTCATAGCGAATCACCAATACATCACCCTTCACCACGCGGCCGTCGAGTATCGCCTGCAGGGCCTCTTCCTCGGAATGAAACACCCGCGCGGTACCGGCAAAACGCAGTCCTTCCTTGCCGGTTATCTTGGCCACAGCACCTTCCGGCGCGAGATTGCCGCGAAGAATCGCCAGGTGACTGCTGGCCTTGATCGGGTTATCAAAGGCACGAACAATGTCCTGCGAGTCGGGATAGGGTGCAACATCAGCGAGATTTTCCGCCAGGGTCCTGCCGGTTACCGTGAGGCAATCCCCGTGCAGCAGACCCCGTTGCAGTAGCATCTTCATCAGCGGCTGGATGCCGCCAACGGCTATCAGCTCAGACATCATGTACTGGCCACTGGGGCGCAGGTCAGCCAGCACCGGCACACGTTCACCAATGCGCGCAAAATCGTCCAGGGTGAGGTCCACGTCTATCGCGTGAGCCATTGCCAGCAGGTGCAACACGGCATTGGTTGAACCAGCAAGTGCGATCACCGTGGTAATGGCATTTTCAAAGGCCTTGCGGGTCATGATGTCCGAGGGCTTGATGTCCTGTTCCAGCAACATCAGTACGGCAGCCCCTGCGCGCCGGCAGTCTTCCGCCTTGGACCCGGAAACAGCCTCCTGAGCTGAACTGTCGGGCAAACTCATGCCCAGCGCCTCAATCGCCGAAGCCA
>JAUIIQ010000252.1 GCA_030431585.1 Gammaproteobacteria bacterium | reverse complement strand
ACTTCGGCATCTGGAAACACGGCGTAGGCCCGGGTGAGATAGTCCAGGGCTTCTTCCAGTCTTCCTTTGCGATACAGGATCCAGCCCATGCTGTCCAGAATGGCGGGTTCATCCGGGTCCAGCTCCAGTGCGCGACTGATGAGGTCGAAAGCCTCATCAAAGCGGCCGGTCTGGTCGGCCAGCGTATATCCCAGGGCATTCAGTGCGGTGGCGTTATTGGGGTCACGAGCGAGAATGGCGCGCAAATCCGCTTCCATCATCGCCAGGTCGTCCTGTTGTTGTCCCAGCATGGAGCGGGCGTAGCGCAAGGACGCAGAGTCCGGATACGCCTCTATGCCGGCGTTAAGCACTGCCATTGACGCTTCTCGCGCGCCAGCGGTATTGAGCAGGTCTGCCTCAATGCCGAACAGCTGTTCGCGCCTGGCTGGCACTGCCTCGCGCTGTTTGCGAAACCAAGCCTGGCTGGCCTCCAGTTGTCCGTTGCTGATCAGGATGCGGCCGATACGCTGGTTTGCCCCCAGGTACTGGCGACTGTCGCCAATTTGCATGTAATGGGCTATTGCCTCGCTGGGCTCGTCGGCGTCCTCGGCAATGCGGCCCAGATAGTATTGTGCCTCGTCGAGGCGCTTTCCGGTATCCACCACCTGCCTGAGGTAGGCCTTGGCGACCACGTTGTCACCCGTTTCCCGGTTGATCAGCGCCAGCGACAGCAGCAGGTCAGCGTCGCCGGGAGATTGCGCTGACAATATTTCGAACTGTTCACGCGCAGCGACCATGTCGGAACTTGTGAGCAGGCGCGCATACTCCAGGCGCAGACGGTTGTCTCCGGGGTTCCTGGCCAGCGCTTTTTCGATGCGCTTGTAGGGCCTTTTTGCGTCCTGTTGCAGCAGAATACGGGCTTCCAGCAGAAGGGCCTGCTGCTGGTCCGGCTCCACAGCGAAAAGGCTATCAAGTCGCGACAGCGCCGTGTCGTACTGCTCATACTCGGTGTTGATGAGCGCCAGGGTCAGCAGTAGTGCGGGGTCTTCCGGGAATTCGGTCAGCAGGTCGTTGAGGCCATACAGCAGTTTGCTTTGCTGTGTATCATCGAGCTTGCTGAAACCCTGCAATAGTAGCGGGTAGTTGGCCTGTCTGTTATTGCGCGACACGAAGGCCATGTGTGGCAGGGCCTCCAGTGGCTCGCCACTGCGCGCCATCAGGGTGGCAGCGGTGTTGTTGGCTTCCAGGTTGTCCGGTTCCTGTTCCAGCCACAGGCGTACCGCGTTCAGTGCGCTGGGGTCGTCATTGATAAACTGAGCCAGGTGGGTAGTGTGACGCGAGACGCCCGCGTCCTGCAGAATGCGGCTTTGCTCCATATAGTTGCTCAGCGCGGTTCGGTAGTCTTGTCTGCGCAAGGCGAATTCTGCGAGTAACAGAGGGTAGACGCTATCTTCCGGAAAAGGACGTTCCGGAGGCGGGGGCAGGGCAGCGTCAGTTGCGCTTGCCGCAGTCTGTTGTGCCGCTGGCTCTGCAACAGGCGGAGAGCCGGCACAGGCCGCGAGCAGCGCAAAGCCAAGCATGGTGGTAAAGAGACGGAGCATTCAGGTGACGGCGGTTGGTCTGGTCGATTGAAAGCCTATGATGACACAACCTGCGGTCGAAACCCAATTCGCATGGCGCTCCTGGGCGACGGGCTATTTGCTTGCTAACTTGTTAAAATATCAATCAATTTTATGCGGATATGGTATCGTTCGCCGGTTTTTTGCCGCGGTGCGCGTGTTCCGCTGCAGCCGGCACGACCAAACGGGAGCTCGCCACCACACATGAACCTCATCGCTCTGGGCATCAATCACAACTCGGCCGCTGTTGAAGTGCGCGAGCGCGTGGCTTTTGCACCGGAACAGGTGAGTGAAGCGATGGCCGACTGCTGCAGCGCAGCTGGGCTTGATGAGGTGGTGATCCTGTCTACCTGCAATCGCACTGAAATCTACGCCATTGCACCGCCGCGCGCTGCGTTGGCAGACAAGGCAATACAGCTCATCGACTGGATGGCCAGTTACCATCATCTTACCGTTGAGGACCTGCGCAGCGCTGCCTATCACTTCGAGGCCGAAGAAGCGCTTACCCATATCGCCCAGGTCGCGGCTGGCCTGGATTCAATGGTGTTGGGTGAGCCTCAGATTTTCGGTCAGCTCAAATCGGCCTATGCCGTCGCTGCTGACGCCGGCACGGTAGGCGGTGAACTGAACCGTTTATTCCAGCGCGTCTTCGCCATCGCCAAGAAAGTTCGTACCGATACCGCCATTGGTGAAAACCCGGTGTCTGTTGCTTACGCTGCGGTTGATCTTGCCGGGCATATTTTTTCTGATCTGTCGCAATGCAGTGCGCTACTGGTGGGCGCTGGCGAGACGATTGAGTTGGTAGCCCGTCACCTTGTGAATGCTGGCGTGCGCAAGATAGTGATTGCCAATCGTACGCTGGGTCGGGCGCGTGAGTTGGGCCAGAAGTTCGGCGCTGAAGCGGTTTTGCTGTCCGAGATACCCGAGCAGTTACCGGCAGCTGATATTGTTATCACCTCTACGGCAAGCCAGCTGCCTATTCTGGGCAAGGGAGCCATGGAACAGGCGATCAAGGTGCGCAAGCACCGTCCGGTGCTGATGGTAGATATAGCTGTGCCAAGGGATATAGAGCCGCAGGTGGGCGAGCTGCGTGACGTGTATCTCTACAGCGTTGACGACCTGCGCGAGATCGTCGACCAGAACCTGCGCAGTCGCCAGAGTGAGGCGCGCAAGGCCGACCTGATTATCGCCGAAGGTGTCGCAGCCTGCGCCCGTGAGACCATGGAAATGGGCGCGATAGATGCAGTCAAGGATTACCGGCGAATGGCCGAGCAATTGCGTCAGCAGGAACTCGACAAGGCATTGCGCAGTATCGCCCGCGGTGACGATCCGGCATCGGTGCTCAAGCAATTCTCACGCGGACTTACCAACAAGCTGATCCATGCGCCAACGGCGGGTCTCAAGCAAGCCAGCGTGGAAGGCCGTAACAGTGAGCTGCAAAGCGCCCGGCGCTTACTCGGGATCGCTGGCACCAGAGAAGCTCAAGGCAAGGGCGGTGATAGCGGCACCGACACAGATGCCCTGGAAGTTTCAGCCCACGACACAGACCACTCGAGACATACCCTGCAATGAAAGCTTCTCTCCTGACCAAGCTGGAGACCCTCACTGATCGTCACGAAGAGGTGTCTGCGCTGCTCGGCGACAGTGAAACCATAGCGAATCAGGACAGGTTCCGCGACCTGTCGCGTGAGTACTCCGAGCTGGAGGCCGTCGTCCGGTGTTATGCCCTCTACAGCCAGGTTAAAAGCGACCTTGACGAAGCACACAAGATGCTCGATGACCCGGATGCGGACTTACGCGAGATGGCTCAGGAGGAAATCGAGGCCTCTTCGCAGCGCCTGGCTGACCTGGAGACGGAGCTGCAGACGCTGTTGCTGCCGCGAGACCCCAACGACTCACACAACGTGTTTCTGGAAATTCGCGCCGGCACGGGTGGGGATGAGGCTGCTATTTTTTCCGGTGACCTCTTTCGCATGTATTCGCGCTACGCTGAAAACCGTGGTTGGAAGGTTGAGGTCTTGTCCGAACGACCCGGTGAGCATGGCGGCTACAAGGAAATAATCACCCGAGTCGAGGGCAAGGATGTGTATGCCTTCCTGAAATTCGAATCCGGTGCGCACAGGGTGCAGCGCGTTCCCGAGACAGAGTCCCAGGGTCGCATCCACACCTCGGCCTGCACGGTAGCGATTATGCCGGAAGCGGAAGATGTCGACGCGGTGGAGATCAGCAAGGCGGACCTGCGTATCGACACTTACAGGGCTTCGGGCGCAGGTGGCCAGCACGTTAACAAGACGGACTCCGCGGTGCGCATCACGCACCTGCCAAGTGGCATCGTGGTCGAGTGCCAGGACGAACGCTCACAGCACAAGAATCGCGCCCGTGCTATGTCGTTGCTGCAGGCCAAATTACTGACCAGTGCGCAGGACAAAGCCGCAGAAGAGCAGGCTGAACAGCGCCGCAATCTTGTCGGCACGGGCGATCGTTCCGATCGCATACGCACATACAATTTTCCGCAGGGCCGGCTGACAGACCACCGCATCAACCTGACGCTGTACAAACTGGCGGAAGTAATGGAGGGTGACCTGGA
>JAUIIQ010000032.1 GCA_030431585.1 Gammaproteobacteria bacterium | reverse complement strand
TATCAATACCGGCCGCGGCCCTCTGGTTGATGAGCAGGCTTTGGTGGGCGCACTGAGCTCCGGTCACCTGGGAGGCGCAGGCCTTGACGTCTTCGAGTTCGAGCCCGAAGTGACGCCGCAGCTTAAAGATTTCGACAATGTCACGCTGCTGCCTCATATTGGCAGTGCCACCGCGGAGTGTCGCATGGACATGGCGCTGCGTGCACTTGCCAATATCCGCAACTTCCTCGAGCATGGACGTCCGCTGGATGTTGTTACGTCGTAAACGGCCTGTTCTCTGCGCTGATAATAAGAAGAAGGAGTTTTGACTATGGAATACGCTGGACTTCTGGGCGCGGTAGTGCTGCTGATATGGCTTGCCCTGCGCGGGGTGGACATCATCTTTGCCGCGCTGCTGTGTTCGCTGCTGGTGATAGTCACCAATGGCCTGCCGTTGGCAGAGGGTCTCACCCAGTACTTTTCTTTCGGCCCGCTGGGGGCGTTCACCTTTGCCGGTAAATTCTTTCTGCTATTCGCTGCCGGCGCCATGTTTGGTCGGGTGATGGGCGACAGCCACGCTGCCGCCAGCATTGCCATGGCACTGGTGCGCAAATTGGGCGCGCATCGAGCGCTGTGGATCACAACACTGGCCTGTGCCCTGCTGACCTACGGCGGTGTGGTGGTGTTTGTGGTGATCTTTGCCATGTATCCGCTGGGTCTCAAGTTGCTACAGGAGGCCGATATACCCAAGCGCCTGTTCTGCGCTGCACTCGCGCTGGGAGCAGGTACTTTCACCCTGACCGCCCTCCCTGGCACGCCCTCCATTCACAATGTCATCGCCTCAGTAGCACTGGGGACAGACCTGTTCGCCGGCTTCTGGATTGGTCTGGCCGGTGGCGCGATGATGTTCTTCGGTGGCATCTGGTACCTGGAACGCCAGCGGCTGCTGGCCGCCAGCCGCGGTGAGGGCTTCGTGCCGGGCCCGCGTGATCAGCTCAAGGAAGCAGGGGAGAGCGGCTATCCGCACTGGATAACCGCTTGCCTGCCGCTGGCTGCGGTATTGTTGACGATTATTCTGCCGCGAGTCTTTTTGCAAATGTTCACGCCAGAGGACCTTGCCAGTGGCTCCGCGTTTATGCGCCTGCTCAGTTTTGCCAACAGTCAGCCCGTGGTGTGGCCCAGCGTCGCGCTGTTCAGTGGCACACTCCTGGCTGTGATTCTGTTCCCGGTCATACGTCGACATCCTTTGCACGTGGTGGGTGCTGGCGCCCAGGATTCCATCATGCCGCTGATTAACACGGCCGCAGTGATTGGTTTTGGTGGTGTGGTTACCCAGACGGCGGTCTTCGCCCAGTCCACGCAATGGGTGCTGGACTCGTCGCTGCCGCCTTTACTTTCCATGTTCTTCTCGGTGAGCCTGGTGTCAGCGATCACGGGCTCCGCTTCTGGTGGGCTGCAGATATTCATGCAGACCATGGCTCCAGCTTATCTGGAGATGGGCATAGCTCCCGAGACGCTGCACCGTATTGCCACCATGGCCAGTGGAGGCTTCGACTCCCTGCCGCACTGCGGTGCGATTATTGCGATGTTGACGATTACGCAGCTGAGTCACAAGGAAGCCTATCGCGATGTGGGTATGATCACGGTGGTGATACCCGTTATCAGTACCGTTCTGATTATGGGCGTCATAATGCTGATGTCCTGAGCATGGCAATAGCCAGCAGAGTAGACAACTACTCAGGAGACCTTTGAGAAATGATTCCCGACAAGATAGAAGTCAACATAGCCGGTGGGCTGGATAGTGAGTTGCCGCGCATGATACGCGTGCGGCAGAAATTCCCCTGTGTGGAACTGGACAATGTGAGCGAGGTTGTAGCGGAACAGTTCGCGCAGCCCCTTGTCGGTGAACGCATCAAGCCCGGCATGACGGTCGCTGTGGGCTGCGGTTCTCGCGGTGTCGCCAACGTCGCCGAATGTGCCGCTACTGTGGTCAGCCAACTCAAGGCATTGGGGGCCAAACCGTTCATTTTTCCCGCCATGGGCAGCCACGGTTCAGCCTCGGCAGAGGGTCAGGTCAAAGTGCTGGACAGCCTGGGCATCAACGAGCAGACCATGGGATGCCCGATTCGCTCCAGTATGGATGTGGTGGAACTGGGACAGCTTGATAATGGCATGCCGGTGTATTTTGACAAACACGCGGCTGCAGCGGATGCGGTTGTCCTGGTCTGCCGAGTGAAGGCTCACACCAACTTCCGCGGGCCCATAGAGTCGGGCATTATCAAGATGCTGGTGATCGGTATGGGTAAGATACGCGGCGCATCGGCTGTCCATTGGTATGGCTTTGACTCTTTCGCTGAGCTGTTGCCGCAAGCCGGCGAGTTCATCATGCAGAAAATCAACTTTCTGTTTGGTGTTGCCATGGTGGAGAACGCCGAGGATCGCACCGCTCTGGTTGAGGTCGTTCCCGCTGAAAACGTGATGCAACGAGAGCCTGAATTACTGAAGCTTTCCAGGCAATGGATGCCTCGCCTGCAGTTTGAAAAGCTGGATGTACTGATCGTTGACCAAATGGGCAAGAATATTACCGGCGCTGGCATGGACCCGAATATCATCGGCCGCAATGCGCGCGATCAGGAGTGGGATGCAGGTATTCACATCAAAAAAATTGCCGTTCTTGGGCTCACTCCCGAGACCGACGGTAACGCCACAGGAGTGGGCTGCGCCGATGTAATAACCATGCGCCTGTTCCGTGATTTTGACCCTGCCAAGACTTACGCCAATGTGATTGCTGCAACGCTGCTCGATGGTGCCGCAATCCCGATGATTATGAATACCGACCAGGAAGCGGTGCAGCTGGCGGCCAAGACGATTCCACGCACCTTGCCCCAGGATGCCACTATTGTGCACATACCGAATACGCTGGAGATCACCGAGATAGATGTCTCCGAGACATTGCTGCCGTACCTGCGGGACAACCCCGACAAGTTCGAGATTATCGGCGAGCCAAAACCGCTGGAGTTTGATCGGCATGGCAGGCTGGAGCCCATGCCCAGCCACGGTGTCAGTGGTGATGAGTAGCGTCGAACAACAGGCGCTGCACAAGGTGATAGCGGACATCTCTCCCAGAGTGATTGCCTGCAGCGGTGGTATTGACAGCATGCTCCTGGCCACCCTGGCTCATCGACACAATGGTGGCTTGACCACCGTGGCCCACGCGGTGAGCCCGGCGGTGCCCGCTGAGGCAACGCGCAGGGTTAAGGACTGGGCGCGTCGCGAGGGCTGGCGGCTGGAGTTGGTGTCATCCGGAGAGTTCGCCAGCGAAGCATACCTGAGCAACCCGGTAAACCGGTGCTACCACTGTAAAACCCGGCTGTATGACAGCTTGTCGCAGATAGGCCGTGCACTGGGCACGCAGGCCACTTTAATGAGTGGTGCCAATACGGATGACCTGGGAGAGTATCGCCCTGGGTTGCAAGCGGCGGCCGAGTTCAAAGTACGCCATCCTTATATCGAAGCGGGAGTCGACAAGGCCGGTATTCGGGAAATGGCGCATGGCCTGGAGTTGCCGTTCGCGATGATCCCGGCGTCGCCCTGTCTTGCCAGTCGCTTGTACACTGGCACGCGGGTGACGGCGCAGCGTCTGCAAGTGGTAGAGCAGTGTGAGGCTATGCTTCGCGAAGCAGCTGATATCGAAGTATTGCGCTGCCGCCTGCGTGAAGACGTCATGTTTATCGAAGTGGCGGATGATGATCGGGCGAGGATCACGCAGGGCATGCTGAGCGAGGCGCGACAGGTGGCGCTGCGTGCTGGCCTGTCGTTGCAGGCCGTGCACCTGGACGCAGAGGCATATCGTCCGGGCCGTGCGTTTGTTGTTGCCCAATGACGCTGACCTACGATTACCTGCGCCGCGAGCGGCTGGGTATGCCGGAAGCGGTTCTATGTGCTGGAAAGGACGACGATTCGCTGAATCACATTCTGGCGGAGCTTTTACAGCGCCCGGATCATCCGGTTCTGTTTACGCGCCTGTCCAGTGAGCAACTGGCACGCCTTAACCCGCAATACAGCGCAGCCCTGGACTACGATCCGCTGTCTGCCACAGCAATACTGCACGGGCCATTAGCGCAACGTTCAGGGAGCGTCGCGGTGATAACCGCTGGAACGTCAGACCTCAGTGTGGCAATGGAAGCTGTTCGCACGCTGTGCTTTACCGGCTTACATAATGAGCTGTATGCCGACATTGGTGTTGCAGGTTTATGGCGGTTGACTGATCGCATGGAGGAGATTAATCGACACGATGTCATTATTGTTGTGGCGGGTATGGATGCGGCGCTGGCGTCGGTAGTCGGTGGGCTGGTGGGCAAATGTGTCATTGGCGTGCCGACCTCTGTGGGTTATGGGGTTGCCGCTGGTGGCACAACGGCTCTGAACGCGATGCTGGCGAGTTGTGGTCAAGGCATAATGGTTACCAATATTGACAATGGCTTTGGCGCCGCTTGCGCGGCGATACGGGTGCTCAACAGTCTCAGTGCGGGATCAGGCGGAGAGTCAGTATGATCGGAAGAGAGCGAGTTGTGGTGATGCGCACGCCTTCCGGCCTCAGCGGCGATATGCTGGTTACCGGCCTGTCGAGGCTGGCAGGAGTGTCTGCCGCGGAGTTGGAAGACCTGGTGACAGAGATCGGCCTCCCCGCGTTAAGCAATGTATTGAGCGTAGAACCTTGCAGCGTCAATGGTATTTCCGGATGGCGGGCGCAGATAGGGTTGCCTGCCGAACATCACCACAGGTCGCTTGCCGTCATAGAAGAGATAGTGGCTGAGAGCGCGCTGGCACCTGAGGCTAAATTACTTGCGCGGGCGACTTTCCGGGTACTGGGCGAAGCCGAGTCGCATATCCATGGTATTGATATAGGAGAGGTGAGCTTTCACGAAGTTGGCGCACTGGACAGTATTCTGGACGTGTGCGTCAGTGCTGCACTGTTTGCCAGGATAGCGCCTGCCGGCCTTTATTGCAGCCCGCTGCCGCTGTGCGACGGAGTGATCAGGTGCGAACATGGTGTGCTGGCCAGCCCGGCGCCTGCCGTTCAGGAAATGCTGCGTAACGTGCCGGTCTATGGCATTGATTCCAGCGGTGAAACAGTCACGCCAACGGCGATCGCGTTTCTACGCGCCGCGGAAGCGGTGTTTGGCAAGTGGCCGGAAGTAGAGGTGTTGGATGTGGCGCGCGCCTATGGCGGCAGGGTGTTGCCCGGGGTGCCGAATGGGGCGATGTTCTTCCTGGCGTCCCGGGTGGGGTGACCGCTGTTTCTGCTGGCAAGCTGAGTGATGTTGCCAGGTGCATTGAACTGCTGTTGATCAGCTCTTGCCGCTACGCAGGTCAATTTGCTTGCGTGCACCCAATACAGGTTGTCCGCTGATACCTGAATCAACTACGTCAATTTTATTCCCGGACTTCAGGAACAGCTTGGTTTGCTCGGCAATGGACTCAGAGGTCTGCACTGCGGCGGGTTGTTTTCTGGGTGATGCTGCTCTGGTGGGTTTCCTGCTCATCGTGGTCTACCTGTTATCAATAATGTTGTCGATGACAGCCTGGGGGCCGCCTCAAGGTGTGCTGCTTCAGTGCACATGCCCGTGGGCGATTTCCTCTTCGCTGGCTGCGCGCACGTCCACAACCTGAACATCGAAGTTGAGTTCAACGCCGGCCAGGGGGTGATTGGCGTCTATAGTGATCTGGTCTTCGGCGACACTTTTGACAATGATACGGCGTGCCTGGCCCTGCGGGTCCTGCGCTTCGAAGGCCATGCCTGGCTCGATTTGATCAACACCCTGGAATGCTTCGCGCGGTACGACCTGTACCAGCTCCGGTTGCACTTCACCGTAGGCATCTTCAGGCGCGATATTGACTTGCATGGTAGCGCCTGCTGCCTTTCCGGTCAGTGCGTTCTCCAGTCCGGGGATAATGTTCCCGGCACCATGCAGATACGCCATTGGTTCAGCGCCTTCGGAGCTGTCGAGCACTTCTCCGCTGTTGTCGGTGAGGGTGTAGTGAATAGAAGCAACAACGTTGTCGCCAATCAATAAACTCATGTCAGGTCCCGTGTATTGTGCCGCGACGTTAAGCGTTGTCGCGGCGCTATGAGTAAAAGTGTGAACACCCGGCTGCTTTGGGTGGCTGAGGGAAACAGTTATTTATGCGCTACAGGAAGAGGGTCAGACGGGCTGAACGTAGATGTGGAACACAAACAGGGTATCTTTCAAGGCGCAGGAGTATACAGTAACCGAGCTGAAAGTCAATTTGGCCGCGGCCTCCGGCGCTTCTGTGGCACCGCATCGGCGGCACTGGCAGATCGCTTTATTATCAATCGAGGGCTATCATCCCGGAAGCGCGTGCGGTTTCCCAAACCTGTCCAACCCGCGCGATGGAGGATAAGGTGCCGGCCAGCGCAGTGCACGTAATTGATCCTGAACAGCTTATCAGCCTGTCCCTCGCCGCTTTACTGGGGACTTACGGCATAACGGTGGAACGGTACACGGATATAGAAGCCTTCAATCAGTTTGCGCGAGCCCGAGAGCCGCATGGTTGCCTGTTGCTGGAACTGGCCGAAGACGATGATCTGACATGCTTGCAGCGCCTGCATGACGAACATCCGGGCTTGCCTATAGTGGTGATGGCAGAAAATGCGCAGGGCGCGCTTGCCAACTCGGCGAGAAAGGCCGGGGCAGCAGACTTGATAGAGCGCTCTCTGGTGGCTGCCTACCTGTTTAATCGTTTGTCCTCAATGCTCCCCGGAATCGATGCGCTGCCCCGCACCGAGACTTCAACCATGGAGATCGAAGGCGGCGAGCAGGTTACGTTTCGTATGGCTCGCCCGGATGATGCACGCATTCAGCAAGAATTTGTGGCAGCGCTGTCAGATAAATCAAAGTACATGCGGTTCTTCTCCGGTATGAAAAAGCTGCCGGATCATGTTGTTAAAGCGTTTACCACACCGCGATTTCCCATAAGTTACGCTGTAGTCGCCACCGTTTCTGAGTCAGGAAAAGAGAAGCAGATTGGCGTTGCGCGCTGGGCTCCCACGGGTACGGAAGGCGTAGCTGAGTTCGCTGTGGTGGTGGCCGATGAGTATCAGGGCAGGGGTATTGCCAGCCGCTTGATGCGTTTGTTGATTGCGGCTGCAGCTGTTGGCGGGCTGCAGCGCCTGGAGGGCCTTATTCTGAAAGAGAATGAGCCCATGCTGGCAATGGTCAGAAAGATGGGCTTCACGGTTTGTCCCAATCATAACGCGGGACCCTCTATTGAGCTGTATGTGAAAGAGCTGCGTTCAGCAGCAGTCTCGGTGGGCCGCGGTGACGACCATGCTTAGTCGCATTTTCCTGCCGACCATCTTCGTCCTGTTGCTTTACGGTTTTACCGTCAGCACCAACTTCAAGGATGTTGCCGCGGGTGTGGCTCTGTTCATGTTCGGCATGCTTTGCATGGAGCAGGGCTTCAAGGTTTTCAGTGGCGGTACCCTGCAGGGTCTGCTCGGCGCCAGTACAGACAAGCTCTGGAAAAGCCTCAGTTTCGGCCTGGTGAGTACATCGCTGATGCAGTCCTCCTCATTGGTTTCAGTCATCACCATCTCCTTTCTGAGCGCAGAAATGATAGGCCTGGCGCAGGGGATTGGTATCGTTTTTGGCGCTAACCTGGGCACCACCACCGGGGCCTGGATCGTGGCCGGGTTCGGGCTCAAGGTGAACATTTCCAGCTACGCTATGCCGATGACGGTATTTGGCGTTCTGTGCCTGATGCAGTCCTCAGCCCGATTGAAAGGCGCGGGCTGGATTCTGGTCGGCATAGGCTTCCTTTTTCTGGGCATTCATTACATGAAAGAGGGCTTTTCAGCCTATGCCCAGCATATTGACCTGACCGCATATGCGATGACCGGTATAGCCGGGTTGCTGGTGTTCACGCTGGTAGGAATAGTCGCCACGGTGGTGATGCAGTCAAGCCATGCGACACTGGTACTTACCATTACGGCTTTGGCAGCCGGCCAAGTGACCTACGAAAATGCGCTCGCGCTGGCCATAGGTGCAAATGTGGGCACCACCATCACCGCAATACTGGGTTCAATCAGTTCCAGCATCAGTGGCAAGCGTCTGGCGGGAGCGCACCTGATTTTCAACCTGGTGACCGGCGTGATCGCGCTTTTCATGATCAAGCCCCTGATGGCGTCGGTGGAAGCTATCGCGGCGACCGTAGGCATAGGCGCGGACGACTACACCCTGAAGCTCGCGATATTCCATACGCTTTTCAACCTCCTTGGTGTTGCGCTGATGCTGCCGATGATCCAGCCCATGGTTCGCTGGCTGGAGAAGCACCTGCGCAGTGAATCTATTGAGCGGGATGTACCGCGTTATCTCAGTGCGGCGTCTCTCGAACTGCCCGATGTGGCCAGCCATGCCGCGCTCAAGGAAACCCGGCACCTGTTCAACAACGCCTTCAATCTTGTGTGCCACGGCCTCGACCTTCGCCGCAGGGTGGTTCAGGGTGAAACAGACCTGCAAACGCTAATCGACTTGCCTGCGGAGCTTATCGATATAGACCTGGATGATCAGTACACGCGGATGATCAAGGACATCTACGGCGCCAATATTGAATTTATCAGCAAGGCTCAGGCTTCAGCATCTGCTGAGTATGCTGAACGTTTTGCGCTACTGCGTCGCGCAAACATAGATATTGTTGCGGCGATCAAAGCGACCAAGCACCTGCGTAAGAACATGCATCGTTACTCGCGTAGCCCGAATCCCGCCATCCGGCGAGAATACAACCGCTTCCGCGTTCGGGCTGCCAGCGTATTGCGAGCGCTGGCGAGTCTGAATGACGAGGATGATCCGGTTGTCACATTGCTGTCACTGGATCAGATTAAGATTGAGGCGGTGGATGCAGCCGATCACGCCTCCTCGACAATCGATCAGCTCATTCGCCGGGGTGAGATAAGTTCGCAGATGGCTACGTCGTTAATGAACGACGGAATTTATGTGAGAGAGATAGTCGAACACTTGCTGGCGGTTGCCGAAGCAATTATTCGCGCAAGTCTGCCTCAGGGCGAACTGCTCGGCAACGAGATGATGCTGAAAATAGAAGACATTGCGGATATTGCGCGCAGCATGGATGGTGCCGCGGTAACAGCGGATACGGAGTACGAGCGATGAAGCGAAAGAAACTCCTTGAAAAACTCAACACCTTGCTCTCAGCCAGCAACAAGCCTGACGCAGAGCAGGTTCGCAAGTTACGCAAAGTCCTGAAAGCGCTCAAAGAGAAGCAGAACCACTTGCAGGCAGAGCTGGCGGAGGCTGAGGGAGAACATGAGCGCCGCAAACTGACCAACCAGATAGAAGTGATCCGGCGCCAGCGTGAAAAGGGCGTAGAGGTTTACAAATCCATCAAGGGTTCACGGCAGTAAAGCGCCTGGATTGCAGAGCCAGGTGAAGCAACGCTTGGGCTGGTGAGGTTTTCCAGCCTTTCGCCTGTACATCATGGTTCAACAGCCGCTGTTGTACGGTAAATCGGTCATCTTCTGCCACGCAACCTCCGTATACTGTGTGTATGAATGTGAATCTGGGTGACATCGCTACGTTTCAGTCTTTCCTGGCCAGGCATCGCCGCATTACTGTGCTGACCGGCGCAGGGATCAGCAGGGCCGGCGGCATTCCCACCTATCGTGACGAAGAGGGCGTCTGGCAGCACAGCGAGCCGGTCCAGCACCGGGAGTTCCTGACTGACGCGTCTCGCCGGCAGCGCTATTGGGCGCGCTCCATGCGGGGCTGGCCGGCGGTGCGCGATGCACAGCCTACTCCGGCCCATCGCGCGTTGGCCGCTTTGGAAAAAACCGGCCAGATAGAGTTGCTGATTACCCAGAACGTTGATCGCCTGCATCAACGTGCAGGCAGCGAACGAGTGATAGACCTGCACGGCCGGTTGGATCGGGTACGCTGCCTGGAGTGCTCCACGATGCATACCCGAAACGCTATACAAGAACAGCTGCTGGAACATAATCCGGACCCTGGCAATGCCTTGCACGCAAGGCCCGATGGCGACGCTGACCTCCCCCCGGCACTGGAGCAGCAGGTGATACTGCCGCAGTGCATCTCCTGTGGAGGCATGTTGATGCCTGACGTGGTTTTTTTTGGCGGCACGGTACCTGCTGCGCGCGTCGAGGACTGCATGGCCGCGTTACAGCGTTCTGATGCATTGCTGGTAGTGGGCAGTTCACTGCAGGTGTTTTCCGGCTTCCGTTTCTGTCGCCGGGCCAGTGAACTGGGCAAGGCCATTGCCATTATAAATCCCGGCACGACTCGCGCAGACGCTATTGCCGACCTGAAGCTGAAGGCGGACTGCCAGGATCTGATTCCAGCCCTGGGTCAGTTTGTGAGGTGACGGCAGACCTCTTCATAACCACTGCGAAAATCCGGGTAAAGCAGGGCATAGCCGCTTGCCGCAAGCCGCGCGTTGCGGCAGCGTTTGTGGTTGGCCAGCTGAGGGTTCGCTGCCGGCATAGACTCGGTCGCAATGTCCAGGCGGGCGGCTATCCAGCTCTCCACCTCATGGGCCGGGGCAGGGTCGTTATCGACGCCGTTATAAACGGGCGAGAGGGGTGCCCCCGCAGTCGATTGCCTGACGAGATGTACCAGAAAGCCGGCACAATCATCGCGGTGGATGCGATTGGTATAGCGTAGGGGTATGGCAGGCGCTACCTGCCCACCAGCGATGCGGGTGAGTAAACGCCCGTGAGGGTCACCGTAGATACCACCAAAACGGACCACGGAAGCGGGACGAGGTGAGTCCAGGAACAGGCGTTCTGCGGCGATAATCGCCAGGGCCCGCTCATCCTGTGTTGACAGAGGCGAGTTCTCGTCAATCCAGCCGCCTTCGGTTTCAGCGTACACGCGCGTACTGGAAACCATAATCAAATGCCGCGGTCGATGACTACCCAGGCCGTCCAGTACGTTCGCTGCGGCCTGCGTGAATCCTCTGGTATAGCCCTCAGGGTCCATGCTGGAGGGGGTGAAGCTGGTGAGCACAATATCGGGGCGCAGCTGTTGCGCAAAGGCCAGTGCACCCTGGCGGGCGTAATCCGCCGCAATCCAGTTGAAATCTCCTTCAGCGGAGGGCGGGCGCCTCCTGACGGCACAAATGTCCCAGCCCTGGGGCGCAAGACTGTGGCCCACGCGCATGCCCAGGTCGCCGCAGCCAATAATCAGCAGGGTGCGTTTGCTCATGGGGTCTCCGGGTCAGGGCAGGGTTCTTGGTGGCAGATCGGGCTTGGCGTAGGCCATGCGCTTCATCAGATCGGCCCGATGATAGCTGTCCAGTCCGGTCAGCGCTACGGTACCTGCGGCAGAGAGGTCGAGCGAGCCATCCTCATTGACACACCCGGACGGGATCTCTGCCTGAACGATCTCCCCTATAACCAGATGGGTTCCGTTGATAGCCAGGTGTTGATGCTCGCGCAGCTCCAGTGCCAGCTTTACCGGGGCTTCAGCAACCATAGGTGCCTTGAAGCCCTCCCACCAGACGGGGGTCAGGCCAGTGGCCTCAAATTCGCTGGTTTGCCGGGGATAGCGGGCAGCCGTCTGGTGTGCAGCTTCCACCATATCCTCAGCAACGTGATTGATGCTGTAATGCCCGCTGCGAAGAAGGTTGTGCAGGGTATGTCGTTCCTCATCTCCGGGACGCACAATCAATGCCAGCAAGGGTGGGTGAGAGCCCAGGTGCACCACGGAACTCATGATCGCCAGGTTGCAGTGGCCGTCCGGGTCTGCCGTGCCAACCAGATTTGCGGGTTTGAACCCGGAAATGGAGTTGATCAGGGCAGCGCGATCCCGGCTGGGCATGGCGGCTATGCTTGAACTAGTGAGAAGCATCACAGGACTCTTTTTCGGCAGTGCAGGGTTGGCTGTAGAGACGACTATAGCGCTTTCTGGCCCAGTAATCGTACACCTTCCGGGCCAACGTGTGGACCAGCGGCCAGCGAATCCAGCGAAGCCAGACGCCGTAGCGCGTGTACTGCCAGGCGGCTACGTTTGCATCGACTCCGGTGATGAACTGACCGCCCGGCAGGCGCAGATGCAGCGTTTCCAGTAGCGTTTCTCGCGTCGGCAGGTTCGCGTCCGGGGGCAACTGGTGAATGTCAGCCAGGAACAGTTTGTCGTTCTTAAGCCTTCCCAGTTTGGCCATTTCCCGTGCGCACAATGGACAGCGCCCGTCGTAGAAGAGGACCGCAGTGTCCCCTGGGATGTCAGGATTCATGTTCACCTCCTTGGTACGCGCATTCAGGCATTGCGGATTGCTGGCAGCCGGCACGGTGGGTGATTATTCTGGTAGCGCGTGCCCGTCTTCAGGCGGGTGGTGATATGCTGGTGACTGTGACACGGGACGCGAATGCAGGGAGGCGAAATGCCGGAAACACGAAGAATTGCACTGCTCATTGACTGCGACAATGTGCGCCACACGGCAATCGAAGGTGTATTGGAGGAACTGGCCAAACACGGCACGGTGAACGTGCGCCATGCACACGGAGACTGGAACAATCCGTCACTGTCAGGCTGGGCGGAAAAACTCCACCCCCACGCTATCAGGCCCATGCAGCAATTCGCCTACACCAAGGGCAAGAATGCAACAGATTCAGCGATGATTATCGATGCCATGGACCTGCTTTACAGCGGTAACGTCGACGCCTTCGCCCTGATGACCAGCGATAGCGATTTTACGCCGCTGGTGCTGCGCATACTGGAGAGTGGTTTTCCGGTCTATGGCTTCGGCGAGAAGAAAACGCCCCGGCCTTTCGTCGATTCCTGCTCTCCGTTTATCTACATAGAAAACCTGGTGGCAGCCGGCGAGGATGTAAGCGGCAGCGACGCTACACCAACGAGAAAAACCAAGAGCAGGCTGCGCCAGGACAGCGCGCTGCTGCGACTACTGAGAACGGCTGTAAGCCAGGCCGCTGATGATGACGGTTGGGCTAACATGGGCCAGGTGGCGAGCTACATCGCCAACAACAACAGCTCGTTTTCATCGGTAAACTACGGTTACCGGCGCATCAGTGACCTGATCAAGGCGACGGAGCTGTTTGATATCGAGTTGCGCAACGGCACAGCTATGTATATTCGTGACCCGAAGGGCTAAGCCAAACTACTGGTTGATCCGGTTTGCAGACCGGGCTTTCAGCCACTTATGCCTTTCCCTCCGGGAGAAGGCAGTCGATAGAGGCGCTCCTGGTAGGCCGTGGCGCTCCAGACGGAATACGCCAGCGCTTTCTGCACTAGCGCCGTATTGGGCTCTGCTGCAGGCACCAGTCCTGTACTCGATCGGTGATAGAGAGCCGGTTTTTTTTCTGCTTCCATCACTACCACCTCGTCTCCCTGCATGTAAGCCTGGGTACCGTTGTATTGCATGATCGCGCGACCTGGCACATCAGCAATGTCGCTACGGAAGAGATCATGGCCGGTGGCTGGGTGTGCGTCTTTGATGCCCATCAGGCCAAGAACGGTTGGCAGCAAATCTATCTGGCTGGCAAGTCTGGAATAGGTCTGCGGCTTTGTCGGGCCACCGAGTATTAGCGCGGGGATATGGAAGTACTCGATAGGGACCAGGTTGGCGCCACGTACTCTCGAGTTGTGGTCAGCAACGATCAGGAACAGGGTTGTTTCCCAGTATGCAGACTGTTTGGCCATGTCTATGAATTTCCCCAACGCGTGATCTGCGTACTTGACCGCGTTATTCACGGTAGCTCGGGGCTGTTCGTAGAGATCGATACTGTTTTCGGGGAACTCGAAGGGGGAGTGGTTTGACGAGCTAAACACCAGGCTGAAAAAAGGCTTTTCGCCTTGCCGAATAAATTCTTCGTGGGCTCGCTGAAACAGGTCCTCGTCGCTGACGCCCCAGGATCCCCGGAAGCCCGGATTGACGAAATCTTTTTCCTCAATTATGCGCTGGAAGCCGTTGCCGACGAAGAACTGGCGCATATTGTCAAAGTGCGCTTCACCCCCGTAAATGAAGCTTGTCTCGTAGCCGCGTCGCCCCAGCAGTTCGGCAATGGTAAAAAATGCTGTTTGTGACTTGGGTAGCTTGACGACGCTGCGCGCCGGGGTCGGGGTAAAGCCGGTGACGACGGCCTCAATACCCCTTACGGAACGTGTTCCTGTAGCGTAGAGGTTGTTGAACCAGATGCCTTCACTGGCCAGCGCATCGAGATTGGGTGTCACCGGCACGCCGCCCAGTGCCCCCACGAACTCAGCGCCCAGGCTTTCCTCGAGAATGATTACCAGGTTCAATGGCTTCGAGGACGGCCTGACCCAGTTCTGTCGGTGTAAAGTGGGGATCTCGTCTGAGAGAAACATACTTTCACTCAGCGCCATATCTTCTCGGACGTAGTCGATAGCGATTTCCCTGGGCATCTTGCCGTAAGCTCTCACGCTGCTCTCGTGTCGTCCCGAGCTGTAGATCGCATACAGCACGCTGTAGAGAGAGTTCAAGCTAAGGTCGTTGACCAGGAGATCGGTGGAGAACGCCACCTTGGCAGGGTTCGCAGGTCGGTGGCCGAAGCTTGAGCGAATGCCCAATGAGCAGATTATCAGCACCATTAGCATACTGATAACGCCGAGCGTCAGGGGCGGCCTCGTACGGTCCGCCCTTGCGGTGGCGAGAAAACGGTAGTAACCGTAGCCAAACAGGAAAACTACTGACAGACCCAGGGCCAGGTCAAGCTTGTACCCTCCCAGCAGCATAGAGGCGACCTCCCTTGGGTATTTCAGGTACTCCACGAAGAGAATATTTGGGCGCAGGTCGTACTCAGCGATAAACGTGAGGGTGGCAGCTTCCATGAAAATTGTCAGGACGTAAGCCAGTACAAGGTAGCCCTGCATGAGTGTCTGCCATTTTCTGCTGTGGCACAGAAAGGGCGTGAGCAGCACTACAGGCAGGACCAGAGCGCAGCCAATGATCAGATCAAAACGCAGCCCTTGCAGCAGCACGTAAACATGCCCCTCTACCGCGGCTACCCTGTCCCAATGCACGGCTATCAGTAACATTCGCGACAACCCCAGCGTCAACAGCAACGCAAGGAGAAAGCTGAATGCGGGGGCGTATGCCCCGGATACAACCTGCAGCTGTTTTTTCGTAACCAATATCTCCGCCCTGTCTGCTGTGACAAAGGGCGTGAAGATTACCGCGCCAAGATTAAGAGCACCTTAAGTCTGGTCGGGAAGTGGAGTCTTGCTCCCGTCAATTGCCTGGAGAAACGTATGGGGCACAACCATGGCACGTTTTTCGCGATAGTCATAAAACAACAAGGTGGTCAGGATACGGGCCATTTCGCAGTTGCTGGACAAGTGGCTGATTCGGTAGGCAAGCTCGATGCTCTTGTCTTCGATGCTGGCTATCGCCAGCTCTACCTTGAGTCGGTCGCCGTAGACTGCTTCGGACACGTACTGAATTTCCGAATGAACCATGATCAGGCCCGCGTCCTCAAACGCGGTGGCATTCTGGTATCCCAAGAGCTTGATGAAGCGCAGCTGTGCCTCCATGGCGATAGGTAGCACACGATCTGCTCCCAGATGGTTGGCCGAATTCACATCGGTGTAGAGAACGTCGTACTCCATGGCATAGATAAAATCGTCAGGCAGCACTATGGTTTTTCTGCTCATTGTCGCTTTTTCGGCTCTCATGTGATGGCGTCTGGGCGCTCGCCGTTACGGGTTTGATACCCATGGTGGTTCTTTTCGGGCGATGTTGCGTGTCGCTGACGTGCTTTTTCCTGATCGTGTCGGCGATCAGCCAATGCCTTTGGGCTCGTGCATGAACTAGGCGGCCGGCGCTGTGGCAAGTGTCTTGTGCAGATAGGTGATAATGTCGGACGACTCATACATCCACTCAGTACCGCCGTCGTCGCGCTCAATGCGCAGGCATGGAACTTTCAGTCTGCCGCCACCGGCAAGCAACTCTTCTTTCGCGGAAACAGTGCGCTTGACGTCGCGAAGTTCAATGTTCAGTGATTGCCGCTTCATCTCCCGACGAACTTTCACGCAGAACGGGCAGGCCTCGTAATGGTAGAGCTTCAGGTTGTCTGTTAGCCGGTCTACGCGCGCTTGCGCGTCGGCCGGTCTTGCCAGCGAACGCGGCGAAAACAGCCAGTTGAAGAATAGAATAATGCGACCGAGTATGAAGCGGATGACTGCCATGGTGTTACTGTTGTCCTGTGTGCTTGCGTTGCTGAGCCGAGCGGGATGCGAATTGTACCCCATTTCAGTTGATTGGTTTCTTCAGGGTGTTGCCAAACCGTATGCCAGCTATCAACGTAGCTATAGTGCTGGTCCCAATGTTTTCGTTCTGGAGGTTCGTCATGTTCCGCTCATCTGCAGTAATAGTTTCAGCATTTGTATCCGCCCACTCACTTGCTGCCTGCCCCGGGTATCTTGACCATGAGATGCGCAAATTGCACTCGCAGGAGCAGGTGAACTTCTGTCAATTGCAAGCAGGGAAACCGATGTTGATTATCAATACAGCCAGCCACTGCGGTTATACCAAGCAGTTCAAGGGCCTGGAGGCACTGCATCAAGCCTATCGCGATCGCGGGCTGGTAGTAGTTGGTTTTGCCAGTAACGACTTCCGCCAGGAAGCGAAAGACGAGGAGAAGGCCGCCGAGGTGTGCTACGTGAATTATGGTGTAACGTTTACCATGATCGCCCCGAGTCACGTGCGGGGCGACGATGCCAATCCGGTCTTTGCCGAGCTGGCAAAACAGGCAGAAAGGCCGAGCTGGAATTTCAACAAGTACCTGGTGGACGGAAACGGCAAAGTAGTGGAGCACTTCGGCAGCAATACCAGTCCTGACGACGCGGGCCTGGGTGCCGCAATAGAGAGTGTGCTTTGAGGGAGCTTTTCTGCGTTTTCAGCAGGGCAGGCGTGGCGGAAGAAAAAGAAAGAGGAAAGGCTGCGACGGCGTCAGCCGCCGCAGCGTGAGAGTTCAGATATCGTGCTTGAGGTCGAAGCGGTCCAGTTGCATGACTTTAGTCCAGGCAGCAACAAAGTCATTGACGAATCGCTCCCGGGCTCCGTCGTAAGCGTAGGCTTCAGCAACGGCACGCAGTTCCGAATTTGAGCCGAAGATCAGGTCTACAGGGGTCGCCGTATACAGGGCTTTGCCTGAGCTGCGCTCAACGCCAGAGTAGATGCCGTCGATATCTGCCTTCTCCCAGCGTATGGACATATCCAGCAGGTTGACGAAGAAATCGTTGGTCAACGTGCCCGGGGCACTAGTGAAGACCCCGTGCTGTGCACCACCCGTATTAGCGTTCAATACGCGCATTCCGCCCAGGAGCACAGTCATCTCAGGCACGGTGAGTGCCAGTTGGTCTGCCCTGTCTACCAACATTTCTGTGGGTGACTGGTAGCTCTCGGCGGCATTGAAGTAGTTGCGGAAAGCATCAGCTTTGGGTTCAAGCAGGTCGAAAGAAGCCACGTCGGTCTGCGCCTGGCTGGCATCGCCGCGACCCGGGGTGAAGGGCACCTCCACCTCTATACCAGCGTCTTTTGCCGCTTTTTCAATGCCGGCAGCGCCGCCCAGGACGATAAGGTCTGCCATGGACACTTTACTGCGTCGCATTGCAGCACCATTGAAATCCTGTTGGATATCTTCGAGCTTTGCCAGTACTCGCGCCAGCTCAACCGGGTTGTTTGCTTCCCAGTCTTTCTGTGGTGCCAGTGCAATGCGTGCGCCATTTGCTCCGCCACGCATGTCGCTGGCGCGGAAACTGGACGCCGATGCCCAGGCAGTGCGCACCAGTTCGGGCACGGTGAGACCCGATGTCAGGATGTCTTTTTTCAGCTTGCGGATATCACCCGCGTCGATGAGCTTGTAATCTACCGCAGGCACGGGATCCTGCCAGATTAACTCCTCATTCGGTACAGCGTTGCCCAGATAGCGAGCGCGTGGCCCCATATCCCGATGAGTCAGTTTGTACCACGCTTTGGCGAAGGCTTGCTGGTACTCCTCCGGGTTGGCCAGGAACCGCTCAGCGATGGCCTTGTAAGCGGGGTCGTATTTCAGGGCCAGATCTGCAGTCGTCATCACCGGTGCATGGAATTTGCCCTCCACGTGCGCGTCCGGTACAGATTGATGCACGGATTTGTCGGTGGGGATCCACTGCACGGCACCGGCCGGGCTGCGTGTCTGCTCCCACTCCAGATTGAGCAGGTTCTGCAGGTAGAGGGTAGTCCACTGGGTGGGGGCCTGTGTCCAGGCGCCTTCCAGGCCGCTGGTGGTAGCGTCTTCGGAATGCCCCTTGCCGCAGCGGTTTTTCCAGCCCAGACCCTGTTCCTCGAGCCCGGCAGCGGCCGGCTCTGCGCCAACGCAGTCAGCAGGCTTGCGCGCGCCGTGCATTTTGCCGAAAGTATGCCCGCCGGCGATAAGTGCCACGGTCTCCTCGTCATTCATGGCCATACGCCCAAAGGCGACGCGGATATTCTTCGCTGAACCTACAGGGTCGGGCACGCCCATGGGGCCTTCCGGATTGACGTAAATAAGGCCCATGTGAGTGGCGCCCAGCGGCCTCTGCAACTCACCGTCTTTTTCCTTGCGGTCGCTGGCGAGCATTTCCACTTCGGGGCCCCAGTACACCAGGTCAGGTTCCCAGTCGTCCGTGCGTCCGCCAGCGAAGCCATAGGTTTCAAAGCCCATGTTCTCCAGCGCAACTGTGCCGGCCAGTATCATCAGGTCCGCCCACGACAGGCTTTCGCCATACTTTTGTTTTACCGGCCACAACAGGCGGCGTGCCTTGTCCAGATTGCCATTATCCGGCCAGCTGTTGAGGGGGTCGAAACGCATCTGGCCGCCGTCGCCGCCACCGCGGCCATCCAGGGTCCGGTAGGTGCCCGCACTGTGCCACGACAAACGGATGAAGAAGGGGCCGTAGTTACCAAAGTCCGCTGGCCACCAGTCCTGTGAGTTGGTCAGGACCGCGTCTACGTCGGCTTTCACTGCGTCCAGGTCCAGCGAGTTGAATGCCTGCGCATAGTCGAAGCTTTCACCCAGCGGATTGGAGCGCTGGTCATGGTCGCGTAGCGGCGACAGGTCCAGCTGATCAGGCCACCAGAACTGGTTACTTCTGGCCTGCCCCGGTATCAGATTGCCGGAGCCCATGGCGCCGGCGGGTTTGCTTACCGTAGTAGAGGTTTCTGCCAGCACCGCGGGAGCCGCCAGACTCAGTAAACTGGCCACGGCGGCAGACATGATGAGATTCGGTTTTTTCATTATGGAACTCCCTTGCGTTAGAACTGCTCTCGCAGCACGATATTTTCGTGAAGTAACGGTAGCAGGCGTGCAACAGGAAATTAAATCGTTTAATCCAATGGCAACGATAGCTTTTCCCTAAAAAGAGTAAGGTTCCTTGGTGTGTTGATTCGCAAGCAGTGGCGTAGCCCGGCGCGCAAGGACTGCGCATGTTCAGAGCCGGGGTCGATGCCACTCCAGCAGTTCTTTTCCGGCGAGTTCCCGGTACAGCGACGCCTCGGTGGTTCTGGCGGCCGCCGGATTCAGCTGCTGGGCGAGCAGCCCCAGCACCAGACGGGTTATGGGAGCCAGGGGCAGCGCTTCTGCCCTGGCCAGCGACACCCAATGCAGGTGTTCCAACTCACCATTACCGGCAAGGTTTCCCCGCAGGTGCTCTTCCCGGCAAATGAAGAAACGCGCGTCGAAGCGACGCACCATGCCGGGCGGAGTAACTGCCCGGGCAAAATACAGCAATCGGTCCAGCGCCGGGACGTGGCCAGTGGCGAAAAAGGGTTGCCAGTGAACAGAGCGAGAGCGCGGGGTATGGCGGGCGGGGCTGCCCAGAATCAGGCCGGTTTCCTCAAAGGTCTCACGAACTGCAGCCATGGCCAGGGCTCTGGCACGCGGTGCGCTGACTGAGCGCCTGAGTTTGCCTGCAACCTCTCCCGCCAGGGGTATCGGGCAGGCCACCCGGGCGTCACCCGCGTCCACGGAGCCGCCCGGGAACACATAGCGATGAGGCATGAACAGGTGTCCGCCATTGCGCCGGCCCAGCAGCACTCTGTGGTCTTTACGCACGATGATCAGTGTTGCGGCATCTTTCGGTCGCATGTGAATGTCTCTTCGTGCCGGGGTTCAGGTGGGAAGTGTATCCGGCTGTTCGGTACAGGCAAGCTTGATCTGCAACTACCGCTGGCTGCACACTGCGACCCGGGCGGCGGTGACACATCCGCGACGTGACGGCAGACGTATACCCAGCATGCGTAAACTCTATTGGTTCCAGAATGACCTTCGCCTTCAGGATAACCCCGGGCTGAGTGCCCAGGGGGACGCTGAGGGCCTTTTACTCGTCTACCTGTTTCCCGTGAACCGGCCCTGGTGTAATACCACCGGGATGGGTGCGCAGCGCGAGCGCTTCCTGCGAGAGAGCTTGCTGTCGCTACAGCAGGCGCTTTCTGCCCTGGGTCAAAATGTGTTGGTACTGGAGGGCTCGCCAGAACTGGTGCTACCCGACATCGTGCGCGAATACGGCATTGACGAGGTTGCGACTACCCTGACGCCCGGATTTTATGAGCGCAAGACACTGGCAGTCCTGAAGTCGCGCCTGGCGGTGCCAGTGCGGGTGTTTGAAGGCAATACGCTATTCACCCAGGAGGATTTGCCGTTTGCGCGGGACGAGCTGCCGGCGCACTTCACCCCCTTCAGGAAAGCAGTGGAAAAACTGCTTATTCCCTCTCCGCTGGCACCGCCGGCAAGCCTGCCGCCACCGCCGGCTGCCCGCTTTCACCGTGTGCCTGAGGCTGCGGTCAAACCCCATACGGCGTTGCCGATACGCGGAGGCAGCGAAAACGGCGAGCGCAGGCTACGCCAGTTTGTTTTTGAAGAGCAACTGATTCTGAATTACAAGGCGTCGCGTAACTGTCTTGATGGCCTGGACGGCTCCAGTACCTTGTCGCCCTGGCTGGCCAATGGCGGTATATCGCCGCGGCAGGTGGCGCACGCTGTGCAACAGTTTGAAGCATCCAGGGAGCGCACGGAATCAACCTGGTGGTTGCTTTTTGAGCTGCTGTGGCGCGAGTTTTTCCATTGGCGCGCCTTGCACGATGACGTCAGCCTCTTCCGCCTGCGGCCCGCAGGCGGCAGGAAGCGGTTGCACAATTGCACCTTTGAACCGCGCAGTTATGCCCGCTGGTGCAGCGGCAGCACCGACTATCCGCTGGTTAATGCACTAATGCGCCAGCTGGTGGCAACCGGCTGGATGAGCAACCGCGGCAGGCAGATAGCCGCCAGTTGCCTGGTCAATGAATTGGGGTTGGACTGGCGCTACGGCGCCGCGTTCTTTGAAAAACACCTGCTGGATTTTGATGTGGCCAGCAACTACGGCAACTGGCAGTATCTTGCAGGCGTTGGCGCTGACCCACGAGGGGGTCGACACTTTAACCTCGAGAAGCAGGCTCAGCAGCATGATCCGCAGGGCTTGTTTGTGCAGAAATGGCAGGGCAGCCAGCCCGCACAGCCCGAGTTCGTGACGGACGCAGCGGATTGGCCGATTCCCCAGAAGTGAGCGCGCGTCAGGCGTCCTCGCTGCGCAAAGCGAGCTGCACGAGGTCTCCGGAGAGGGTCGCTGTCACGATCATCGGTCGGCAGCACACCTCGCAGTCTTCGACATACTCCTGCTCTCGCAGCGAGGCATCCACCAGCAGAGTGATAGGCTCTCCGCAGCAGGGGCAATAGGTGGGGAGTTCCTCCAGCACTCTTATCCCCCGGCCGCGGATTGATCGGCCGCCAGTGCAGCACGCAGGCGGTTGTGTTCGACTTCGCCTATGGGAAAGCGGCGCATGAGCGCCACGGCGGCAAGTTTGAACAGTATGCTGGGGCCCCCGTAGAGTATTGCCAGCATGCGCAGGTCCTCTGCACTGTTGCTGCCAGCGGCGTCAAAGCCGATAAGATCCAGCAAAGGAAATACCAGGCCAACTGCAAGCGCGAAAGCAAGTTTCGATGCGGTACCCCAAAGCGCGAAAAAAAGCCCGGGCCGCAGCTTGCCGTTTTCGTGGGCGTCCCATTCGATCAGGTCGCCATTAATGGCGCTCGGCAGTGCCAGGTCTGCGCCTATCATCAGTCCGGTGCCCACCACAATGGCTACGTACCAGGCGGTGTCGCCCGCACCCAGAAAAGGGGTACCGACGAAAAACACGCAGGCCATGCTGACGGCGGCACACCAGGTCTGGTGCTTGCCATAGCGGCGGGCAACGCGCACCCAAAGCGGAACGGAAATCGCGCTGCACAAAAAATACAGCAACAGTATGGGGCCAGCCAGGCCAGGTGCCCCCAGAACATGGGTGACAAAGAGCAGGAAAAGAGTAGCGGGAATGGCATTGGCGATGCCATTAAGCAGGAAAGCCAGCAGTAAGCGGCGAAAAGGCGAGGGGTCAAGCAACAGGCTCAGTGCCCCGCGCAGGTTATTACCCTCTGGTCTGGCAAGGGAGTTGTCGGGGACCCATCGCGTGGCCACGGGTACGCTTATGGCCAGGCTTGCCAACACCAACACGGCAATGGCAGTCAGCGATGTCTGCAGCGCGGCATTGCTGCTGTTGTCTATGAGGAGTAGCGCAAGCATGGTACCCGCGAGGCCGAATACAACACGCGAGCCTGCCACGCGGCTGCGCTGGTGGTAGTTACTGGATAGTTCGGCGCCCCACGCATTGATGGGTACCAGGGCCATGGTGCCGGCAATGTAGATGGCCATGGCGCCCAGCAGCAGATATTGGTTGCTCACTTCGCCCACCGGGTTAAACAGCAGCCACACGGAGGCACCGATCAAGGGTGCGCTGGCAATCACCCATAGCTTGCGCCGGCCCCAGTGGGCGGGCGTGCGGTCGGAGAGAAAGCCTACCAGCGGGTCAGTGACCATATCCCACAGCCTGGCCACCAGGAGAATGCCACCGACAGCACTGAGGCTGAGCCCCAAAGCCTGGGCATAAAATGTAGGAACGATCACCTGCAGCGCGATAAACCCGGCCGCCATGGGGAACGCCAGACTGCCGTATGCCGCCAGTGTCTTTATGTCCAGCGGTGCGTCTGCCGAAGCGGGCGTGGGCTGCGTCATGTGGGGGTGAGCCGGTTATGGATGCAATGAGTGAAAGTATACGCGAGCGCACCCGGCGTGGGTCACCGTTAGCCGGGGTGCTCCTGCGAGGCGGAAAAAAGGTCCATCGCACATTAGCGGGGAATGACCTATTCAAACAATGAGGCGTTCAAACAAAGCGGAGACCACAAATGGGGTAAGCCTTCCTCGGTTGAAAACAAACTTCCACGCCCTCGGAAGGCTTACCCCATTCGTGGCCTCCTCCTTCCATTTCGACATCACTATCCACCACCTATACTCCCTGAGACGTTCCAGGTCGCCGGGAGAGCACCTGAATTCAGCGTTTGATCACCTCGACCCTCCGGGTTCCCCTCAGTCAGTTGCGAGCCAGAAAAGCACTGTCTCGCGCCATTCC
>JAUIIQ010000251.1 GCA_030431585.1 Gammaproteobacteria bacterium | reverse complement strand
GAATTGCGCGTCAGCAAGAGACCCAGCAGCCCGAACGCGAGTGACGCGAAAATACCGTAGGTAGCTGATATAGCGGGATTTTCGACTCCACCGACAGTATTGAAGCCAAGGTGCAGAATGAGCCCGATTGCCGCGGAGCCCACGACCACCCAAAGTGGAATATGACGGCGCACCAGCACGCCGAAGAGCACCGGCACCAGTGACGCGGCCGCCAGTCCGTAAACGCCTTTTTGTGCAAACAGGCCTATAAGCGGCGGCGGGTTCCAGGCAAGCGTCACGCCCACCACACCAACGCCGACCAGCACCCAACGGGACAACACCAGCCCATCCAGCCTGTCGCCGAAGAGCGGATGCACAATATCATTGACCACCATTGCGGACAGGGAAACGAGGATACCGTCGAGTGTGCTCATGCCCGCTGCCAGCAGGGTGATAAAAATGAACACCAGCACATACTCTCCCCATACTGAGGTGGCAAACTCCTGCAACAGGTACTCACGGACCACCGTGTCCTGGGCCTCTACCTCCAGACCGGAGAGTCGCGCATAAAAGCCAATCATCAGCATCAGCATGAACAGGGAACCTACCACTACGGTAGTGCCGATAAACTTGTTGATATCCCGCTCACTGCGCAGATATAACACCTTGGTGAGAATGTGCGGCTGCAGCATCAGGGCGAACGTGATCACAAAGCCACTGATGAACACGGAGAAGAAATCAAAATACAGATTGCTGCCGCTGTTGAAAGCGGATGCATACTCGCTGCCGATGCTCTGCAGCGCGCCAAAAAAATCGCCGTTGAAGTATTTCCAGCCCTGCACAAACAAGACAGCGGTAACCAGCATCATCATCACGCCCTGCAGGGAATTGGTATAGGCGTGAGCATAGGTTCCGCCCATCAGCACATAGGAAAACACGAACACCAGCACCACGATCAACGCAGTCTTCTGCTCCACTGGAAAAAGCCCCGTTACCAGCAAGCTGCAACCGACAAGAATCAGCACCACAAAGGTGATCGACAACAGATTGATGAAGGCGAAGAACAGACTGAAACCGCGGTGATTGTAACGGTAGTAGATCCACTGGGGGATGGTCAGGGCAGCGCTACTTTCTCCCAGGCGCAGGAAACCACGGGTCAGCACCAGAAATGCAGTCAGTATTCCCAGTGACCCGGCGACGCCATAATGCAGGTAGGCAGAGAGGCCATGGACATAGACAAAACCGGGGTTGATCACAAATGTTGCGGTGGAGGATATTGAGGCTGCCAGGGTGATGCCGACAATGTAGGGACTCATGTCCTTATTGCCTATAGAGAACCCCTCAACTGAACGGGTTCGGCGCATTCCGAGCCAGGAAAGCCAATACACCAGCAACGCATACGCCGCCACCAGAACGTACTTGAAAATGTCCGGAGTCATAAACCACCTGTCGTTTCTTGTCATTTATCTGCACAGCAGCATATTCAACAAGCGTTGAATTTACAACTATGATAATCTCGACGGCGAAAACGACGGGGATATACATGAGCAGAAAAACGCCCAGCCCAAAAAGCGAACGCATCCTGGACGTCGCCGAAGAACTGTTCGCACAGCGCGGCTACGACGGCGTCACCCTGCGCCAGATAGCCACTGGCGCAGGCGTGGATGTAGCGCTTGCCAGCTACCATTTCGGCAAGAAGCTCGATTTATTCAACGCGGTATTCCAGCGGCGTGCAGTAGAGCTCAACGAAGCGCGGCTGAATGCACTGCGCAGCTGCCAGGACCAGTCAGGCCCGGATGGGCCCGATGTGGAGCAAATAATAGAGGCTTTTTTACGGCCGCTGGAAATAGCCCAGGAGACCGGCGACCAGGGCTGGACCCATTACCTAGCCTTGATAGCCTACGTGAATAACTCGCCTTACTGGGGCCAGAAAATGATGTCGAAATTATTCGACAAACTGGTACTCGAGTTCATTGAGGCGCTGCGCAGGGCGCTTCCCGGTGCCCGAGACGAGGACCTGTACTGGTGCTATCACAATCTCTCCGGTGCCCTGACGCTAACCCTCGCGCAGACAGGGCGCATCGACAAGCTCTCCGGGGGAAAATGCCAGTCCAGTGACTTCCGCGCCGCCTACGATCACATGATTCCGTTTACCGCCGCTGGCTTTCGTGAAGTATGTAATGGCGGTAAACGCTAGACCGGGCTATCGGGCCAGGCAGTCTGCCTACAGGCTGACTGTTGCGCGGTAATAACCGCCGTGCTCACAGGACTTACTCTGCACAAACGTTCGCAGCCGGTCGCTGACCTGCTCTGCATCGCTGTCATCAACTGCAAACATCAGGCCGTCAACATAACCCAGCGCCTTGGCAAGTATATTGTCTCTTTCTCCCTCACCGAAGCCATCAAGCACAGTGTGCGTGCGCGCGCCGTACTCTTTCTCGTCCAGGTATCCCAGCGACTGCTCTGCAAGCACACAGGCCAGCTCGCGGGATGCACTGAACTCTTCCGGTGCGAGGGAGAGACTGGATGCCTGCTGTGACACCAGTGCCAGGAAAAATGAACTGACGAGCAGAGAGTTTCGCATAAGTCGCTGATTCTATTAACTATTACAATCTTCAGGCATTCTTTCTGCCTGACCATCCCGCGACATTACAGGCGAATTCTTACAACAAGATGACCGTTTTCTTACACGCTGCGCCGCCCTGGAGGCAGGCAGCGGAGTGACATATAACTTTGTTACACCTGTATGACCTGATTGTGAATTTTTTATGACAACGATAGAACCCTGAACATCTTTCTGGTTATCCTTTGACCACTGCCTGACACTGACCTGTCACGGCGTTATAACGCAAGAATGCAGAAGCCCGCTTGGCGGCGCTTCTCCCGGTGGCAGGCAGCTGAGCCTGTTCCGGTGTATTAACGGAGATACAAGCAATGAGAACTCTAAGGACAGCTGCAATAACACTCACGCTGATGGTCGCCTCGGGTGCGGCACAGGCTGGAGCGGAAAAAGACTGCCTGCTTGAAGGTACGGTGTACAAATCCGGCGAGGCGGGACAGGAACAGACCGACGTGAAGTTCCACTCTGCCACACGCTACGACGAGGACGCCAACTGTCGCGTGCGCCGCGGTGAAAAGATGGAGTTCAAACTCCCGGCAGACCCACGCCTCGAAGACGCCCGATCCGGCAGTGCCGTGAAGTACCGATACCAGCAGGACAGCAACGGCTCAAGCAAAGCAGAATTGGTCAGCGTTGGAGCCTGATCGCCGCAACAGATGTAAAAGGGGGCATTCAATGCCCCCGTTCGTTACTAAAAGCTTGCTTTGAGCCCAATGCTCCAGGTGACGCCCGGTTCCCAGCGTTCATAGAGCTGCCCTCCCTGAGTCCACTCAACCTCGGCATTCAATACATTGGCCGCCTTGGCCTCCACCTCAAGCTGAGCGTTTTGCCACTCGAAAGCATATTTCAGCAGCAGGTCTACGCGATGGCGATCTTCCTCAACAATATCCGGCGAGTTGTTGTCGCCTACCAGGACAATACGCTCACCGGTAAAGTTGTAAGCGATACTGCCGACAAGGCCAGTATCGTAATCCTGGAAAGAGAGCAGGACATTCCCCAGCAAATCTGACTGCCCCGTCATCTGACGTTTGTTGGCGAACAGGGGGGCAATCTGGCGGCCGCCGGTCAGCGGCACGTCCGCTGCAGTTTCGCCACTCCCCAGCAAGGTCACTTCAGAATCAATCCAGGATAGATTGGCGGAAACGCGGAACCCGTCCCAGACCGGATTGAGGTCGAACCAGGAACCGAAATAGAGATCCTTGCGGATATCGAACTCCATGCCCTCCAGTTCGGCTTCCTCAGCGTTGAACCAGGTAAAAATGTCACCCTGGGCCTGAATTTTCGCCAGCTCGATGGGATTGGTGAAGTCCTTGCGGAACAGCCCCAGGGACATCTCGTCTGCGGCACCAAAGTACCACTCCCAACGCAGGTCAAAGTTCTCTACATCGGCGGGCTCCAGAAAAACATTACCCCGGTAGAGGTTCTGGTCTTCGGGATTGCGCAGGGTAGACCCGGTGATTTCCAGCAAACTGGGCCTGTTGACGGTTTCTGAATAGGCCAGGCGCACCTGCATATTTTCCAGGAACTCCCAGGTAACCGAGCCGCCGGGCAGCGTGTCCGAATAGGATCTTTTCACCAGGTTCTCGGTGCC
>JAUIIQ010000031.1 GCA_030431585.1 Gammaproteobacteria bacterium | reverse complement strand
GAGTCACCCTCTACTACTGCTTCGTGCAGCTGAGCATCGCCGGTAAATGGTTGGCCGAGCCAACGGGGTAGCGATTCTGCTGGTTTGTACTAGCCTGAGTGATACAGCCTGATGCGTATTCCATAAAAAACCGGTCGCAACCATGACGACAGCCGGCATCAACGAGACCATCGCCACCGCCCTCACTCACGAAAGGGAAACCGGTGCTTTGCGTGCGCGGCTGAAGAAGCACCTGCCAGCCTTGCATAAGAAGCTGGTGCTGCCGGAAACAACCCCACTGGACGCGTTGATGACCTTCGTCATCAACTACACAAAAAGCGTGCCCGGGAGCCTCAATCTGGTGACGGCTGTCAGCAAACGTCTCGACTTTTACGATTATGCCGCCCCGTTCCTGCATATGGCCGAGGACTATTTTCTGCAGCCGCCGGATGTCCTGCCTGAGGACGGCGGGCTGGAGGCGGTGCTGGATGAAGCGTTCCTTGCACATCGGCTACTGGAGGAGGTTAATGACCACCATATCCGCCACCTGCATCGTCCACTGCTTCCGCTTGATATGACCGAGGCGAACTTGATTGTGCACTACCTGCTTGGTGAGCAGCTCGCCAATCGACTGGAACAGCTGGTTCAGTTCACTGCGTCACAGCACCTGCAGCGGGAATACGTGTGGCAGCGGGTAAGGCAGCTTTCCGAAACGGCAGCGGCACCTGAAACACTGATCTACAGCAGCGCCCTGACCACAGCCAACCAGTCGATTCGGCTGCGCCTTGGGCGCTAATCTCCGGCGTCCGCGGGATCGATCAGGGTAATGGTCTCGGCGGGGGTTTCCACTCGCCTTGCCGCGGCACGGCTCACCCGGGTAGGCAGTTCGCTGGCCGCACCATCCTGGGGCCGCGCCTCGCTGAAATCGCAGGCCACGCATTCACGGGTCTGGGTATCCATATCAACGATAATCTTGTCCATTTCCCCGCATCGCGGGCAAACGGCACCGGCGATGAAGCGGCGCCGATGTGGTGTCATGTTGTCAGCCATGGGTCTGGTCACTCGCTTTTACTGTCGCTATTGTAACAGCCCGGAAAACAATGAGAGAGCATCATGGATCATTATACCCGCAGCAGTGTGCGTGACTTCGACAACTCCTCGCCTCACATTGGACAGCGAGTCCTGATCGACCCCAGTGCTGTAGTGCTTGGCGATGTAAGCCTCGGGGACGATGTTTCAGTGTGGCCACAGGTATCGATTCGCGGCGACATGCACCGCATATCTGTTGGGCCCCGCACCAGCGTGCAGGACAATAGCGTACTGCATATCACTCACGCCGGTCCCTACAACCCGGATGGCTTTCCCCTGGATATCGGCGCAGACGTGACCATCGGCCACGGGGCCATACTTCATGGCTGCACCGTCGGGGACAGGGTGCTGGTGGGTATGGGTGCCATCGTTATGGATGGCGCCGTGGTTGAAAGCGATGTAGTGATCGCTGCCGGCGCGCTGGTCACCCCCGGGAAAACACTGCGCAGCGGCTACCTGTACGCCGGAAGCCCCGCTCGTGAGATGCGCGAACTCAGCCAGAAGGAGCGCGACTACTTCACCTACTCGGCGGCAAACTACGTGAAGCTGAAGGACCAGCATATTGCCCAGTTGCAGGCCAGCCGATAAAGCGCTGTCCCAGCTCAGACAGCACCCCCTGGCGACGCGTCAGGCAGCGTCCATGGACTGGCGAATCCTGCTGATCACGCTCTGCGTCTCGGGACGCAGCCCCCGCCAGATATAGAAGGACTGTGCGGCCTGTTCTACCAACATACCCAGGCCGTCTGCTACCGACCAGGCTGCATGACTGGCTGCCCAGCGCATGAAAGGTGTGGGCTGCGAGCCATAAATCATGTCGTAACAACAACTGCGTTCCGTCAGCAGGGAACTGGGTACGTCGGGCATCTCGCCAGCGAGCCCCGCGCTGCTCGCATTTATCACCAGGTCAAACTGGCGCTCGCCAATCATCGCGTAGCTACCACCACTGACTCCGCCGAGATCGCTGAACTCCGCAGCCAGCTGCTCTGCCCGGGAAGCAGTGCGATTAACAATCAGTATCTCGCTGGGGCGTTCACGCAACAAGGGTTCAAGAACGCCCCGTACGGCACCGCCTGCACCAATAATGAGTATGCGCAGTCCCTGTACCATCCAACCCAGGTTCGCCACCATGTCACGCACGAGGCCGACGCCGTCGGTATTGTCGCCCTCGATGCCACCGTCGGCCGCCAGCGTCAGCGTATTGACAGCCCCGGCCCGCTTGGCGCGATCACTCAAGCGGCTGGCGAAACGGAAGGCATCTTCTTTGAAAGGAACCGTTACGTTGAGGCCCTTGCCGCCGCCAGCAAAAAACGTTGTTGCCGCATTAGCAAAACCGTCTGGTGCAACCCGTACCGCGCGATATTGCATAGCCTGCCCACACTGCTCAGCGAAAGCAGCATGAATTGCCGGCGAGCGGCTCTGCTTGATCGGGTTGCCGAAAACAGCATATCTGTCCACGCTCGTCATGAGCCGGCCTCTGCCAGCCAGTCGCGATCCTGCAGGTAATAGTCAGTCAGCTCAGCCTCTGCTGTACCGGGCTGCGCTCGATAGTCATACTCCCAGCGCACCAGCGGTGGCAGAGACATCAGAATTGCTTCTGTACGGCCATCTGACTGCAGCCCAAACAGCGTACCGCGGTCAAATACGAGATTGAACTCTACATAACGGCCGCGACGATACAGCTGGAACTGGCGCTCCCTTTCTCCATAGGGCGTATCTTTGCGCCTGGCCACTATTGGCAGGTAAGCGTTTGCAAAAGAATCACCCACAGCGCGGATAAAGGCAAAGCTACGGTCGAAGCCCCAGCTGTTGAGGTCGTCGAAAAACAGGCCGCCAACTCCTCGCGGCTCCTTGCGGTGCTTGAGGTAAAAGTACTTATCACACCATTGTTTGAAGCGCGGATACACATCTTCACCGAAAGGCGCGCAGGCCCGGTACGCTGCGTCATGCCAGGCAATACAATCCTCGCGGTTGCCGTAGTAAGGAGTCAGGTCATAGCCACCGCCGAACCACCATACTGGTTCAGCACCTTCTTTCTCAGCGACAAACAAGCGCACATTGGCATGCGAAGTGGGCACGTAGGGATTTCGCGGATGAATCACCAGAGACACGCCCATCGCCTGGTAGCTGCGGCCGGCAAGCTCTGGCCGTGATGCACTGGCTGAGGGCGGCAGGCTGGCGCCCATTACATGAGAAAAATTGACCCCTGCTTTTTCAAAGACACTTCCCTCAGCCAGCACCCGGCTGCGTCCGCCACCACCTTCCTCGCGCTGCCAGGTATCGGTGATGAACTCTGCGCCACCATCTTCCTCAGTGAGTGCTGCACATATCTCATCCTGCAGCGAGAGGAGGTAGGATTTAACCTGATCGATCTGCATATCACGCCTTGTTTGATTGCGAAGAGCGGCTGCATTATACGCACCCACCTCGCCGAACAATAGGCGAGGTGGGTTCAGGCGCGGATCACTTCCCCCGTTTTCAGATCGCGAATCTGACTGGGACGGCCGGCGCGACCGACTGCTCCGGGTAACATCCCATCGAGTTCGCCGCCGAAATAACGCAGGACCTGGAAGCCGGCTCGCGCAGCCTGGGCTCCAGCGGGGTTGGCTGAGGTGGATACCAATGGTCCGCCAAATGCCTCACACAGTGCACGTACAACGGGATGCTCGCTGACTCGCACAGCTACCGTTTCGAAACTGCCATGGACCCAGGGCTGCACCCGGTTGCGGTGGGGCACGAGCCAGGTATTGGGTCCGGGCCAGCTAGCGCGCAGTTTTTCGCGTTGATCCTGTGGCAGGCCAGCCAGTAAAAAACCTAGCTGGCTCTCACTGGCGGCAACGAGAATAAGCCCTTTGTCCACCGGGCGGCCCTTCAAAGCAAGCACGCGCGCCACCGCATCCGCGCTGTCCGGGTCGCAGGAGAGCCCCCAAACCGCCTCGGTAGGGCAGGCAACGACACCGTTGTTACGCAGAGCTTTGACGGCAGCGGCAAGACGCAGGGCAGAAGGACGCATGGGCACACCCGGTTAATGAAAGCACGAAAAGTTAACCAACCGTCCGCTTCATGGCAAGCGAAACGCGTTACCGGCAGCGGATGTACCCACCAGGACAGCGCATCACCTTACCCTGTAGCTCCAGCTCGCAAAGCTGCGACATGAGCTCACGCGTAGCCATACCCGAGGCCTGCGCCAGTTGATCTACACTGCTGGCCTCGTAACCCAGCAGGGCAAGCAGCCTTGAGTCCTCTGAAGCGGCGGACCGGTGTCCCTCGGGCTGCCCCAGCAATGACAGCTGCAAGCCGTGCAGGGCCCCCAGCTCCTCGATGATATCTTCCACCTCAAGCACCATCTTGGCGCCATCGCGCAGCAGGTGCAGGCAACCGGCGCCGCCCTTGTGGGCGACAGACCAGGGCAACGCAAATACTTCCCTGCCCTGTTCGACAGCTGTATTCGCGGTAATTAGCGAGCCGCTAGGCAGGGCTGCCTCCACCACCAATACTCCCAGCGACAGACCACTGATAATACGATTACGCCGGGGAAAATTCCCCGGCCTGGGCGGCGTCTCCGGCGGAAACTCCGTCACCAGGCACCCGGCCGTGGCAATTTCTTCGCCCAGCTGTCGATGCCGGGCAGGGTATATGCAATCAAGTCCAGTGCCCATTACTGCTACGGTGTCGCCGCCTGCGGCAAGCGCCCCACGGTGCGCCGCGCCGTCGATACCCAGCGCCAGACCGCTACAAATACCCAAACCAGAGCGCGAGGCCGCGGCAGCAATCTGCTCAGCCAGCCTCAGCCCCATCGCCGTAGCCTTGCGCGCACCCACAACGGCCAGCATCGGTTTTTGTAACAGGGAAGGGTCCCCACGGACATAGAGGCGGTGTGGCGGATCGCTTATGGTCTTGAGCAGAGCAGGGTAGCGATGGTCGCCAAGCGATATTTCATGGGTACCGGGCGCTTTCGCTGCGTCCGTTCCCCGGGGGTCTGCAACACTCATACATCATCCTTGACGTTGTGTCGGTTGGGGTGGGCCCGTCGAGTGGGCCCGGTGCGCGGCGCCGCTTCCTGCAGCGCCGGTCAGCAATAGCTTGTCGGAACGCTAGGGGTTCTTGACCTTGTCCATCACGTTCAGTGGGCGATTGGACTTCAGCACCAGCGCATAGCTGGCCTTCTCAAAAGACTCAAAAACCATGGCAAGGCCAGCGCGCACGTCCGGCAAACGCACATTTTCCTTAGCCACCTGGTCAAATACAAGCTCACCAGCCTGGTAGATGGCCAGTACATGGCCCGCCTCCAGGCCCTCCCGTCGGCCCTTGTTTATCACCACTATGTCCGTCACTCCAATTTGCGTGACGCCACCGTCTACGGCGATCATGTAACCACCGTCAATCTTCCGCTCCGGCGCCCGCGGGTGGAAGGTGGCATCTATCACCTTCTCCTCCATCGGCAGCAGGCGATCAGCCATCCGTACTTCTTCGGTTACCCGGTTGATTTCCAGCTCGGTAACCTCGTCGTCGCTCGATGACAGCAGCTTGGCATTGCCAATGTCCTGGGCCTGGTACCCCAGAAGCTCCTGGGTGAAAGGATCGCGATAGGTTTCACCTGGGCGATAGATACCGAAAGTGCGCTCACCCTCCGGAAACGGCCCGCGGCCAAATATCAAATCTCCCGGCGCGCTGATCAGGTGACCCTGGTCGCCGGCAACAATATAGGCGGAATCGTTGATTTCATCCGCCGCCAGAATGCGGTGACGCAGCAAGAAAGCGCCGATCTGGTCCAGTGGAATGACAGGTATTGCCAGGTCCAGGGGGGCAACCCGCATCGTTGGGGTCAGCTTGACGTCACGACCACGGCGCATGCGCAGCCGCGGCTGACCATCCACCCAGACCAGATACAGTTCGTCTCCGGGATAGATAAGGTGGGGGTTATCGATTTGCGGGTTCACGTCCCACAGCTCCGGCCACAGCCAGGGCTCGTTGAGATACATCCCGGATATGCCCCAGAGAGTATCGCCCTTCTTGACGATGTAGGTCTCCGGTACGTCTTCCTTCAACTCCACCGCTGCCTGCAGGACTGCACTGAACATCAGTGTTACCAATAGCAGCCCGATCGAGAGTGACCTTGTTTTCATTTTTTCCGTCCCTGCGTGGCCATTTTTATCACCTGCCGGATATGAAGATCCTGGCAGCTACACCCCGGCGGGCCGGCTGTAACCCGCGCGCGGTCTCCGTTGGAAATCCTTACCCGGAGGGACGATCCTTGCCGTCACCACTGGGCACCCCTTATTCCCAGACAGTATAATAGCCTACAGTGTGCTGGCGCGCTGTGCCGCTGGCAAGCCAAAAAGTTACTTTTCCCGCACCTCATCGCGGCCGTCAAAAACTGGAAAAAGAGTGCCTGAATCCATGGCAGTACTGGACATACTGGAATTTCCCGACCCCCGACTACGCACCGTCGCCAAGGCCGTGACCTCTGTTACCGAAGCGCATCGTAAATTGATCGACGACATGCTGGAGACCATGTATGCCGCACCGGGTATTGGCCTGGCAGCCACCCAGGTCAACGTGCATGAACGCCTGTTGGTTATCGATGTATCGGAACAGCACAACGAGCCCAGGGTATTCATCAACCCGGAGGTAGAAGTGCTGGACCCCCAGCTGGGTGAATATGATGAAGGCTGTTTGTCTGTGCCCGGGTTCTATGAAAGTGTCAGTCGCCCGCAACGGATTCGGGTGACGTCCCTGGACAGGGAGGGTGAGAGCAACACTCAGGAGCTGGAGGGCCTGCTGGCCATCTGTCTGCAGCACGAAATTGACCACCTGGACGGCAAGCTTTTTGTCGATTACCTGTCACCGCTGAAGCGCAACCGGATACGCAAAAAACTGGAAAAAGACCAGCGCAGGCGGGCCTGAGGGATGGCACTAAAACTGGTTTTTGCCGGCACGCCGGAGTTTGCCGCCGCTCATCTAGAGGGCCTAATAGATAGTGAGCACCAACTTATGACGGTCTACACGCAGCCGGACAGGCCCGCTGGACGCGGCAAGAAACTGCAGGCCAGCCCGGTCAAACAGCTCGCCCTGGAGGCCGGCATACCGGTACGCCAGCCGGCCACGCTGCGGGACACAACGGAGCAGGCCTGGCTGGCCCGACTGGAAGCCGATGTCCTTATTGTGGTTGCCTACGGATTGATCCTCCCGTTACCGGTGCTCGACGCCCCTCGCCTGGGTTGTCTCAACGTACACGCCTCGCTGCTACCTCGCTGGCGTGGCGCGGCGCCCATTCAACGTGCAATAGAGGCAGGTGATACCCAGACGGGTATTACGATCATGCAAATGGACGAGGGTCTGGACACCGGCGCCATGCTCGCCACTGCTCGCTGCGCCATTGGCGGCGACACTACCGCCGCCAGCCTGCACGATCAATTGGCACAACTGGGTGCACCGCTGCTGCGCCAGGTGCTGGCTGACCTGCCCACCCACCAGTCGCGTGCCTGTGAGCAGGACGAGAGCCAGGCCACCTATGCCAACAAGATCCTGAAAAGTGAGGCGGAGCTGGACTGGTCACGCAGCGCGGTGGCGCTGGATCGCGCCATCCGCGCTTTCAACCCTTTCCCTGTATGCTTCACTCACCTGCAGGGCGAGCGCATCAAAGTCTGGCAAGCACAACCAGCAGGTACGGCCCCTTTACCGGAACCCCCGGGAACCATTTTACGCGCCAGTCGTGATGGCATCCTGGTCAGTTGCGGCAGCGGGCAGCTCAACATCACGCGATTACAACTCCCGGGAGCAAAACCATTGAGTGCCGAGCAGGTAATCAATGGCAGCGCAGACATGTTCAGTTCCGGTGCCCGCTTCTGTGCACCGTCGTCCAGCAACTGATGGCCCAGGATACGCGCGCCAACGCAGCCCAGGTGCTCGGTGAAGTCATCGCGGGCAAGTCCCTGAACCAGGTACTGCCAGCCGCGTTGGCGACCGTATCGCCTCGCGACCGGGGCCTGTTGCAGGAGCTGTGCTATGGCAGCCTGAGGCAGGCCCCCCGTCTGCAGGGCGTGCTGCGTCAATTACTGCAGAAACCCCTGCGGGAAAAGGATCGCGACGTTCAGGGCCTGTTACTGTGCGGACTGTACCAACTGGATGCTATGCGGGTGCCCGATCACGCCGCGGTTTCAGCAACCGTCGGCGCCACGCGAGCCTTAAACAAGGGCTGGGCAAAAGGTCTGTCCAACGCGGTGCTCAGGCGCTACCAGAGGGAGCGAGAATCACTGCTGGCAGCACTTACAGAGAGCGAACGCGCGGCACACCCGCCCTGGCTTTACGCGGCTATTCGGGCGCAGTGGCCGGAACAGGCCGAAGAGATTCTTGCCGCTAATAACGCCGCGCCACCCATGACGCTGCGCATCAACGCAGCTCGCATTGACCGGGACAGCTACCTGGCCCTGCTCACAGAGGCGAACATCCAGGCCCACCCTGGCCTGCTGTCGGACCAGGCTATCTATCTGCAAAGCGCAGTCGATGTTGCTGACCTGCCGGGATTCGATGATGGCCTGGTCAGCGTACAGGACGAAGCGGCGCAATTGGCAGCGGCACTGCTGGCAGCCCGTCCGGGAGACCGCATACTGGACGCCTGTGCCGCGCCAGGTGGCAAAACCTGTCACATTCTCGAGCTGCTGCAACCAGGCAGTGCCGAGCTGATCGCGACAGACGCAGATCCCCGACGGCTGGAGCGGGTAGAGGAAAGCCTGCAGCGCCTGCAGTTACAGGCCTCGGTGAGAATCATGGATGCGAGCCAGCCGCCGGCAGACCTGGAACCCGGGTTTGATCGCATCCTGGTCGACGCGCCCTGCAGCGCAAGTGGTGTCATTCGCCGTCACCCGGATATCAAGCTGCTGCGGCGGCAGGCCGATATCGGGTCTTTCGCCAGGCAGCAGAGCGCCATTCTCGCCGGACTCTGGCCTCTGCTGAAGCCGGGTGGCAGGCTGCTGTATGCAAGCTGTTCGATCCTGACCGAGGAGAATGACGCCGTCATTGACGAGCTGTTGCAGCGCAATAATGACACCACTGTATTGCCTATACCGCAGAACTGGGGCTCCGCTACACGCCATGGCCGGCAACTACTGCCGGCGAGGGACAAGCCCGATGGACTGTTTTATGCCTTGCTGCAAAAGCAGTGACGCCACCTGCAGGAGCCCGGGGCGGCGCCGCCGGAAGAGGGATTGTGCACAATTCCCCGCGACCGCACTTACATTGTGCAGGGCTTTTCTTTATTGTTCCCGCATACTTAGCTGAGCCCGCAAGCGATGAAAATCATTATTCTCGGCGCCGGCCAGGTCGGCGGCACCCTGGCCGAACACCTGGCCAATGAGCAAAATGACATTACTGTTGTCGATACTGATGGCGCAAAGCTGCGCATCCTGCAGGACAAACTGGATATCGGTACCGTAGCCGGCGGCGCCTCTCACCCCAATACGCTGTTCAAGGCAGGCGCAGAAGACGCCGACATGCTGATCGCCGTCACCAACTCAGACGAGATCAATATGATGGCATGCCAGGTGGCGCATACCCTGTTCAATACGCCCACCAAGATTTCCCGCGTGCGCTCCCCGAATTATCTCGCGCACCAGGAGCAGCTGTTCAACCGCGATCATATTCCTGTTGATGTGATTATCGGGCCGGAGCAACTGGTCACCAATAATATCAAGCAGCTGATTGCCAACCCGGGCGCGCTGCAGGTTCTGGACTTCGCCGACGGTAAAGTTCAGCTAGTGGCCGTGCGCGCTTACCACGGCGGGCCTATTGTCGGCCACGAGCTGCGCGAAATTCGCACCCATATGCCCAAGGTCGACACCCGTGTTGCGGCCATTTTCCGCCAGGACAGGCCCATTATCCCGGAGGGGGATACTGTGGTAGAGGCGGGGGACGAGGTCTTTTTCATTGCCGCCAGGGAGAATATTCGCGCGGTCGTGTCAGAACTGCGGCGGGTAGACAAACCCTACAAGCGGGTGATGATTGCTGGTGGCGGTAATATCGGTGCCACGCTGGCCCAGTCCATAGAAGACAAATACCAGGTCAAGGTGATCGAGCAGTCTTACAAGCGCTGCAGAATTCTGGCAGAACGGCTGCGCCATACTATCGTATTGAACGGCAGTGCATCCGAGCCCCAGCTGCTTGCCCAGGAAAACATCGAGGCTAACGATGTGTTCTGCGCACTGACCAACAACGATGAGTCCAATATCATGATGTCCATGCTGGCCAAGCGCATGGGCGCCAAGAAAGTGATCACACTGATTACCAACCCCGCTTACGCCGAGCTGGTCGGGGATGAGATTGACATCGCCATTTCACCACAGCAAATCACCATTGGCAGCCTGCTCACCCACGTCCGCAAAGGCGACATCAGCAACGTTCACTCGCTGCGCCGCGGTGCTGCGGAAGCGATAGAAGTCACCGCCCACGGCGACAGCCACTCATCCAAGGTGGTAGGGCGGCGGCTGGATGAAGTGCAACTGCCTGACGGGGTAACCATTGGCGCAATTGTGCGCGGTGAGCAGGTGCTGATGGCTCACAGTGACGTAGTGGTCGAGACTGACGATCATGTCATCCTGTTCCTGGTAGACCAACGGCAGATCAGCGCGGTGGAGAAGCTCTTCGCTGTGGGCTTCGGATTCTTCTGATCCATGCATATCTCCGTATCGCTGCGAATCCTTGGCATTCTGCTGATGCTGTTCTCCAGCACCATGCTCATTCCACTGGTTACCGCAGTCGTCGCTGACGATAATACTGCGCCGGGTTTCCTTTCAGCGCTGGGCATCACCTTTTTCGCGGGTTTGGCGATTTGGGTTCCGGTAATGAATGCGCGGCATGACCTGCGCATACGGGACGGCTTCCTTATCACGTCACTGTTCTGGACCGTGCTGGGATTGTTCGGTGCTTTGCCCTTTGCACTCACGGACAGCCTGAACCTGACCACCACAGAAGCAATCTTCGAATCGATTTCGGGGCTCACCACCACTGGCGCAACTGTCATCGTTGGCCTGGATTCGCTACCCACCTCCATCCTTATCTACCGGCAACTACTGCAATGGATGGGCGGCATCGGCATTATCGTGGTGGCCGTGGCAGTGTTGCCTATGCTGGGTATCGGTGGCATGCAGCTTTATAAGGCGGAAACGCCCGGGCCTTCCAAGGACAGCAAGCTCACACCGCGCATTACGGAAACGGCAAAGGCATTGGCCACGGTCTACGTGACGCTCACGGCTATTTGCGCGATTGCCTACTGGGCCGCGGGCATGACCCCTTTCGATGCAGTCGCCCACGCTCTTTCTACCGTCGCCATCGGCGGTTTCTCCACCCACGACGCCAGTATGGGATATTTCGACAGCAATACCATTCTCATGATCTGCAGCCTGTTCATGTATATCTCGGCCATCAATTTCGGTTTGCATTTCATCTTCTGGCGGCGGCGCAGTATCGCGCCTTATCGCAAGGACTCCGAAACCCGCTTCTTCTCCAGTGTTCTGTTGATCTGCATCGCCATTACCTGCGCCTACCTCATCGTCAGTGAAACCCTGGACCCGTCAGACAGTGTGGTTCACGGAATATTCCAGGCCGTATCCATCACTACCACCACCGGCTTTGCGACCCAGGATTTCGCCCACTGGCCCTCGTTCCTGCCGGTGATGCTGCTGATGTTCTCCTTCATGGGCGGTTGTGTTGGCTCCACGGGCGGCGGCATGAAGGCAATGCGGCTGATGCTGATCTACAAGCAGGGGGTGCGTGAGCTCAAACAGCTGGTCCATCCGCAAGCCATTATTCCGCTTAAAGTAGGTCGGCGACGGGTGGAGGCTTCTGTCGTCAGCGCGGTGTGGAGTTTTTTCGCTGTCTATACCACCAGCTTTATTATCATCATGCTGGTGCTGATGGCCACGGGGCTGGATTTCACCACAGCCTTCTCGGCAGTCGCCGCCTCGATCAACAACCTGGGCCCCGGCCTGGGTGAAGTGGCCGCTAACTACGCCTCTATATCAGACACAGCAAAGGCCGTACTGTGTTTTGCCATGCTGTTGGGGCGGCTGGAGGTTTTCACATTACTGGTATTGTTTACGCCGATGTTCTGGCGCATTTGAGGATCAACGTTTCTCAGGGGGCAACGGCCAGTGGTCCGGCTGTAACGCACCTGGGACCGCCAGAAGCAGACATCCATGTCAGGCTCGGCGTCGGCCATCCATGGCCTCCGACGCCCCAGGCGCGTTACAGCCGGACCACTGGCCTGCACAGCACGTTACGCGCCGGATCATCGCACTCAGTCCCGCAGACAAGCCCGAACAAAGCCACTAACCCCTGGATTTCTTGACCATCTCATACGCCGCCTGGATTTCCTGGGAGCGCTCGGTCGCCAACTTGATCATATCCTCCGGCACACCCTGGGCAATCAGCTTGTCAGGATGGTTCTCGCTCATTAACTTGCGGTAGGCCCGCTTGAGCGCTTTATCGTCCACATCCGGCGCAACACCCAACGCGGTGTAGGCGTCTTCAAGGCTGGTTCCCGGTTGGGTGGCGGACCCTGCGGACCCGTGGAAGTGGTCCTGGGCCTGAGCCATACGCAGAAACTGCTCCAACTCCGCCGGACTGAAACCGAGCAAAGTGGCGATGCGCTTTAAGGTGGCGTGCTCCGCCTCATCAATCTGGTGGTCGGCAAGGGCCAGCGAAATCAGGAAGAACAGCAGTGTCTGGCACAGTTGCCGCTGCCCGCGGCTGACCTCCATAAAGGAGGCTACAGCAGGTTCGAGCTGAAAGTCGGCACTGCTGCCCTGTTTGAAAAAAGCGATAGCCCGCTTGCGCTGTTGCGCATTGAGCCCCATTTGGCCGAACACCGCTTCCGTGTGCGCCACCTCCTGCTCGGAGACTCGCCCATCAGCCTTGGCCAGAAAACCGGAGAGCAGAAACGTTGTTTCAAAAAAACTGTCCTTGATACGGGCGATATTCTGCGGCGAGGCAAACTTGAGTGTCTGCCACAGCCCCCTGTCGAACAAGTGTCCGATAAAAACGCCCAACAGCAGGCCCAGCGGCCCCAGTGCGAACAGGCCGATAATCCCGCCAATAATTTTTCCGTAAATCATTATTCTCCGCTCTTAGAGATCGTCATACACGCCGGGGCCTTGCCTGGGCCTCACCCGAAAGCGCTTGTATTCCCACTGGTATTGTTCTGCACAGTAGTTCACGCAGCGCTCTACGCCGCGATTCATGGCTCTCAGGGATGTCAGCGTGTCGTCATCATAAATGTCATCTTCGGCGAGAAAATAGCGCAGCGCAAAGCCGCCGGGCACGCGTTCTGCCATGCCAAATACAGCCAGTGCCCCGGTTCGTCTTATCATGTTGCTGGCGAGGGTCGGGGTGAAGCAGGGTATGCCCATAAACTCAACATTCTCGCCGGAGTTAACATCGCCTGGCGCCTGGTCGGGTAATATCCCCGAAATATTGCCGCCTTTAACGCTCTTCAGCAGCCTCACCAGGCCACGGCTATCGGTGGGCACCAATTCTGCGCCGCTGCGCTGGCGAGCCTGTTCAATCATGGGCCCCAGGGCCTGTAGTTTTGGCGGCTCGTAAAGTGATACCACCTTTCCCAATGAGCCCAGGTGGAGCCCTATCACTTCCCAGTTGCCTATATGCGGAGCCAGAACAATAACCCCTCTGCCTGCTGCCTGCGCAGACGTAATCAGGTCAGCGCCCTCCACAGACTTCACCAGGCGTAACACTGACTCCCAGGGGCGCAGCCACACGTGCCCCATCTCGGCGGCCAGTTCACCGGTTGCACACAAACTGTTGATTGCCAGGCGTTCGCGCTCTGCGACACTGACCCCGGGGAACGCCAGTTCGATGTTGCGCTCAGTGACCCTGCGACTGCGACCGCCCCAGGGCCAATAGAGCCGCACCGCAGCTCTGCCCAACGCCCTCGCCCAGGAGATCGGCAGCGCGGCACAAAGGTGCAGCAGCAATTTGATCAGCGCAACCTTGAGGCTATCCATGGGTGAAATTCACAATCGGGGCGAGCGCGTATTATGCCGCCAAAAGAGCCTGTATAATAGCCGCCCTTTGCAGCGACCCCACGGTAAGACGGTGACAAAAAACCAAGACAAACTACTTACATTTCAGGAGCTTATCCTGAAGCTACAGCAGTTCTGGGCAGAACAGGGCTGTGTCGTATTGCAGCCTCTGGACATGGAAGTAGGCGCTGGCACATTTCATCCGGCCACCTTCCTGCGGGCTATTGGGCCGGAGAGCTGGAACGCCGCCTATGTGCAACCCAGCCGCCGACCGACCGACGGCCGCTACGGAGAAAACCCTAACCGCCTGCAGCACTATTACCAGTTCCAGGTTGCGATGAAGCCTTCACCACCGGAGTTTCAGCAACTGTACCTGCAATCCCTGGCGGCAATTGGCGTTGATACCGACATTCACGACGTGCGCTTCGTCGAAGACAACTGGGAGTCACCCACGCTTGGCGCCTGGGGCCTGGGCTGGGAAGTTTGGCTCAATGGCATGGAAGTCACCCAGTTCACTTACTTTCAACAGGCAGGCGGGCTGGAGTGTTATCCGGTTACCGGAGAGATCACCTACGGTATCGAACGAATCGCCATGTACCTGCAGGGCGTGGACAGTATTTATGACCTGGTCTGGGCCGACGGACCCGCAGGCAGAGTCACCTACGGCGATGTCTTCCACCAGAACGAGGTGGAAATGTCGCGCTACAACTTCGAAGAGGCAGACGTGGAGCAGTTATTCGGTTTCTTCGACCACTGTGAAAAAGAGGCTCTGCGCCTGGTGGCAAAAAACCTGCCCTTGCCTGCCTACGAAATGGTTATGAAAGCATCGCACACATTTAACCTCCTCGATGCCCGACACGCCATTTCTGTGACCGAGCGGCAACGCTTCATTCTCCGTGTGCGCACTCTCGCCCGAGGTGTGGCTCAGGCCTACTTCGATGCCAGGGCTGCACTGGGCTTTCCGCTAGCAGAGGAGGGTATTCGCAAAGAAGTACTGGGGCGCATAGAGGCGGAGGGCAAGTAGATGACAACAACAGATACGCTGCTGGTTGAACTGGGCACGGAAGAGCTGCCTCCGAAAGCACTGAAGTCGTTGGGCCTGTCTTTTCGCGACGGTGTCGTTGCCGGTCTGGTGCAGCGCCAGTTGGGTCACGGCGAGGTCAGCTGGTTTGCCTCACCTCGCCGGCTGGCAGTGCAGATAGCCGACGTGCAGGTGCGCGGTGAAGACAAACAGCTGGAGCTGCTCGGCCCACCCGCCGACCGGGCTAAAGACAGTGCCGGTAACTGGACACCCGCTGCTGCAGGCTTCGCTAAAAAACAGGGCCTGACGCCCGAAGAGCTACAGGTCATCAGCACACCCAAAGGCGACCGCCTGGGCCTGCAACGAACAGAGCCTGGCCTGGACACCAGTGAATGCCTCGGCGATATCATCCACGAGGCCATCGCCAGCCTGCCCATACCCAAGCGCATGCGCTGGGGTGCCAGCCGGGTCGAATTTGTGCGCCCCGTGCACTGGGTTGTGGCCATGCTGGGCGAGAAGTCAGACCACGGACAAGTGCTTGGTTTGACCACCGGCAACGTCACCCGGGGCCACCGCTTTCACTCCAGCGGCGACATCGTGCTGCAGCGACCCGAGGATTATGTCCAGGCGCTGGCAGAGGCGAAGGTTGTCGCCAGCTTCGAGCAACGCCAGCAAATGATTCGCGACCAGGTAGAAGTGGAGGCCAGCGCATTGCAGGCCACTGCCGTTATCGACCCGGACCTGCTGGACGAAGTCACCGGCCTGGTGGAATGGCCGGTGGCGCTTACCGGCTCCTTTGAGGAGCGCTTCCTTGCCGTTCCGGCCGAAGCGCTGATCTCTTCCATGAAAGAACACCAGAAGTACTTCCACCTGGTCAACGACAAGGGCGAGCTCCTGCCCAACTTCATCACGCTGAGTAATATTGAGAGCAAAGACCCGATTCAAGTCATTGCCGGCAATGAGCGCGTGATTCGTCCACGCCTGTCGGACGCTGCGTTTTTCTTCGAGACCGATAAGCAAACCCCTCTCGCTGACCGGGTAGACAAGCTGGAAAAAGTCGTGTTCCAGCAGAAGCTGGGCACTGTGGCTGACAAGACACGGCGGGTACAGCAACTGGCTGGAGAGCTGGCCGCGCAAGTCGGCGCACCGGTTGAGGAAGCACGTCGCGCAGCTCTGCTGTCCAAAACCGACCTGGTTACCGAGATGGTGCTTGAGTTTGCCGACATGCAGGGGATCGCCGGTTCCTACTACGCACTCAACGACGGCGAAGCACCGGATGTGGCTTCGGCCATTGCCCAGCAGTACTGGCCTCGATTCGCCGGCGATCGCCTTCCTGAAACCACGACCGCTTGTGCTCTGGGGCTGGCCGATCGACTTGACACCCTGGTTGGCATCTTCGGTATCGGCCAGCCACCCACTGGCTCCAGGGACCCGTTTGCCCTGCGCCGGGCTTCGCTGGCAGTGCTGCGTATCATCGTGGAAAAAGAGCTGGACCTTGATTTGCGCGAGTGTCTCACCGTCGCGGCAGCCCAGTACGCAGAGGGTGTGATTGCTGCCGGAACGGTGGAGCAGGTACTGGAATACATGGTAGAGCGTTTTCGTGCCTGGTTTGAAGAAGAGGGCATTCCAGTGGAGGTGTTCCGCGCCGTTGCGGCGCGCCAGCTAAGCCGGCCACTGGATATACGTAACAGAGTACTGGCAGTACACGCCTTCAGCCAGCTACCTGAAGCCACTGCATTGGCTGCCGCCAACAAACGGGTCTCCAATATTCTGGGCAAACTGGACAGTGCGCATCGCTTCGGTGAAGTAAGCACTAACTTACTTCAAGAGCCAGCAGAAATAGCGCTGGCTGAGAACCTGGAGACGCTATCAACGGTAGCCGACGGGCACCTTGCCAACGGCGAGTACCGCGAGGCACTGGCCAGCCTGGCGAGCCTGCGCGAACCTGTCGACCGTTTCTTCGACGATGTCATGGTCAACGCTGAAGACGATGCCCTGCGCAACAACCGCCTGGATCTGCTCAAGCGCTTGCGCGACCAGTTTCTTCAGGTCGCGGATATCTCACACCTGGTGGTCAGCAAGTAGCCATGCCACTGCTGATCCTGGACCGCGACGGCGTCATCAACCAGGACTCCGACAACTACATACGCTGCCTCGATGACTGGCAGCCCGTTCCGGGCAGCATTGAGGCGATTGCCCGCTTCTGCCGCGCCGGGTACACGGTAGCCATCGCCACCAACCAGTCCGGACTGAGTCGTGGGTACTTTACCCTGGATGACCTGGAAACCATCCATGGCGAGCTGTGCCGACAAGTAGAAGAAGCGGGCGGCAGTATAAGCGGTATCTTCTATTGCCCTCACCTGCCCACAGAGGGCTGCGCCTGCCGCAAGCCCGCTACCGGCCTGCTTGAGGCTATGGAGGCAGAGCTGGAAGTAGCGGTGGCCGATAGCTTCTTTATCGGCGACAGCCTGAAGGACCTGCAAGCGGCACAGGCAATGCATTGCCGGCCCGTTCTCGTACTCACTGGCAAGGGCAGGGCAACGCAGGCCCAGTTACAAACTGGTACGGCGAACCTGACCGCTCCCGAGTCGATACCTGTCTATGCTGACCTCGCCGCCGCAGCCGACGCTATGCTCAGCGCATAACCCCATTGAAAAGGCGACACGCGAAACGGCGTCGACGCAATTAATCCTCTGACTGGCTACGCTTTGATTTAAACTGACGGCTTCATAACCGGAACTGTTTATGACTGAAGCGGAAATTCAACAACTGCTCATCGCCGGCAGTATTGCGCTGGGCGGCTTCGTTTTCGGCCTGTTGCTCGGGATACTGCGCGGCCAGAACCTGATGGAGAAACTGCGCGCAAAAATGAGTGATGCCAATGAAGCCGCGCAGCTGGAGTTGGCCCTGTCACAACGTGAGGTGACGGCTCTGCAGGTTGAACGTGAGCAACTTGGAGCACGCCTGCAGGACGCCATACGCAGGTTTGAAGACCAGGGGCGCGAGCTGGAGCAGGTGAACCGGCGCTACCACGCATTGCAGAACGAGCATACCCGCCTGCATACGCAGCAGGAGGAGCGAGAGGAACAGCACAAGGACCAGCTCGGCCTGCTCAAGGAAGCGCGAGATAACCTGAAACAGGAATTCGAGCTGCTGGCCAACCGCATCTTCGAGGACAAGGGCAAGAACTTTACCGCCACCAACCGGGAGTCGCTGGAGTCACTGTTGAAGCCGTTTAGAGAGCAGATCAGTGGCTTTCAATCGCGCATCAACGAAGTCCACACGGAATCCGTAAAGGGTCAGTCGGCCCTTGAATCAGAGATCAAGAAGGTACTGGAAGTCGGCCTGGAGATGAACACCCAGGCGACCAACCTGACCACGGCACTCAAAGGGGACAAAAAGACCACGGGCAACTGGGGTGAGGCGCAGTTGGAACGCACGCTGGAGCTGGCCGGGCTACTGCCCGGCGACCACTATGAGACCCAGGCCAGCTATACCGATGCAGAAGGCAAACGGCGACTGCCCGACTTCGTTATCAAGTTGCCGGACCGAAAGTGCCTGGTGATTGATTCCAAGGTATCGCTGGTGGACTACGAACGCGCCATCTCCGCAGAAACAGAGGAGGAGCAGGGCAACGCGCTGAAAGCCCACGCACAGGCAGTGCGAAATCATATCGATGACCTGTCCGCCAAGGACTACGCCAACCTGTCCGGCCTGGACAGCCCGGACTTCGTGCTCATGTTCATGCCTGTGGAGCCGGCCTACATCGAGGCCATGAAATACAATCGCGACCTCTTCAACTATGGCTATCAGCGGCAGGTGGTCATGGTCTCGCATACAACGCTGATGCCCATTTTGCGCACCGTGGCAAACCTGTGGATGATAGACCAGAGCAACCGCGAAGCGAGGGAGATAAGCACCCGGGCGGGTGAAATCTATAACCAGGTCTGCCTCGTGGCCGAACGCCTGCAAAAGCTCGGTAATACGCTCAAAGCCGCCAACAACCACTACAATCAAACGGTTAAGGGGCTGGCCGGACAACAGGGTCTGCATGGTAAGGTTGAGCGCTTTCGTCAGTTATCCAGTAAGGCCAGCAAGAACCTGGGCGAGCTGGAGCCGGTTCATGCAGATATTGAAATGGAACGCCTGGAAGCCATCGAGCTGGCACAACTGGAAACCGAGGCAGCGAAACCCGACACTCCGGCGGCCGACGCAGCGGCGCCCGACGCAACGGCGCCCGACGCAGCGGCGCCCGTTGAGCACACCCAAGGCAGTGCGCGGCATGAGGATGTTCAAGATAACCGGTAATGGGGCACTGCCTCCGCAAGCAGTGCCCCGAGTTGGCCCCCACCAGGGGTAGCAGGAGCCGGCAGAATGGCGACTAGTCGACGCTGGCGACGCGCCTGATATCCAGCTGACCCATGGCCTGCGCTATCGCGCTGTCATAGCATTCCTTGTTACGAGCGAGCCTGCTCAAACTGCCAACCTCGCGTATGTTCAAGCTACCGCAAACTTGTTCGGCGGCTCTTTCTATCCGCCTTTCAATCGCAGCAAAGCCTTCCAGTGTCGCCAATTCAAGAGGGTTAAAGCTGACACTTACTGCGGGCAACGCATGCCCCTGAACAACCGTCTCATTGACGTCACCTGCAAAAACACTCGCTGATAGGGTAGACGCCACACCCAAGGCCATGGCTGAGAAAATATTCTTTACCGGTTTTGTATTCATCATTGATCTCCCTGTATTTACGCGGCCTGCCGCCGTTTTAGTGCCAGCGCAAGAGCGACCCGCGCTGCTGTGGGAGTAAAACTAGGTGAAATGAAGAGGTAGAGAAACGGCGTTTCGGCGAAGTGCCTACAATGAGCGACGAATAGGCCGCTCAGCGCGACAAGTCGCGTTGGCCGTCAGGACTCAAACACGGGGTGTTCGGTAGCAAAGAAAATAGTCGACCTGGCCAGATCGATGAAACGCGCTTCATCTTCGACCAGTATTGCGTTGGCGGCTTGTCCTTCCTGTGTTGCCAGTGCCGAAACAAGGTCCTCACGGCTATCCCACCAAATTTCGGCTATACCATCGAACCCGGGTACTTCCATACCACGTCCTGAAGTGATCATCTGTCCAAGATCTCGTTCGCTGGCGTGGCTTTGCACATAGCGCCTGATGTTCATAGCCGTGGCATGAGAGGCCACCAGGGCCCCATGGCTATTCAACCAGTAGTCAAAGAACTCTTCTTCGGTAAGGTCTTCTCTTTTGCGAATACAAAATATCAGCTTCAACACTGTTCTAACCCTGGGTTTGTCGCGAAGCCTGAGGCACCGGAGGTTTGAACCAGAATCTGGACATTGTTCAATCAAACATCCAGGTTGGCCACCGACAGCGCATTTTCCTCAATAAAGTCCCGACGCGGTTCCACGTGATCACCCATCAAGGTAGTGAAGATCTGATCCGCGGCGATGGCATCGTCTATAGTGACCTGCAGCATACGACGGACTTCCGGATCCATGGTGGTTTCCCAGAGCTGTTCGGGGTTCATCTCACCAAGGCCCTTGTAGCGCTGGATGCTGTAGCCCTTGCGTGCCTCGCTCATCAGCCAGTCCAGGCCCTCCACAAAACGCTGGGTGTGCAGGGTTTTTTCACCGCGCTGGAAGTACCCCTCCTCCTCAATGAGGGTATTGAGCGTGCCTCCCAGAGTGACCAGGCTACGGTACTCGCCGGATGAGAAAAACTCGTGGTGGTATTCGGTTTCAGTTTCTACGCCATGGGCCATCAGCTTGACCACCGGGTAGTAAAGCTGACGCTCCTGATCCTTGCGCACCACCACAGAATAGCTTTTGGTACTGGCCGACGAGGTTTGTAAGCACTCACTTAGTTGTTTGGCGAAAGCGTTGACGACAGCCTCATCTTTCATCTCGTCGACCTTCAGCGGTTCACCATAAACCATCTCCCAGAGTACGTCTGAGGAGTACAGTCGGGACAGGCGCTCTATGGTCGCGGCTACCGTACGATACTGATCTACCAATGCCTGCAGCGCCTCCCCGGAAATGGCCGGTGCATCAGGGTTAACAAACAGGGATGCGTTCTCCAATGCAGATTGCGTCAGGTACTGGTTCAGCGCATCATCATCTTTGAGATACTGGTGCTGCTTGCCACGGGCGATCTTGTACAGCGGCGGCTGGGCGATATAAACATGACCTCGCTCGATCAACTCCCGCATCTGGCGGAAAAAGAAGGTCAGCAGCAAAGTGCGGATATGAGAGCCATCCACATCCGCATCGGTCATAATAATAATGCTGTGGTAGCGAAGTTTGTCCGGGTTGAACTCTTCCTTACCTATACCGCAACCCAGGGCAGTCACAATAGTGCCCACCTCGGCAGATCCCAGCATTTTGTCAAAGCGCGCTTTCTCTACATTGAGAATCTTTCCCTTGAGTGGCAGGATCGCCTGAAACTTGCGATTACGGCCCTGTTTGGCTGAACCGCCCGCCGAGTCTCCCTCCACCAGGTAGAGCTCGGAGAGAGCCGGGTCCTTCTCCTGGCAATCCGCCAGCTTCCCGGGCAAGCCCGCAATGTCCAGGGCCCCTTTGCGTCGCGTCATTTCCCTTGCTTTACGAGCCGCTTCACGAGCCCTGGCCGCATCCAGCATTTTACCCACCACGGCTTTGGCTTCTCCCGGGTTTTCCAGCAGGTAATCACTGAACTCCTTGTTCATAGCCTGCTCTACCGCGGTTTTCACCTCGGACGAGACCAGCTTGTCCTTGGTTTGGCTGGAGAACTTGGGGTCCGGCACTTTCACCGAAATAATGGCTGTGAGGCCCTCGCGGGCATCGTCACCTGTGGTGGAAACAGCGGCCTTTTTGGCCAGGCCCTCACGCTCAATATAGCTATTCAGGTTGCGCGTCAGCGCCGCCCTGAAGCCGGCCAGGTGTGTGCCACCGTCGCGCTGTGGGATATTATTGGTGTAACAAAGAATGCTTTCCTGAAACGAATCATTCCACTGTAGCGCCACCTCAACACCAATGCCATCTTCTGTATCTACCTGAAAATAAAAGGGTTTATTAACAGGTGTCTTGTTTTGATTGAGATAATTGACGAAAGCGTTCAGGCCGCCTTCGTAGCTGTAGGTCTCTTCCTGTCCTGATCGCTCATCCTTGAGCACGATACAGACGCCCGAATTAAGGAAAGCCAATTCGCGCAGGCGTTTAGCCAGTTGGTCAAAGTGAAATTCTATATTGGTAAAGGTGTCCGATGAGGGATGAAAGCGCACGGACGTACCGGACGTTTCTGTCTCCCCAATAACAGCCAGGGGAGCGACCGGAACGCCGTGACGATAGACCTGTTCATAGAGCTTACCTTCTCGACGGATCGTCAGTACCAGCTCCGCAGAGAGCGCATTAACAACTGACACGCCCACTCCGTGCAGGCCCCCTGATACCTTGTAGGTGTTGTCGTCAAACTTACCGCCGGCATGGAGCACCGTCATGATTACTTCTGCAGCCGAGACGCCTTCATCGTGCATCTCAGTGGGAATACCCCGGCCATCATCCCCGACCGTGACCGACTCATCAGGGTGGATAACAATGTCGATGCGGCTACAGTGCCCGGCCAGCGCTTCATCGATAGAGTTATCAACCAGTTCGAACACCATATGGTGCAGGCCGGTGCCGTCATCAGTGTCGCCGATATACATTCCCGGCCGCTTGCGCACAGCATCCAGGCCTTTGAGCACCTTGATGCTGGAGGAGTCGTAGTTCTGTTCTAAATCATCACTCATGAATTACTCTCGTTGTAGCGTCTGAAAAATGTATGAAGCATGTTTAGCCTGCATGCTGGTCAACCTGGCCATGTTCCACGTGGAACATGGCCAGATCAGGCTGTTCAAGATCCGGCCACACCAGCTCTATGTCACTTTTTTGCACGCAAGTTATAAAAACTGGCGCTTTCATTGTCGCCAGCAACTGACAAACCAGGCCACAATGTGCTCTATCAAGTTCCGCCGGCAGGTCATCCACCAAATACGTGCAATGCCCGCTACCGCTGTCCGTCATTAGCTGGCCCTGTGCCAGCTTCAGTCCACACACAACCAGCTTTTGCTGGCCACGAGACAGGGTATCAGCCGCTACGTGGCCATCAATCAACACACGCATGTCCGCTCTTTGCGGGCCAACATGTGTATAACCCTTGTCCACATCGGTCCCTGAACTGTTCTCCAGCGCACTGGCATAGTCCAACTGTTTGTCCCAGCCCCTGTGATAGCGCAACTCCAGTCCGTCCAGTGACGGTGCCAGGCGTGCCATGATTTCCTTGAAAATCGGTGTCAGCGCCCTGAAATAGGTTTCCCGGTAGTCGCTCAAAGCCTCACCCGCCTGCGCCAGCTCCCGTGTCCATACCGGTAAGTCAGCGGCGGACATTTTACCACGGCGCAACAGCTGATTGCGCTGTTTTATACACCTCTGGAAACGCTGCCACTGTTGGAAAAAGCGATGTTCCACGTGGAACACCCCCCAATCCAGATATTGTCGTCGTGCTCTTGGAGTACCGGTCAGCAAATTAAAGCTATCGGCGTTAATCACCTGTACTGGCAAAAACTCCACGAGCTCGGCAACGGTACGCACCGGAGCCCCGGCTATCTTGATCTTTACGTCACCGGAGCGAGACCGC
>JAUIIQ010000250.1 GCA_030431585.1 Gammaproteobacteria bacterium | reverse complement strand
GTACGGTGCCACTGAACACACAAGTAGATTAGAATTCAGGAATGCAAACCAACATGGCGTTCAGGTAACAGCGCTTTGACTGAAGAAAACAGCCAATCGACCGCACCGCAGGGTGACAATCTCGATAAGTACCTCACGCGCAAGCGCAGTGAGGTTGTCAGCAACCTGATTGAGTTGAGTCGTAACCGGGAACCGTTGACCATCCTGCTCGACTCCGGGCGGCACTCTTTTCCTACCTCCGTTATCGAGCTGAAGTCCGATAACACCGAGGTCGTGTTTGAGCGTGCGAACAAGGAAGAGATGAACGCCAGGTTGACGGAGCTGAAGGCGGGCACGGTGATTGGTCAGCCTGGCGGTATCAAGGTCCGCTTCCTGCTTGAGCAGATCGTCCCGGCGGTTCACAAGGGCGAAAAGGTGTTTGTCGCACCGCTGCCCACAGAGCACTATCGCATGCAGCGGCGCGAGCTGTTTCGTATCGACACCCAGGTAAGAGAGCCTGTGCAGGTAGATGTCACACTGCCTGATGGCGCGGTTGTCACGCTGACTGCCGGCAACATCAGCAGAGGGGGCCTGCGCCTGGATGATGTAGACCATGTGCTGGACTGTGAGGCGACTGAGCTCTTTACCCAATGCAGTATCAGGCTTCCCGAAGCAGAGCCCTTTCCGGTTGATCTCCAGGTGCGCAACGCCTATGAGAAGAAGAAGCTGAACGGCAAACTGGTGCAGCACATTGGCTGCGAGTACCGGAATTTGCACACCCGCCATGAGCGCGAGATTGAGAGTTACATTCACCGCCTGCAGCTGGCCGAACTGGCCGTCAAGAAATAGCAGTTGCCTGCTGGCCTTCACTGCCAGCAGCGGGTGAACGCGGCGAGGAAGCGTTGCTCTTCTGCGTTGGGGAATAACGAAAACAGCCCGGGAATCAGGCATGCAGGAGAGAAATAGCAGCGCGGGGTTTGGCCCGCGCGCGCTGGCGGCGGTGGAGCGAATCGGCAATCGTCTGCCGGACCCGGCACTCCTGTTCGTCGCGCTGTTGTTCCTGGTCTGGATCCTGTCCTGGGTGTTGTCCTACGTGGAATGGGATTTGATCGATCCGCGTAGCGGCCTGCCGCTCACCGTCAACAATCAGCTTTCCGGTGCTGCGCTGGTGCTGTTTTTTTCCTCGATGGTAAAAACCTTTGCCCACTTTCACCCGATAGGCGTGGTGCTTGTCGCGATGCTGGGCATCGGGGTGGCCGAGCATACCGGCTTCATCAGTTCGGCATTGCGTGCCCTGCTGTCGGTGACCGCGCGCTGGCTGTTGACGCCGATGCTGATCCTGGTGGGTATCGCCAGCCACACCGCGGCGGACGCCGGCTACGTGCTGGTGATTCCCCTGGGGGGCGTGATCTTCTATGCCGCTGGCCGCCATCCCCTGGCAGGCATCGCTGCGGCCTTTGCCGGGGTATCCGGGGGTTTCTCCGCCAACTTCCTGCCCTCGGCGATCGATCCGATGCTGCAGGGTATCTCCCAGTCCGGCGCGCAGATACTCGATTCGAGCGTCACGCTGAACCCGCTGAATAACTTTTACTTCACGGCGTCCTCGTCCGTGCTGATTATCCTGTCCGGCTGGTTCGTAACGGATCGTGTCGTGGAACCGCGCCTGAAGGGCACCTCGCTGGACGGCGACCTGGACAACCTGCCCTCCATGGCACCGCTTAGCGATGCAGAGCGCAGCGGGCTGCGCGCTGCTCTCGTGTCCATGCTGCTGACCATCGCCGTGCTGACCGCCACCGCAATCCCTGCATCCTCACCGTGGCGCGGGCAGAGTGGATCGCTCACCGAACTGGGAGCGCCGCTGATGGGCTCCATTGTTTCGTTGATTTTCGTGCTCTTCCTGATACCCGGCATCGTTTACGGTTACCGCGCCGGCACCGTGCAGAGTGCGCGGGACATTATTACGGGGATGAGCAAAGCCATGGAGACCATGGCGTACTACCTGGTCATCATGTTTTTCATCGCGCAATTTATCTTTGCATTCTCCCAGTCGAACCTGGGCGTGCTGCTGGCACTGGAAGGCGCGGCGGCATTGAAAGCGGCGGGTTTGCCGGTGGCCGTGACCATTATCGGCCTGGTGCTGCTCACCGGCGTGCTGAACCTGTTTGTTGGTTCCGCGTCTGCAAAGTGGGCGTTGCTTGCGCCTATTTTCGTCCCCATGCTGATGGAACTGGGAATCTCGCCGGATCTCACCCAGGCGGCTTATCGAGTGGGTGATTCCACGACCAATATCATCACGCCGCTCATGCCCTACTTCCCGCTGGTGGTGGTTTATTGCCAGCGCTACAGGAAAGACGCGGGTATCGGCACAGTGGCGGCGATGATGCTGCCCTATTCGTTGCTGTTTCTGCTGCTGTGGAGTGCGTATCTGCTGCTCTACTGGGGCCTGGGATTGCCGCTGGGTTTGCAGGCGAGCTACAGTTATCCGGGCTGAAGCCCGGCTTGAACGCGGTTACTCGGACGCCTCGAGGTGTGCATCGATGTCGAAGGCTGCCAGGTCATCGTCCTCATCCGCATCGATCAACTCGGGGGCGGGGTCCAGACCCGGGTCTGCGTCAGGCTCCAGCTCGGGGTTTGGCGTCGCGGGTGTTTCCTCGCCTTGCGGCAGCTCCGACATCTCCTCCTGTGAAGACTTGATGCCAATGCGGTAGGCGGCAAAGCCGGGCAGTACCACCTGGTTCAGCGCCATGCCCAGAACCCGGCCGTCGTAGGGGGAGACAACTTCCGAACGCACATTGGTGATCGGATCGGTGATCGTACCCAGCGTATCGCCCTCGTCCACCGTTTCTCCCAGCTCCACCTTGTTGAAAAGAATACCGCCCGAGTTTGCGCGCACCCAGGCTGACCGGTAGTAGGCGGGCTCGGCCTGACCCCAGAAACCGGAGCGTTTGAGCATACCCATGTTGCTGAGCAGGGAGCGTATGCCGCGTACACCGTGATCGACCGCGTCTTCCTGCAGACGCATGGATTCCCCCGTCTCCAGCGTCACCGCGGGGATGCCGTGATCCACGGCCGCCTGGCGCAGTGTGTTGCCGTGCCGCGCGCTGTGCAGCGCGACGGTGGCGCCGAACTGCTGCGTCAGCGCGAGCACTTCAGGGTGGCTGAGATCGGCGCGCAGCTGCGGCAGGTTGGTGCGGTGGAACGAGCCGGTATGCAGATCCACCAGCGCGTCACAGTGCAGGATCACCTGGTTGAAGAACGAGTAGGCAATGCGCGCAGCTGAACTGCCTGTCGGATTGCCCGGAAAGTAGCGGTTGAGATCCCGCCTGTCCGGCAGGTAGCGAGAGCCGCGACGAAAGCCCTGCAGGTTGACGATGGGCACGCCGATAACCGCGCCACTGAGTTCCTCTGGCTCCAGGTTGTACATCACGCGGCGCACGATCTCGATGCCGTTCAACTCATCGCCGTGCAACGCGGCGGTCAGGCACAGTGTCGGCCCCGCCCTGGCACCATTGACCACAAGGACAGGTGTAGGCACGGAGATGCCTTCGAAGGACGCGCCGGGGAGCCAGGCCAGCCGGGTAGCCGTGGCGGCCGGGACTTCCACCCCGAGCAGCACCAGCGGTGTACCGGATCGAGCAAGATCGTCCTCGGCGACTTCAGGCGCAACCGCCTCCTCGTCGATCGTTGGCGATTCGCCCGGCAGTGCGGCGGGGTCTGCAACCGGTTCATCCAGGTCAATGCTGCGGGCGCGCGGTAGCTCGGCTTGCGGCTCGCCTTCCGCCGCTGTGGCGTTTGCGGGTGGCTCGGCAGCCGAGAGGCTGGCGTCTGAGGCGGGCTCATCCGCCTGCACATGCAGCGTTGCGAGAAGCAACATGGTCAGCAGCGCGGGGCGCTTTCTTGTTCTCATAATCCTGGCGCGGATACTGTGATCCGTTGCAATAGGTGTCCCGCAGACAGTATAAGGGATTACACCAGCGGAATCGGCGGAATTGGCAACCACAACGGGTATTTCTGTGAACTGGCTCGCGTCGTGTGTTGAGTAGACTTGGCCAGCGGCAGGCAGGCGGGTTTCTACTGCGCCCCGGGCCAGAGCAGGGCGACGCTGGTGCGACCTACCTGAGCGGGAATCGTGCCGCCAGATCGGTCAGTTGATTGTCGTAGTAAAGTGAAATGGCAGTATCGGTGAGCTTGAAGTAGTGATTCGTCGCCAGCAGTTTGTCGTTGTTCATGGCCGCACGGTCAGGCTGATCAAACGCAA
>JAUIIQ010000249.1 GCA_030431585.1 Gammaproteobacteria bacterium | reverse complement strand
GTGGCGATATCGGGCTCCAGCGGCGTCTCGAGCCCGGTGGAGCCGGTCATGTAGGCAACCACGGCGGTGGGATTACGGCGAATACGTTCCAGCATGTCATCCGCCAACGCGACTGCGCGGCTGCGCTGAACAGCTTCGTTCTGTGAAACTTTGGATAGTGAAAGCAGGCTCACGACGCCCAGAATCCCTATGGCGAGAATGACACCCGTGATCAGTGCTTCGATCAGGGTGACACCCGCTTGATAGCGCGCGCCCGGCAATGGATATCTAACAGCTGACATTTGTATCACTCGCGTCATTGACAATACCATCTTCTGGGGAGTCGGTGTCTACTGCACTGCGCAATGAACCCACCGGTGCTAGCATCAGAGCACGCGCCCTCTCCGCGCCGCGCGGATCACAAAACGTAAAGGTGCCTTCTGAATTGAGGGCATGCCCCCGCGGATTGAAGCGCACGCGATTGGCCAGGTTGTCAAATGTGGTCGTTGTTGAGCCTTCACGGGCTTCGTACTGGATGATTTCCTCGTCGGCGTTAGTGGCATCCGCGAGCATGTCATTGTTGGTATCTACAAACGTCATATAGCCGGTTGCCCAGTTCGTCCGGCTGGTGTCGCATGCCGTACCGTTCGCGGTGGGGCAAACCACTACTGGCGCGCGGCGTGCAAGCGCTTCGGCGCGTGCGTTACTCAGCGTCGCGCGCAGGGCATAGGTTTCCGACAGCATGCGGTTGTTCAATATAAGCGCTCGGTAGCCCGGGGCAGCCAGTACCATAACGGCACCCAGAACAGCGAGCACCACCATCAACTCCACCATGGTGAAACCGCCGGCGGTGCCGGGCCGGTTTCCGGTTAATGCTACTGTTGTCAGTCGAATTTCTAGCAAAGTTCACTTTTCCGGTTTCTAGCGCACCCGTAGTGTAGGGCGCATCGGGCCGCAAGCAATACGCTGTCCGATAAAAGGGCTTGGTAGCGGATGAACGGCATTGACCAGGTGCAGAGTGTTAACTGGATCACAGTGAAGCGGCCGCGCAGCTCGGGCGCAGCGCCCGCAGGGGTAATTGCCGGCGATTGCCCATCATCTAAAGCTGGCAGCGCGGCGATAGGTGATCCCGTATTGATCTGTGATCTGTGATCTGTGATCTGGTGCGCAGTTTTGCCAGATCAAATTACCTTTTCAGCCAGATAACACTAGAATTCGACTATGAGTTTTTAACCAAGGGGTTTCCGGGCCGCTCTTTAGGCTTCAGGTTGCAATAGACGAATGAGTACGAAACGTTACAGTGATCAACAACAGCGCGCCTGGTTTCGCGCGGATCGGTTCTTCCAGCACGAAGGGAAGTGGTACTTCCATACGCGCGAAGGCACCATGCAAGGACCGTTTGATGATCGCTTCCAGGCACGCGAGCGCCTGGAAGGCTACGTAAAGGCTATGAATTCAGGACTGCTGGAGGTTCTGGAAGAGGGTCACGCTGACTGGGGCCTGATGCCGCTGGACCAGTAGTGCCAGGGCGCTCATTGCGCCCATTGATCAGGATCGTTCCCTGCAGAGAGATCCTCACGCCGCCTTGCGGCGTTTCTTGTCGAGAAGGGGAGCGAGGAATTTCCCGGTAAACGAACCTTTCGCCGTTGCTACTTCTTCAGGCGTTCCGGTGGCGATTATCTGCCCGCCTCCCGAGCCGCCCTCCGGCCCGAGGTCCACAATCCAGTCGGCTGTCTTTATCACGTCCAGGTTGTGTTCAATGATGACCACGGTATTGCCGTGGTCACGCAGCCTGTGCAGAACTGCCAGCAACTGCTTGATATCCTCAAAATGAAGACCAGTGGTAGGTTCATCAAGAATGTACAAGGTCTTGCCGGTATCGCGTTTGGATAACTCACGAGACAACTTGACCCTCTGGGCTTCGCCGCCAGACAGCGTGGTGGCGGCCTGACCGAGGCGGACATAGGTCAGGCCGACGTCCATCAGCGTTTGCAGCTTACGCGCGATAGTCGGGACCGGCTCAAAAAACGCCAGCGCGTCTTCTACCGTCATCTCCAGCACTTCGTTGATGTTCTTGCCCTTGTAGCGGATCTCCAGGGTTTCGCGGTTATAGCGTTTGCCCTTGCACACATCACAGGGAACGTAAATGTCAGGGAGAAAGTGCATTTCTACTTTGGTAACGCCGTCCCCCTGGCAGGCTTCGCAGCGCCCTCCTTTTACGTTGAAGCTGAAGCGGCCCGGCTTGTAACCTCGCGAACGCGCTTCCTGAGTGCCGGCGAAAAGCTCGCGCACTGGCGTGAATATGCCGGTGTAGGTAGCGGGGTTGGAACGGGGTGTTCGGCCTATGGGGCTCTGGTCAATGTCGATACATTTATCAATCAGGTTCATCCCGGTGATGCTGTCGTGTGCCGCCGGGGTGAGCGTGGTGGCGCCATTGAGTTCCGTCGCCGCGATAGGGTAGAGCGTGCTGTTTATCAAGGTTGATTTGCCGGACCCGGAAACGCCGGTAATACAGGTGAGCAAGCCCACGGGGATCTCCAGCGTCACATCTTGCAGGTTGTTGCCGCGTGCACCGGACAGCACTAACTGTTTTTTCTTGTTCGCCGGAGTGCGTTTCTTTGGTATGTCGATCTTGCGTCGTCCAGACAGGTAATCACCGGTCAGCGACTGCTTGTTGTCGATAATCGCTTTCAGGTTGCCTTGCGCCACAACCTCACCGCCGTGCACGCCAGCGCCCGGGCCAATATCGATAACATGATCCGCGCAGCGTATGGCGTCTTCATCGTGCTCTACCACCAATACGGTATTGCCCAGGTCGCGCAGGTGAGTGAGTGTTCTCAGAAGGCGCTCGTTGTCACGCTGATGCAGGCCTATTGAGGGCTCGTCCAGAATATACATCACGCCCACCAGTCCGGCGCCGATCTGCGATGCCAGGCGGATGCGCTGTGCCTCTCCGCCTGACAGCGTCTCCGCACTGCGATTCAAGGTGAGGTAGTTCAGGCCAACGTCTACCAGGAAGCGGTAGCGCGCTCTCAATTCCTTGAGGATTTTGTCGGCAATCTCGCCTTTGCGGCCGGGTAGAACCAGCTCATTGAAGTAATCTTCGGCATCGCCCACTGACATATCGGTGATCTGGGGTAGTGTCTTCTCATCGACGAAAACATGCCTGGCATCGCGACGTAAACGGGTTCCGCCACAATCGGGGCAGGACTGTGTTGCGAGGAACTTCGCCAGGTCTTCGCGCACTGACTGGGAGTCTGTGTCGCGGTAGCGGCGTTCCATGTTGGGGATAATGCCTTCAAAGGGGTGGGTGCGTTTGAACACGTCGCCACGATCGTTGATATAGGCAAAGGCAATTTCCTGTTTGCCACTGCCGTGCAGGATTATTTTCTGGAAGCTACTATCCAGCTGTTCAAAAGGCGTGTCGATGTCGAAGCCATAATGGTCCGCCAGGGAGGTTAGCATGTGGAAGTAGTACACGTTGCGCCTGTCCCAGCCGCGAATCGCGCCTTCAGCCAGGCTGGACCCTGCGTCCAGCACGATGCGTTCTGTGTCGAAATACTGTTTGACGCCCAGCCCGTCACAACTGCCACAGGCACCCGCCGGATTGTTAAAGGAGAACAGGCGCGGCTCCAGCTCATCGATGCTGTGCCCGCACTCCGGACAGGCGAAACGCGCTGAAAAGGCGAGCTCTTCCCCGTCCCCGTCCATATAGCTCACCGAGGCCAGGCCATCGGTCAGTCCCAGCGCTGTTTCGAAGGACTCCGCCAGGCGCAGTGCCAGGTCGTCGCGAACCTTGAAGCGATCCACCACAACTTCAATACGGTGCTTCTTGTTTTTCTCCAGCCTGGGTATGTCGTCCAGGTCGGTCACAATGCCATTGACGCGTGCTCGCACAAAGCCTGCTGCCCGCAGTTCCTCGAATATGTGCAGGTGCTCACCTTTGCGGCCGCGCACCACCGGGGCGAGCAACATCAGCTTACTACCCTCGGGCAGTGCCAGCACCGTATCCACCATCTGGCTGACTGTCTGGGCCTGCAGGTTGAGGTCGTGGTCGGGACAGCGGGGGTCACCCACGCGTGCGAACAGCAGGCGCAGATAGTCGTAGATTTCGGTAATGGTGCCCACGGTTGAGCGAGGGTTGTGCGAGGTGGACTTCTGCTCTATGGAGATTGCCGGCGACAAGCCCTCGATGTGATCCATATCCGGCTTTTCCATCATCGACAGGAACTGGCGGGCGTAGGTCGACAGGGATTCCACATAA
>JAUIIQ010000248.1 GCA_030431585.1 Gammaproteobacteria bacterium | reverse complement strand
AATACCGCAAGGTGTGATGGATGGTGAAAGAATTCGGCTGAAGGGCCAGGGCAGGCCCGGCTATGGGGACGCACCGGCAGGTGACCTGTACCTGCACATTCATATCGTACCGCATCCGTTATTTGACGTAGCGGGACACAATCTCACTATCACCGTGCCCTTGGCGCCCTGGGAAGCTGCCCTGGGAGCAAAAGTCACCGTGCCCACCCTGGAAGGCAGGATTAGTCTCACAATACCGCCGTGTACCCAGTCGGGAGACAAGTTGCGGGTGAAGGGTAAGGGGCTGAAAACCAAAACCTTCACGGGCGACCTCTTCGCCGTCGCAAAAGTGGTTATGCCGGAGAGCACCAGCGAGAAGGGCAAGTCCCTGTGGCAGGAATTGGCAAAGAGCGACGCCTTTGATCCGAGGAAAGAATGGAGCACCAGCTCATGAGTGATTCATTATTCAGCGTTTCATTTTACGAGCTTTGTCAGTTGGAAGAGATACAAAGCCACCTGGTTATTGAGGTGGTGGAGTACGGTATTGTCGACCCACTGAACAAGGGCAGTGATGACGCCAGTGAAGAGCAATGGGTATTTGATACCGACAGTATCTATTGGCTAAAGAAGGCCGTGCGTTTACACCAGGATCTGGAAATTGACTGGGTTGCTGTTGCCATGGTGATTGACCTGATGCAGCAGAAGGAAGCCTTACAGAAAGAAAAGGAAGCCTATCAGCGGCAACTGCAGCGGTTTATTAAAGAAGACAATTCTTAAGCGCTGTTCATAGTCAACAACATGCGGAGCTGGAGGAAGGTTCTTACCGGCGAGCGGTCGGATGTCACTCATTCACTCGCTGGCTCAACGGCGCGCTGGTCATGGAACAGGTGCCTGGCTGGCAGGTTCACTGAAATGGGTTCAGAAGGGAGCGTCATTGATCGAGTTTAGCGCCAGCGGCCCGTCGTAAACGCCTGGCTGAAACAGATAATTAAAAACTACTTGATCGGTCTTGCTGACGGCGGAGTCATATCCATTCCGCTGCCGCCTCGCGTATGACCCAGTCTGCCATCGCCTTTGGAGCCGCCGGAACCCAGAGTCAGGCCCTGCACGGCGCCAAAGCGGGTGAGCTGAGGGCTGGTATACGCGCTTTTGCGTTCCACGCTCTGCGCCGCCCCATCTTGCTTTTCAGGTTTTTTGGTCATTCTGCTGGTCTGCTAATATACGGCATATCCCGTCTGTGGAATCTAACCTAAAGCCTGGGCTGTGCCAAGTCACTAGCCGGATACGGCGGCACAACAGTACAGATACCAAAGTGCCCAATTCAAGCAGCCATCTTCAGCCTCTGCATTCTCCGCCAGCAACGCATTCAGTGACTCAGTATTGAGCCACTCCGGGTGCACTCGTGGCTCTCCACCCGACATCGCCGTGGCTGCCGCTCCCGTTAACCCCTGGAAGGCAGCGGAGAACTCAGCCTTGTCTGCCCGGGTCAGTACCTGCCCTGGCAGTAGACCACTCATCGCAAGGCGGTGCAGGCTGCGGTTCTCGCCGGGAACGGACAATACGTGGCGCGGCAGGCTGATAGAGAACTCCACCAGCCGTCTGGACCAGTAGGGCCGGCGCAGTTCCAGACCTGCCTCGGCGGCCAGTACTTCCATAGTTTCATGAGCCAGCAGGGCATGGCTACTATTTGCCTGCTGCCACAGGGGCAGTTGCCACGGTGCGCGCAAGCGGAGTCCAGCGCTCCTGTTTTGGTGCTGTTGTTGCAGTTGCTGTAACTGCTGCCTGAATTGCGGGGATAGCCTGTGCACGTCCTCGTCTTCACTCGCGCGCACTTGTCGCAGTAATTCCTTGATTCGTGTGGGGAGTATTCCCGCGAGGGTGTTGCGGGCTGCGCACCGTACGGCGTAGTGCCAGCCGTCGGTTTGCGCCTGGGTACGCATCAAGCTCGGCAGGGCGGCAAAACGCCAGCGAGATATGGCCTCGGCGTAGGCAGCGTTGCCGGCGTCCAGCCATTCGTCACCCCCGGTGCCATTTATCAGCACACGGCTGCCAGAGGCTGCCACGCGGGCGAACAAACCCAGCGACATAGTGCCGTTGGGCGCTCCGCAGAATTCACCCCTCGCCCTGCCTCGTTCGCGGTACCAGGCAAGGGGTTTGTATGTGGGCGGCACAATCTCCAGCGGGCTGGCGCAGTGCTCTGCCACTGCCTGCGCATATCCCACCTCGTCGGCATCACCGCAGCCGCGAAAATCCAGGGTATAGGCCGCAAGGTCTGGCGCAGGCAGTTTGCCCTGCCGGTGCAAATGGGAGGCCACTGCAAAAAGGGCGGAGGAATCCAGCCCTCCGCTGACTTCAAAGGCCGCTACCTGATCGCTGCGGGATTGGCTGCGTACGAGATCGGCGAGCAGCTCACGGTAGTGGCTGCGGTACTCCCGGGACTCGCTATAGTGCAGTCGTCGATGAAAATCCGGCTGCCAGTAACGCCGCAGTTGCAGGTCAGCACCCTTAACCTCGAGTGTATGCGCCGGGGCAAGTCTATGATACCCCTCCCAGAAAGTGTCCTCGTTGTTCAACCAGAGCTGTGCAAGGAACTGGGTAACCATGGACTGATTGAGCACAGGCTTGTTAACGGCAAGGGCCAGCAGGCAGGGTAGTTCCGTGGCGAAAGCGAAATAGTCAGGGGCGCAATGGTAATAGAAAGGACGAGTGCCCGTGTGGTCGCGGACGCAAAGCAGACGCTGGTGCTTGCCGTCCCAGATAGCCAGGGCGAAGTCACCCTCCAGGTACCGAGGGAAGGTGTTGCCCCATTTCACGTAGGCTGCAACCACCAGTTCGGCATCTGTGGGTGAGTCCCCCGAGCCTGTGCGCCCCCCAAGCGCTGCGACCAGTTCCCCACGATTGTCCAGGCGGCCGTCGTATACCAGTTGAATCTGGATCCCCGGGAACTCCCTAGGCAGATCCTGTTGACCGGAGTCAAGCGTGGTTCGCAGGCAGGCTTGTCCCAGAGCAATGCTCCCGGTGCAAAGGTGGTTCAAGCCATCCGGCCCGCGGTAGGCCATTGCCTTAAGCATAGCTCTCACCGCGGCGGACTCCGCGGGTTGGTTATCGAAGCGCAGTAGGCCGCAAATGCCGCTCATGGGGGGTGGGTGCCGGGCTGACTATGACCTTGAATGGTAACAGATACAGGGTGTGTTACAGCGGAAAAGTGTTGGGCGGCCATCGGGCCTGCTGCTAATGGGCAGCCTGATTGATGCTGCCGGCATGGCCAATAAAAACTGATGCCAACGGGTCTGTGTCGAGAAATGTCGAACAAGGTCAGTGATCCTGTATGCCACACTGCACGAACTATGAGTGAGCGCACGTCTCAGCCTTTGCCTTAGAGAGATGAAAGTGGGATGGAGTGCAGTGGGTGCGCGTGTAAATGCCGTCCGGAGTTTGGGTGCAACAGTAGAAATGAAAAGTCGCTGAACGATCGAAGTGGTGAATCAGCCTACGCAAATTCTGATAGCCCGGTCGAGCAATGGGCAGCAAGGTAATCACGTTTAACGGCCGGCCGCCAAAACGGCCAATACACGAAATCTGCCACGTACCGGATGAACGTGCCTCCAGGGCCGAAGTCGCTTTTGCCATCCACAGCAAACGCCGCCTCGAACGTTAGAATCTCCTCGTTGTTTATTTCCTGATATACCGGTTAGGATCTTTGTTGTGCCGCGCGACGGCGCTTACATGTCTTCTCTTAAAAAGCCAGGGAGTCTGAATCCCGTGCATTTGCTATTTGGCGGCGGTTAAGTGGAAATCCGGGCGTAGATTTCGCCAGTGCTCCATCAGGCCTTCTTTGTGGCTGTCATCCATCGGTAGATCTTTGAGAGCGTCAGGCCATGTACTACGTGCTCGCTCCATGGTGTCCAGGAGGTGCGGCCTGATCGCCCTCCATGGGATGCCGGCTTTCCCGGCCCAATATTCAAACTGATCCATTGACGACTCGTACCAATCCTTGCCTTTACCCAGATTGATGGCGAACTGTCTCTCATCTCCCATGTATACCCGTGTGGTCACGATATCGTAAGCGGGAGAAAGAACGGGAGTGATCCTGTCTGGATAGATTACGCTCCAGTTTTTCAGGTGTGCATCGCCATTGGCGAGCAGAATGTTGACCAGTAGCCTCCTCGCGAACTGCTGGGCGTCGCCCAAGCCGTCCTCACTGTATTCGTATAACACCCTACCAATCTGCTGGTAGTTGGCGGAACGGTATTTGTCTTGCGGATACCTGACCAGAATCTGAGCGAAATCCTCCATGTGGATGC